>NZ_VFMM01000001.1:3050846-3376270 GCF_006715085.1 Kribbella jejuensis | reverse complement strand
CTGCAACACCATCACGGGATCAGGTTGTCGCGGGCGACGATCCACCGGATCCTCACCCGCGCCGGCGCCGTGACACCGGAGCCGGGCAAGCGGCCCAGGGCGTCGTACCTGCGGTTCGCCGCTGAGCAGCCGAACGAGTGCTGGCAGTCCGACTTCACCCACTACCGCCTCACCCGCCTCGACGGGTCACCCGGCAGAGACGTCGAAGTGATCACCTGGCTCGACGATCACTCGCGCTACGCGTTGAGCGTGACCGCGCACCCCCGGATCACCGGGCCGATCGTGACCACCACGTTCCGCGAAACCGTTGCAGAACACGGCATCCCGGCCTCGACGTTGACCGACAACGGGATGGTCTACACCACCCGGCTGTCGGGCGGAAAGGGCGGCCGCAACGGCCTGGAGACCGAACTACGCCGCCTCAACATCACCCAGAAGAACTCCCGCCCGAACCACCCGACCACCTGCGGCAAGGTGGAGCGGTTCCAGCAAACCCTGAAGAAGTGGCTGCGCGCCCAGCCGGTCCAGCCGGTCACGATTGCTGAGCTCCAGGTCCTGCTCGACGTCTTCGCCGACGAATACAACCACCGCCGCCCGCACCGCTCCCTGCCGCACCGAGCCACCCCCGCGACCGTCTACACCGCCCGCCCGAAAGCCACCCCCAGCCACGACCGGGCCGGCGAGGTCCACCACCGGGTCCGCACCGACCGCATCGACGACACCGGCGTCGTCACGCTCAGGGTCAACGGCCGACTCCACCACATCGGCATCGGACGAACCCACGCCCGAACCCACGTCCTGCTCCTCGTCCACGACCTGCACATCAGAGTCGTCGACGCCGCCACCGGCGAACTCCTCCGCGAACTGGTCCTCGACCCCACCAAGGACTACCAGCCCACCGGCAGACCACCCGGACCCACCCCCAAACAAAACAGGTGAACCCACGAAACGTGGGTTCACCTGTCCGGGATGTCCTGAGACATCACAGAGCGGAGGGCGTGGGATTCGAACCCACGATGACGGTCACCCGCCATACCGGTTTTCAAGACCAGCGCACTCGGCCACTATGCGAGCCCTCCTGGCGGTTGCCGCCGAAGGTTGAGGATAGCGCAGGTGGGGTGGGGAGAAACGGAGTGCGGGGGCGGCATGCGGCCGGTACGGTGTGCGCAGCGGCGGAGGCGTCCCTCAGGAGTACACATGCGTTCCCTTGGTGCGTACGTCGTGCCGTCCGAGCTCGGGCGTGACTTCCGGAAGATCTTTCCGGCCTCGATTATCTCGAACCTCGGCGACGGCGCGATGCTCGCCGCCGGGCCGCTGCTCGTCGCCTCGATCACCACCCAGCCGGCGGCCGTCGGTGCTGCCGCGTTCGTCCAGCAACTGCCCTGGCTGCTGTTCGCGTTGTTCAGTGGCGTACTGGTCGACCGCCTCGACCGGCGCGTGATGATCGTTGCCGCTGACACCTTTCGCGCCTTGGTACTCGCCGCGCTCGGCGCCGCTGTACTCCTGCACACTGCACCTCTTTGGGCGGTGTACGCCGCACTGTTCTTGCTAGGTACCGCGGAAACCCTTGCAGACAACGCATCCGGCGCACTGCTCGTCAGCGCCGTACCGAAAGAGCACCTCGGCAAGGCGAACGCCCGGTTGTTCGCCAGCGGCACGGTGCTTCAGCAGCTTGGAGGGCCTCCACTGGGCGCGCTGCTGTTCGCTGCAGGCGCCGGTGTGCCGTTGGTGTTCGACGCGGTCACCTTCGCTGCAGCGGCCACGTTGATCGCACGGGTCGCCGTACGGCCGCCACTGCCTGACCCGTCTACTCGTGCAGCGCTGTGGAGCGAGGTACGTGACGGAGTCCGGTGGCTGTGGCAGCACGCCGGCGTTCGTACCTTGGCCCTGTCGATTCTGGTCATGAACATCACGTTCTGTGCTGCGTTCGCGACCTGGGTCCTGTTCGCGCGCGAGCGGCTCGGATTGACGGATACGCAGTTCGGGCTGCTCGTGGCAGTCGGTGCGGTCGGCGGGGTGCTCGGCATGCCGACGTACCACTTCCTCGAACCGCGCGTCGGTCCGGTGACTCTGCTCCGGGTCGGGCTGATCATCGAGACGACCGTCCACCTCATCCTGGCGCTCACGCGCAACCCGTGGGTCGCCGGCGCCACGATGGCTGTTTTCGGTGTTCACGCTGTCGTGTGGGGCATCGTCTCGACTACAACGCGTCAGCTGGTCACACCGGACAACTTGATGGGCAGGGTGAACAGCGTGTACCTGCTGGCTTCGGTCGGCGGTGCTGCGGTCGGCTCGGCCCTCGGAGGTGTACTGGCGCAACGGTTCGGACTGGCCGCGCCGTTCGCGATCGCCTTCGCGGCGATGGTGGTGACGACCGCGGTCGCCTGGCGTCCGCTGCGAAACGTCGGAGTACGACGGGTACCCGCAGCGGACTGAAATCGGTTGGAATGGGCCGGCGAGCGCTTGCTAGGGTTCGCCAGCCGCCGAGAAGACCGATAGGAGAGCTCCGCCATGCCCGCAGCCGCCTCGCTCGGTCTGCCGAACGTCCGCGGCCGGGTACCGCTGCTGGCCGGGCTGGCGATCGACTCGTTCGGTGGTGGCTGCGCCGGTCCGCTCCTGCTGCTGTACTTCAACAAGGTCGCGCAGATCCCGCTCGGGACCGCTGGCCTGATCCTGACCGTCGCGACGCTGTTCTCGATCGCGGCGCCGGCCGGTGTCGGCGTGATCATCGATCGGGTCGGCCCGCGGAACATCGTGGTGGCCGCCCAGTTCGCCCAGGGCCTGGCGTTCACGGGCTTCTTCCTCGGGCGGTCGGAGTGGCTGTTGTTCCTGTGCGCGCTGGTGATGTCCACCGGTCAGCGCGTGTTCTGGTCGGCGATCTTCAGTCTGCTCGCGGACGTCGCGGACGAGGGCGAGCGGGACAAGTGGTTCGGGCTCGGCGGGATGATGCAAGCCGGTGGCCTGGCTCTCGGTGCACTGGCCGCCGGTTGGCTGCTGGCGATCGGCGGCAACGAACCGTTCCTGATCGCGATGGCTGTGAACGCGGTGTCGTTCTACGTCGCCGGGCTTCTGCTCCTGCGACTGCACCCGTCGCATCACGAGCGGACGAATCAGGAGAGCGGACCGGCTCCGCTGCTGCGCAAGGACCGTACGTTCCTGGTACTGATCGGCGCCAACACCTTGCTGGCGCTCTGCACGATGATGCTCGGCGTCGGTCTGCCGGTCTACGTGACCGAGGCGCTCACGGTGCCCAAGTGGCTGGTCGGTGTACTCATCGCGGCAACGTCTGTCGTACTGGCGACCGGCCAGACGCTCGTCGTACGGCACACCGAACAGAGGCGCCGTACGAACGTCATGGTGGTCGCAGGCATCACCTATGCAGCCTGGGCGTTGCTGATGGCGCTGCAGATCCACATCCCGGGCGGGTGGGTCGTGCCGGTGCTGGTGCTGGCTACAGCTTGCTTCGCGTTCGCCGACGTACTGCATGCGGCGACCAACAACGCCCTGTCCGCGGCGATTTCGCCGGCGGTCGGGCGGGGGAAGTACCTGTCCTACTGGCAGTACTCGTTCACCTTCTCGAGCGTGCTCGCGCCGGGGTTCTTCACGCAGCTCTTCGAGGTGCATCACGAGCTGCCGTGGGTCGTCCTCGCCGTACTGGCGCTGGTCGCGAGTCTGACGATCTACGTGCTGGCCCGGGTCGCTCCACGGCTGAGTTCCGAGCGGATCTGAGCGTCGGTCGCTGACCTGTCAGGATGTCATGTCGCAGGACATCGGTGACAGTTCTGCGTCAGGACATCAGTGACAGTTTCGGGCGTCGTGGTGGTGACACTCCTGCGCGGCGGCGGGCCGCGCAATCCCAAGGAGTTGTGCGCGTCGTTTGATGACCGAGTTCGGTTGCCGAATCCTCGCCGGCGCTCGACGAGATGGCATCCACGGCGCACAACGTGGCGCACACGCTCTGTGCGCTACGCGCGAGGTGCGAGGTACGAGGGCCTGGTTGTCATGGTCGGCGCAGCCCTTCCAAAACGAGACTGGCGAATGACGTCAACATGCTGTCCATCTGAGGCTCGGGGACGCGCAGGGCGCCCGGGCGCCACGCCATGGCCAGGATGCCGTTGATCGCTGCAGTCAGGGTCACAGCGACCTCGTCAGGATCGAGGTCGCGACGAAACACCCCGTTGTCGACACCTTCCCGGATCGTGGCCGCCAGCTTTGTGCTCTGCATCGCGTAGAGCTCGGCAAGCCGTTCGGCCGCCTCGGGCTCGTCCGCGGGCTCGACGAGGATGCGGAACTCATGCGGGCGTTCGCGGGCGAACCGAGCCCATGTGCCGGCGACCAGCCGGATCCGCGCTTCGGGCAGGCCTTCGGATGCGTACGCGGCGTCCATGTACCCGCGGCTTTCCTCCATGGCCTGCTCCGCCACCGCTACGAGGAGCGCCGACCGGTTCCCCACTCGGTTGTAGATGGTCTGGACCGCAACGTCCGCGCGCTCGGCCACCGCCTCCAGCGTCAGGGCGTCGATGCCCTGGGTGGCGACGATCTCCCGCGCCGCATCGACGACGGAGCGCCGGTTCGCTGCTGCTCGCCGCTGGGTCCGCGTCAGAGCCGGAACCGCGTCACCGGCGATCGGGGGGTCGGCCGGGTCTACAGCGTCCAGGGTCACGGCGGGATGGTAGCAGCTACAAATTTGGATCCTCTTCCATCTTTGGGATTGATCCCATACTCTGCTGGCAACCCACCGGAGGAACCCCATGCCCACCCTCAAGCTCGCAGGCGCCACCGTCCTCCTGACCGGCGCAGCGTCCGGCATCGGCGCAGCGACGGCTCGAGCCCTCATCGCGGCGGGCGCCAACGTTGCGCTCGTCGACCTCCGCCAGGAAGCCGTTGATGCTCTCGCTGCAGAGCTCGGCTCCCGAGCGTTCCCGGTGGCGGTCGACGTCACGGACCTTGCCGCCATGGAGACAGTGGTGGACAAGGTCGTGGCACGGTTCGGTGCGCTCGATGTGTGCTTCGCGAATGCGGGCATCGCAGCAAAGAAGCCTGCCACGATCAAGAGCAGCAGCGTGGAGGAGTTCGAACGCATCGTCGAGGTGGATCTGCTCGGCGTGTGGCGCACCGTGCGCGCGTGCCTACCCGCCGTCACCGCAGCCCGGGGCCACATCCTCATGACGGCTTCGGTGTACGCGTTCTACAACGGGATCGGGAACGCTCCCTACGCAGCATCCAAGGCTGGCGTCGAGGCCTTCGGCCGTTCGCTGCGCGGCGAGCTCGCCGGCACCGGCGCCACCGCCGGCGTGCTGTTCCCCGGTTGGGTCGACACGCCCATCATTCGCGCATCCCACGATGACGAGGTCACCAAGGAGCTCATTCGCCTCGGCAACCCAGGAATCCTCGGCAGGCCTGTCTCGCCTGACCTGATCGCAGCGGCCGCCGTTCGTGGCATCGAGAAGCGCAGCCCCCGAGTCATCGCACCGCGCGTATGGGTTCCGTTCTTCGTCGCGCGCGGCGCATTCGGCATCGCCTCCGATGCACTCATCGACCGTCACAAGCGGATGCAGAGCCTGCTCCGCCGGATCGACGGCTGACCAACGCCCCATCCCCAGAAGGAAGAGCACCATGACCTGTCAGGACATCTCCTTCACATCCGGCGACGCCCGCTGCGCCGGATGGTTCTACCCAGCCGGACCCGACCCCAGGCCAGCGGTCGTCATGGCCCATGGGCTCGCGGGCATCAAGGAGATGCGCCTGGACGCGTACGCCGAGCGCTTCGCCGCAGCCGGCTACCACGTTCTGATCTTCGACTACCGCCACTTCGGGGCCAGCGAAGGGCAGCCACGACAGTTGCTCAGCATCCGCCGACAGCACCAGGACTGGGCCGCGGCCGTCGCCTACACGCGCTCGCGCCCCGAGGTCGACCCGACCCGGATCGTGCTGTGGGGCTCCTCCCTCTCGGGCGGACACGTCCTGTCCATCGCAGCGGAGCTGTCGGCGGCCGCCGTCATCGCGCAGGTCCCCCACACCCACGGTCCGGCATCCGTCCTCGCGCTCGGGCCGCGGCAGGCGACCCGCCTGACGGGCCACGGCCTCCTCGACATCGCCAGGGCGACCGTCGGCGCCGCCCCGCACTACGTGCCGGCGTCCGGACCGCCGGGGTCTCTGGCGCTCATGACCGCCCCGGAAGCCGCCGGCTACCTCTCGCTCGTCCCCGCGGGACAGGCATTCGACCAGCGTGTCGCAGGCCGCTTCGCGCTCGCGATCCCGCTCTATTCCCCCGCCCGTGCGCTAAGGAACCTGACGATGCCGACACTCGTCCAGGTCGGCAGCCGCGACGAGACCACACCGCCGGGGCCCGCCATCCGGGCCGCCGGCAAGAACCCGCGGGTCACGCTCTCCACTCACGAAACAGGGCACTTCGAGCCCTACTCAGGCGAGCTGTTCGAGGCATTCGTCACCGAGCAGATCGACTTCCTCCAGCACGCGCTCGCCTGACCGCCCAGCAACCTCTGGCGCCGCGACGAACAAACTCGAAGGAGAGCGCCATATCCCCCCTATCGTGATCACCGGTGCCGGCGCCGGCACCGGAGCAGAGGCCGCGCGCCAGCTCGCCCGCGAGTGCTGGACGATCTGCGCGACCGACATCAACCCGACCGCCCTCGCCACGCTCAGAGAAGAGCTCAGCGAGGACCGTCACTGTCCAGAGACATCACACCTGACGTGTCAGGATGCGTTGCTTCTGATCGAACATCTGTTCTAATGTTGGCTCAGTTCGCGGTTCTCCACCCGGATTGTCCGACGGACCGAGCCTCCCACCTCGACGTGGACGGCCCGGAGGACACCGCCGCCCGGGACTGTGAGGACCCGGGCTGTGGAGAGTCCGCATCACCGGTCGGGTACACCTTCGAGGAGGTCAATCTAGGAGAGGACACCGACAATGCTGATGGAACACCGCGGCCGTCGACGGTCGTGCCCGCATCCGCGTACGTCGCCCCATCGGCTGTGCTCTGCGGCGCCGTCGTCCTCGGCGAAGGCAGCAGGGTCCTGCACGGTGCGGTGCTGACCGCGGAGAACGGCGAGGTCCGGCTCGGCGAGAACAGCGTGGTGATGGAGAACGCCCTGGTGCGCGGGCGGGCGGCCCATCCCGCGGTGATCGGTGACGCGGTCCTGGTAGGTCCCCATGCACACGTGAACGGCGCCACGGTCGAGGACGAGGTCTTCATCGCCACGGGCGCCGCGTTGTTCCCCGGTTCCGTCGCCGGTGCAGGCGCCGAGCTGCGGATCAACAGCGTGCTGCACGTGAACTCGCGACTGACGGCCGGCACGGTCCTCCCGATCGGATGGATCGCCGCCGGCGACCCCGCACAGCTCTTCTCCCCGGACCGGCACGAGGAGCTGTGGCAGGTCCAGCGTGAATTGGACTTCCCCGGCACGGTGTACGGCGTGCCTCGCGGTACGTCGATGCGCGACATCATGGCGCGCCAGTCCGAGTACTACGGCGCACACGTCACGGATCGGGAGGTGGATCGAGGCTGAGGTGGTGGAGTTCGAACCGGCGGATCTGCGCAGGAGAGGAACCTGCACAGGTCAGGCGGGCGTCGACGGTGTCGAGGTGAGCTGAGACCTCGACGGTCAGTGGGCCGTTGGTGGATGCGAGGAGGATCCGCCAGCGGTTGTCCGAGAGTGCTTCGACGGACCGCGGCCGAAGGTTGCCTACAGCAAGCGAATGCCCGGCGGCCCGAGCGAAGTCCTGCGCGGCCTGCACCGGCGGCACGAACGCACCCGATCCACGGAGGAGCTCGGGTACGACCTCACGCTCGTCATACCGCCGCGCCACTTCCAGAGCCCGCGCAGGCGACACATGCCCGTAGAACAAGCTGTGCGGCAACACCACCACGTTCGCCGCAAACCGATCCCCACCGATATGACTACACTCCCAAGTCCGCTCCGGATAAACCGAAGCCAACGCCCCCGCCACAGGCCGCCCCCACACAGCACAACAAGCATCATGCCGCCCATGCCTGCAAACGAGATACACAGGCTCACCACTCCACGCCCCAACCCCGGCCCCCGCCTGCCCCGCATCTGCTCGTGCCCCCGCAGCCAGCCCCGCCGCTTCCCCTGCCGCCACGCGCTCCCCCACCCCTTCGCCGGCTCCCGCAGGCGGGCCCACCACTTCCCCTGCCGCTGAAGGCCGGTCCGCCTCCGCACCGGCCGATGCCGCAGCCGTCGTCGCCGCCGACCCAGCACCCACACGAGGCTCCGCCGCTAGCACCCGCTCCCCGCGCGGGTCCGCCGCTTCTCCTGCACCGGCAGGTCGGTCCGCCAGCTCCCCGGCCGATGCGGGAGGCGTCTCCACCGCGGACCCACCTCTCATGCGCGGCTCCGCTGCAGTCCTCGCGCGATGCTCGGACGCTGCCCCCGGCTGCAGGCGTTGCTCAGCCGCCATTCTGTCTTGTGCGTGGATGTTGTTGAGGATTTGTAGTAGGTGTTCGTCTGTTGGGAGGTCGCCCCAGTGGATGGACTCCTGGGTGGGGCGGGAGTCGACTAGGGCCCAGCGGCGGGGTTGGGTTTGGTCGGTTCGGCCGTGGCGGCGGATGAGTACCGGGCGGATGCCTAGGGACCTGCAGCGGCGGGCTACTTCGTCGCCTAGCCAGGGGCTGGGTTGGAGGGAGGTGAGGGCCTGGCGGGGCCACGGGACGCGGGATTCGATCAGGAGCCAACGCTCGGCGGGCGGCGCGGTTGCGGTCAGGAGGTCGTGGCGGCGGTCGGCCTGGGCTGCGCAGCCGGTTTCGGGCCGGTACCTGATGTCCACAACACCTCAGCTTCAACTAACAATCGGCAAACGACACCTCAACCTCAACCACCAACCGCCACACCACACCTCAACCTCAACCGCCAAAACTCCAACCTCAGCTTCAACCCACAAACCGTCACGCGACACCCTCGCTTCAACCGCCAACCGCGACAGCACACCTCAGCTTCAAGTAGCAACCGTTGGACGACGCCTCAGCTTTAGCTGACGGGCGTCACTGGGTGGTGGCGACTACGACGGCTTCCGTTAGGAGGCGGCGTACCAGGACCAGTTGGTCGGCGTCGTCCAGGTCGGGCAGGTTGCCGACCTTGCAGTCGGCGCCGGAGGTGAGGTCGGCGAGGGCCGCCGCTGTGCTCGGCGGGAACGTGATCGTTCGATCGGGTAGTTGCAGTACGAGCGGATCGCCGGGGACGAGCCGGCAGCGGAGGCCGGCGCGGAGGCGGACCGTCGTACCCACCGCCAGGGATGCGATCGACGCCGCGTGCGCGAGCGGCGGCAGCGGGGCCGGGCGGTTGCTCGACCACGTACGGCGACGCAGCCGGTCGGCCAGCGCGTCCGGCGTCGCGGTGTGGAGCTCTTGAGTGAAGAGCTCGATCACCTCAGGCAGTACCTGCGCCAATTGCTCCGGATCACCAGGGTCGAAGCCGAGCGGCAACGCAGTACGGAGTGACGCCTGGTTCGCCGCGAGCGCGGCCAACTCCTGGACGAGCAGGTACCGCGTGAGAGTGTGCAGCCCCACCGTCAGATGCGCGCTCACTCCACCCAGTGCTTTGGCCGAGTGCAGGAAACCCCGTGGCACGTAGAGCGCGTCGCCAGGCCGCAGCACCTCGTCGATCACCGGGGCCTTGTCCCGTGCAGCCGCCTCGACGGCGCGGGCGTGGTCGGTCCACGGCTGGTTGCGTAGCGGGCCGGCGAACACAGGCTCGTGCACCGTCCAGTGCTTCTCGCCCGCGACTTGCAGAACGAACACGTCGTGTACGTCGTAGTGCGCGGAGAACCCCTGCGACTCGGCAGGGGTGATGTAGGCGTTGATCTGTACAGGGTGACCCGCATCGACGGCCAGCTGAGTCGAGAAGTCGACCAGCGCCGGCCAGGTCCGGTGGAGCGCCTGTAGTACGACCGTGTGCCCGCCGGCGAACAGCGCGGCCACCTTGTCGTCCCGCACCTGGTCGGCGATCTCCGCGCCGGCACCAGCCGGTCCCGTGAACTGGTTGTCGCCGACCACGGCACCGTTCTTGGCGATCCGCAGGAACGGCGTACGCAGACCGCGGCGGGACAACAGCTCGTCCACGGCGTCGAGACTGAACAGGTCGTCGTACGGCGCAGGCAGGTCGGGGCCGTGCGACAGCACGGCGCGCGAGCCCCAGTACGACCTGGCGAACTCGTCCAGATCGCCTGCTACACAGCGCCGGAGTGCCGGGCGTTCGTCCCGCAGTGACCCGTCGCCGTCAGGCCGCGGGTGCTGGGGGAAAGGCCCGGCCTCCGGCACAGTACTCACCAGCTTCCGGAGTTCCCGCCGGCGCCACCGTCCGCGCCACCGTCGGCACCACCGTCCTGACCACCCTGGTTGGCGCCACCGTCAGCAAGCCCTTCACCACCGGAGTCACCGGAGCCGCCCCCGTACCCGGAACCGCCCGCGCCGCCATCGGCACCGCCGTCCTGACCACCCTGAGTGGCGCCGCCGTCGGCAAGCCCTTCACCGCCGGAGTCACCCGAGCCACCGCCGTACCCAGAGCCGCCGGACTCACCGGAGCCGCCGCCGTACCCCGAGCCACCCGAGTCACCGCCGGCACCACCATCGGCACCGCCGTCCTGACCACCCGACGCAGCACCGCCATCAGCGGGGCCTTCGCCGTACCCGCCGCCGGAGCCGGAGCCTTCCTCGGAACCCGAGTCCCCACCGGACCCGTAGCCCGCGCCACCATCGGCACCGCCGTCAGCCCCACCGTCCGAGGAACCGCTCTCGGAGGATCCGCCGCCGTAGCCGCCCGAGTCTCCGTCAGTGCCGCCGCCGGGAGCAGCCGACTCGCCTCCGCCCGAGCCGCCGTAACCGCCGGCACCACCGTCCGCACCACCGTCGTGGCCGCCCTGGTTGGCGCCGCCGTCGGCGAGGCCTTCGCCACCTCCGGTCGAGGTGTTCATGTCGTCGTCGTTGAGACCCATCGTGCTACTCCCTTCGCGAACGGCCAGAAGTTGCCCCGAGACAATCCATGGGCACCTGGCCATCTTGTGCGCAAAGTGCAGCTCAGCTAAACCCCCTGGCGCGTTACAGCGCCAACTCGATTACATCGGACAGCACCTTCACAAACCCGTCGGTGACATCGAAAGGCCGTACGGCGATCCGCAACCAGTCCGGCCCCAGCCCCGGGAACGTGTCCCCCCGCCGGACCGCAAACCCCTTCAAACGAAGGGATTCCCGCACCTGCACTGCCCCCGGAACCTGCACCAGCACGAACGGCGCCCGGGCCACGCCGCACGTCGAGACGCCCTGCACAGCACCCAGACTGTCAAGCAAATGGACACGTTGCCGCTCGATGTCGAGCGCTGCCTGCGCGGCCTCCTCGACCGCACGCTCGTTGCTGCAGGCAATTGCCGCCGCGAGTGCAGGAGTGGACACCGGCCAGTGCGGTTGGACTGCGGCCAACTGCTCGATCAGGCTCGCCCCGGCAAGCACGTACCCGACCCGCAGCCCGGCCAGCCCCCACGTCTTCGTCAGGCTCCGGATCACCACCAGTCCCGGAATCGACGCGCCGGCCAGCGACTCCGGCTCACCCGGTACGGCGTCCATGAACGCCTCGTCGACGACCAGGAGCCGATCCGGCCGCGCGAGTTCCCGCAGGTCGTCGGCGCGGTGCAGCACCGAGGTCGGGTTGGTCGGATTCCCGATGACGACGAGGTCCGCGTCGTGCGGTACGGCGGCCGGATCCAGGACGAACCCGTCCTCGGGCCGCAGGATCACCCGGTCGACCAGGTGCCCGGCCGAACGCAGCGCCGCCTCCGGCTCGGTGAACTGGGGATGGACCACCACCGGATGCCGCGGCCGGAACGCCCGCGCGATCAGTACGAACGCCTCCGCGGCACCCGCGGTGAGCAGTACGCGGTCGGGAGCGACCCCGTGCCGGGTGGCGACGGCTCCGATCGCGGCGTCCGCACGTGGGTACGCGGCCAGGTCGGTCAGGCTCGCGGTGATCGCGTGGAGCAACCACGGCGGCGGGGTGTCCGCGCGGACATTGACGGCGAGGTCGACCAACCCCTCACCGACCTCGAGATCGCCGTGATGCTCCAGATCAAACCCATCCAGCACGCTCTGGAGGTTAACGGGTCAGCGATTTTCAGGTACCAGTGAGTCCGCGCACTGGTCAGCGCGGCGTGACGGAGTACCGGCGGTTCTGCAGTGACGGGTTGCGCTTGCGTACGTCGGCCAGGCGCTCAGCGGAGACCTCCGCATACCCCGTTCCGTCCGACTCACCTACTGATGTCAGGGCGATGCCTTGCGGGTCGACGACCTGACTGAGGCCGCAGTACTTCTTGCCGTTCTGTGCGGCGGCTGCGACGTAGCAGGTGTTCTCGATCGCGCGTGCTGTGAGGAGAGTCGTCCAGTGGTGCTCCTTCAGCGGTCCGCGTACCCAGGCCGCCGGGACGACCAGGACCTCCGCGCCGGCGTCTACGAGCGCACGGGACAGCTCTGGGAAGCGCAGGTCGTAGCAGGTCATCAGGCCGAGCGTGTGGTCGCCTACCTGGATCACTACCGGTGCTACGTCGCCGGCAGTGAGCTGGTCGGACTCCTTGTACCCGAAGGCGTCGTACAGGTGGATCTTGCGATAGGCCCCGAGCAGTACGCCGTCTGCGCCGACCGCGAGGAGGGTGTTGTACGGGCGGCTCTGGTCGCAGCTGCGCTCGAACATGCCGGCCACGATCGCCACGCCGTGCTCGACCGCGGCCTTGCGCAGCGTTGCCACGAACTCTCCGTCCAACGGCTCGGCGGCCTCCGCGACCGACTCTCCGTCGACCGCGAAGTCGGACATCATCGCTTCCGGGAGTACGACGAGATCCGGGCGGCCTTGCGCCGCGTCCGCAACCAGACGCGTGACCAGGTCCCGGTTGGCCGCCTTGTCGTAACTGCTGGCGGTCTGCACCACGGCAATCCTCATCTGTCCATGGTGCCGTAAGAAGCCGACTCTTGAACGCCAAGCCTGGGAGACTGAAGAGGTGGAGTTCGACGCGGTGGTGTTGGCGGGGGGTGGGTCTACTCGGTTCGGAGGGGTGGACAAGGCGATGCTCGTGTTGGACGGGGTGTCGTTGTTGGATCGGGTGTTGAGTGCCACTGCGGGAGCTACGGAGACGGTGGTGGTGGGGGCGGTCCGGACGGCGTACCGGGAAGTGAAGTGGACTCTGGAGGAGCCGCCGGCGGGTGGGCCGGTGGCTGGGTTGGCGGCGGGGCTGGCGTACGGGACAGCGCCCGTGGTTGTGGTGGTCAGCTGCGACCTGCCCTGGATCACCGCGAAGGACGTAGACGGCCTCGTCACCAGCCTGGGCGACCACGACGGGTACGGGCTGCGCGACACCTCCGGCCAGGAGCAGCAGCTCGCCGCGGCATACCGCCGTACCGCCCTGGCCGACGCCATCGCACAAGTAGGCGACCCACGGGACAAGTCGGTACGCCGTACTCTCGCCGTCCTCGACCTCGCCTGGACCGCACCGACCCGAGCAGGCGACGACGTCGACACCTGGGCCGACCTCGACGACTGAAAACCACTGGACGGCGCCCGTAGGTTCAACAGCATGGACGTCGCGCAACTGGTCGAGGACGCACTCCACACGAAGGCCGGCACCACCACGCAACGCACAGGCGGTCAGCTGAGCACCGTGTACGAGGTGCAGACAGCGGACGGCCCTGTGATCGTGAAGGTCTACGCGCCGGAGTGGCGCTGGAAGCAGGCGAAGGAAGTCCACGTCTACGAAATGCTCGAGCCCGTGGCCAGTGGGTACGTCCCGCAGGTCCTGCACGTCGGCGACGGTGTCACGATGCTCAGCAAGCTCGACGGCGTACCGCTCTCCCAATCAGCACCGGCCGACTGGCGTACGACGTACGCGCAGCTCGGCGAACTGCTCCGGCGGATCCACAGCATCAGCCAACCGGAGTACGGCTACCTGACCGACCAGATCCTCGATCCGCTGCCGGACAACGACCAGTACATGCGCCGCCAGTTCGCCAAGAAGCTCCGCGAGTTCGCAGAGCTGGACGGAGACCCGGAGCTGCACGCCAAGATCGCAACGCACGTCGAGCAACACCAGCACCTGTTCGCGGACAACAAGTCCGCCGTCCTGTGCCACAACGACTTCCACGAGGGCAACATCCTCGTCGACCCGACGACCGGGGAGGTCAACGGCTTCATCGACGTCGAGAACGCGATCGCCGCCGACCCGCTGATCGACCTCGCGAAGACGATCCAGTACTCGGCCCACGACGATGCCGCCAAACTCGCGGGCCTGTACGACGGGTACGGCGCCGTGCCGCAGGACCGGATCGACCTGTACCGGCTGTACCACTCGCTCGAGCTATGGGACTGGTTCAAGTCGACAGGCGAGACCACTTACCTGGACAGCATCGCCGAGGACATGCAGCAGCTCGTCAAGTAGGTTGAACAGCATGCGAGCTGTGGTGTGCAACGGTGCCGGCGGGATCGACGTCCTCGGGATCGGCGAGATCCCGAACCCCGAACCAGCGGTCGACGAGGTCGTCATCGACGTCGTCGCCGCCGGTGTGAACCGTGCCGACCTGCTACAGCGCCAAGGTTTCTACCCGCCGCCGCCCGGCGCACCGGGCACGATCGGCCTCGAGGTGTCCGGCCGGATCGCCAAGGTGGGCGCCGAGGTCGAGGGCTGGTCGGTCGGCGACGAGTGCTGCGCGCTGCTGGCCGGCGGCGGGTACGCCGAGCAGGTCGTCGTACCGGCACCGCAGGTGATGCCGGTCCCGGACGGTCTCGACCTCGTCAGCGCGGCCGCACTGCCCGAGGTCGTGGCGACCGTCTGGTCCAACGTCTTCATGACCGCGCATCTCAAGGACGGCGAGACGCTGCTGGTGCATGGCGGCTCGTCCGGTATCGGCTCGATGGCGATCCAGCTCGGCGTCGCGCACGGCGCGCGGGTGCTGACCACGGTCGGCAGCACCGAGAAGATGGAGTTCTGCACCCGGCTCGGCGCGGACGTCGCGATCAACTACAAGGAAGCCGAGTGGGCGTCGGTGGTCAAGGAGGCCACGAAGGGTGCCGGCGCCGACGTGATCCTCGACATCATCGGCGCGAAGTACCTGAGCGACAACGTGAAGGCGCTCGCGTTCGACGGGCGGCTGGTCGTGATCGGCATGCAGGGCGGCAGCACCGGCGAACTGGATCTCGGCCGGCTGATGAGCCGCCGCGGCTCGATCGTCGCGACCGGTCTGCGGACCCGCTCGGTGGAGGACAAGGGCCGCATCCTCACCGAGGTCGTCGGCCACGTCTGGCCACTGATCGAGGCGAAGAAGGTCCGCCCGATCGTGCACTCCACCTTCCCGCTCGCCGAGGTCGCGAAGGCACACCAGACCCTCGAGCAATCCGCCCAGCTCGGTAAGGTCCTGCTCACCATCTGAGCGGACCCCCAACACTCACCAACGCCTGGCGGCGCCGCCGCCGCACGCTCAGCGTGCCGACGTCCGGGCCACTCGGGCGGACTTGGTGAGTGTTGGAGATCCGCTCCGGCGGGTCATGGGGCCGTCGGCAGGTTGGCCGCGGCCCAATCCGGGTCGGGTTCGACCAGTTGGATGACGTCGATCCAGGTGCCGGCCGGGTCGCGGACGAAGAAGTGCCGTTGACCGAACGGCTCGGTCACGGGCTCGCCTTCGAGCTGTACGCCGCCTTCGCGGAGCGCGTCGGCGACCTTGTCGGCGTCGTCCACGACGAAGCCGAACACGTTGCCGGTCTCGGTCAGTGCCGACACGGCCGCCGGGATCGTCGGATGCCCGCGCTCCGCGATCGCCAGCTCCCAGTCCGCCGTACCGCGGCGAACCGTGATGAACCACCCCAGATCGATCCCGATCTGCAGGTCGAGGTACTGCGTGTAGAAGGCGGCGACCTCCGCGGGCCGGTCGGTGACCACGGTGGCGCCGAATACTGCCGGTTGCATACTCGCTCCTAATCACTACAGCTGTTGTTATTGAGTACGACAGTTGTAGTGGAAGTCCTGCTAGGCTGTCAACATGCCCCGGAACGCGGAACGCCGTACCAAACTCGCCGACGCCGGCCTCGACGTGCTCGCCACCGAGGGCGCCCGCGGCCTGACCCACCGCGCCGTCGACGCGGCCGCCGGACTGCCGGCCGGGACGGCGTCCAACTACTTCAAGACCCGCGACGCGCTGCTCGGCGCGCTCGGTGAGCGAATCTTCGAGCGCCTGGCCCCCGCCGAGGCCGCCCTCGAACCGCTGGCAGAACGCGAGCTGGGCATCGAGCTCGCGATCGACTACGTGCACTACATCGTCAAGCGCCTGCTCGACCGCCCCGAACTCACCCTCGCCCTGTTCGAGCTCCGCCTCGAGGCCGCGCGGCGGCCCGGCCTGCACGAGATCCTCTCGCGCACCCTGCGTCAGGGCTTCGACGCCGACGTCGCCTTCAACGCGAACGCCGGGCTGCCGGGCGGCGCCGAGGAGATCCGGCTGCTGCACTTCGCGATCGACGGGCTGATGCTCGACCAACTCACTCCGGGCACCGGACGCCCGTACGACGTGGAGGCGATCACGGCCCGCCTCGTCCGCCGACTGCACGCGGCGGATTGACGCACGCATACCGGGTATGCATACTCAGTATCCATGTCGATCAAGCACGGATTGCTCGCGCTGCTCCAGGACGGGCCGAAGTACGGCTATCAGCTCCGGGGTGAGTTCGAAGCCGCCACCGGGGCGACCTGGCCGCTGAACATCGGGCAGGTCTACACGACGCTGACCCGCCTCGAGCGCGACGGGCTGGTCCGGGCCGCGTCCCACGAGGGTGACGGCCGGTCGATGTACGAGATCACCGACGCCGGGCGCACCGAGCTGGCGAAGTGGTTCGAGACGCCGGTGACCCGTGAGTCGCGGCCCCGGGACGAGCTCGCGATCAAGCTCGCGCTCGCCCTCGCCGTACCGGGCGTCGACGTCAGCGCGGTCGTGCAGCGCCAGCGGATGTCGACGATGCAGTCGCTGCAGGAGCTGACCCGATTGAAGCGGAACAGCGCCCAGGGCGAGATCTCCTGGCAGCTCGTGATCGAGTCGATGATCTTCGGCGCCGAGGCCGAGATCCGCTGGCTCGACCACTGCGAGGCGATGCTCCTACGCCACCGCGGCACCCAACGGGCCGAGCCCCAGAACTATCAGGTTCCGGACCAGCAGGAGGCCCGCTCGTGATTCTCGACATCCGTCACCTGACCCGCACCCACGGCGAGGGCGAGCGGGCCGTACATGCCTTGCGCGGCGTGGATCTGTGCGTCGCGGCCGGTGAACTGGTCGCCGTGATGGGACCGTCCGGTTCCGGCAAGTCGACGTTGCTCACCTGCGCGGGTGGCCTCGACCGGCCGAGCAGCGGCGAAGTACTTGTCGAAGGCAACGACCTGGCAACGCTCAGTACGAACGCGGTCGCCGCGCTCCGCCGGCGCCGGATCGGCTACGTCTTCCAGGACTTCAACCTGATCCCGGCGCTGACCGCCGCCGAGAACGTCGCGCTCCCACTGGAGCTCGACGGCACCCGCAGCCGGAGCGCCCGCAAGTACGCGATCGCCGCGCTGGAGGAGGTAGGCATCGGAGAACTCGCGGACCGGTTTCCCGACGACATGTCCGGTGGCCAACGGCAACGAGTCGCGATCGCCAGAGCGATCGTCGGTGAGCGCCGTCTGTTACTCGCGGACGAGCCGACCGGGGCGCTCGACTCGGAGACCGGCGAAGCCGTACTGCGGTTGCTCCGCGACCGTTGCGACCAGCACGGAATCGGCGGCGTACTCGTCACGCACGACGCCCGCCACGCCGCCTGGGCGGACCGCGTCGTCTACCTACGCGACGGCGTACTCGTCGGACAAGCAGGCCCGCTCACGGACGCCGACGCCCTCCTGCAGGACAGTCACTGACAGGCCGGATCCAGTACCGCGAGCTCGGGGTACGCGACGGGGTACGGCGGTGTGCAGGCGATGCGCCATTGGCCGCAGGCGCATTGCTGGTATACCACCAGCCCCTCGCTGACCTGGTGACTCGAAACAGGGCGCCAGCGATGCCGGTGGGTATCGGTCATGCACCCATCGTGATGTAATGGCATTATGCATCTCAACCCTTACGGCGCGGACGCGGTGCTGCTCGCCGTGAACCTGGCCACCCGCCCGGCGAACACGCCGGAGGAGCTGGCGGCACGCTGCGAGGAGAGCGGTGTCGAGAACCGGCTCGTCCGCGCGCGCAGCGTGACCGAGGAGGACCTCGCGACCGTGCGTACGGCGCTCGACGAGTGGTTGCAGGTCGTCGACGCCACCGACGAACAAACCCGCGTCGACCTGGTGAACGCGATGCTCGCCAAGTACACCGAGCATCCCCGCCTCACGAACCACGCCGGTGACGGCTGGCACATGCATTACCGGCCGGCCAATGTTCCGGTCGGCCGGCTGGTCGCGACCCTGATCAGCACCGGTACGGCGTTGCACCTGGCCGGCCGCGGTGTCACCCGGCTCGGCCGGTGCGCGACGGACGGCTGCGACAACGTGTACGCCGACCTCTCCCGCACCGGTCGCCAGCGCTACTGCAGTCCCGCCTGCGCCAACCGCGACGCCGTACGCCGGCACCGCGCTCGCGCTTCCTAGGTTCGCGGCCGGGTACCGTCCTGGGCCCGTGAGCGCCGCGAACTAGGATGGGGCAATGACCGAGAGCAGCAGCGAAGGCCAGACAGTTCCGATGGCCGGGGCGCGCACCGAGGACGGCAAGGTGCTGATCGTCGGGCCGGACGGCATGGCCGTCGAGGGACCGCCGCGCTCCGACAGCAACGACGACGACCGCGACGACGAACCGCGCTCGGTCACCGAGCTGGTGGAGCAACCGGCCAAGGTGATGCGGGTCGCGAACATGATCCGGCAGCTCCTCGAAGAGGTGAAGTCGGCGCCGCTGGACGAGGCCTCCCGGGCCCGGCTGCGGTCGATCCACGAGGCCTCGATCAAGGAGCTGGAGAGCGGCCTGGCGCCGGAGCTGGTCGAGGAGCTGGAGCGACTCAGCCTCGACTTCACCGACGACAGCACGCCGACCGACGCCGAACTGCGGATCGCGCAGGCACAGCTGGTGGGCTGGCTCGAAGGCCTGTTCCACGGCATCCAGACGGCGTTGTTCGCACAGCAGATGGCCGCCCGCCAGCAGTTGGAGCAGATGCGCCGCGCCCTCCCGGGCGGTCAGCAGCTGCCGGCCGACGGGCAGTTCCCCGCCGCACCACAGGCGAGTGAGACCAACGGCCCGGGCAGCGGCGGGATGTACCTGTAGAAACGCCTTAGTTCAAAGGCTGGAAGAACTCCTCGAGGACGGCGGCGACGCCGTCCTCGTCGTTTGCCGGCGCGATCCGGTCGACGACCGCGAGGACGTCGGGGTGCGCGTTCGCGACGCCGTACGACGTGCCGGCCCAGGCGAGCATCGGGAGATCGTTGACCGAGTCACCGAAGGCGATCGTCTCGTCCGCCGAGATCCCTTGACTGGCGGCGAAATCGGCCAGCATCGCGGCCTTGCTCACCCCGCTCGCGGCGATCTCCACCAAACCGTGACCTCCGCTGTGACTGGCCGAGACTCGTTGGCCCACCAAAGGATTCACCAAGGCGAGCAGGTCGTCGGAGTGCAGACTCGGGTGCCGCACCAACAGTTTCGCGGCCGGTTCGGCGAGCAGTACGTCGACGTTCGCGACCAACGTGTCGTCGGGTTTCGGCCACCGATTGAGGTAGACCGGTTCCTGTCCGTAGCGGTCCGGTCGCTCGATCGCGAACTGTACGTCCGGGATCGCGGCCCGGATCGCCCGCGCCACCTCGAGCGCGACGGTCGGGTCGATCAACCGGGTGCGGATCGCCTTACGCCGCAGGACGTCGTACAGAATGGCGCCGTTGGCAACAATCGCGACTCCGTGGTCGCCGACCAGGTACGACAGGTCGTGCAGCCAGCGAGGTGGCCGGGCGGTGACCATCACGAAAACACTTCCCGCGGCCTGCGCCGCGAGCACCGCGGCGCGGGTGCGTTCGGACACCGTGCCGTCGCTGCGGACGAGCGTTCCGTCGAGATCGGTGGCTATCAGGCGGGGTGCACTCACGAGGCAACCGTAACGTTCGACGACCCCGTCGCGCATTACCCTTCCGAGTGCCTTGGGCGCAAGCGATCGTCAATCGGATTCAAGTCTTTTTGACTTATCTCGTTGAGCTTTTGACAACGTCATCAGACCGTTACGGCAGGATGCTGCAAAGGCAGCAAGTTCCCCTGCGCCACAGGGTTGGCGCATGATTCCATGCCTAGGTCTGGTGGGGAACCGGGGGCTGTTCGGCCGCGTCGTATGCGTGTTCTGGATCAGCGCGACTGATGCCGCCCCACCTCCGGAAGCACACACAAACGCCGAAGAACTGTTGTGGAATTGGCTGCAACCAAAACCGCGGCAGCGGCGTCAAGAGTTATGGATCGGTGCGTCCCACGCCCGGGACGACAGGGTGGGCCGGCAACAAAGTGCGGGTCCACCGGTTAGTGGAGCCGTGCGAACGAACGTCGTTCACCGTTTGTTCACTCGGGTCTTGATACTTGGGGAGCCTTGATGACCGTCAACAGCGCCAATCTAGCGGGGCCGGGGGGCAGAAGCTCTCGAGCGGCTGTCGACACATCTTCCACCAGGGAAGGGGCAATGACCGGCTGTATCGCCCGTCCCGAAGTCTTTCAGCACCGGCTGATGGAAGAGCCGCCGCCCGCGTCCGCAACCCGCCGTACCCGTGAGCGGTACGAACAGCTCGTCCGTGAGGCGAAGGCGCTGTGCGCCTCCTGCCCGCTGTTCACCGACTGCCTGTACAGCGCGGTCGCGGAGCACGACGTGAGCGGTTTCGTCGCCGGAACGACTGCCGCACAACGGCGTTCGATCCGCAACCTGCTCGACGTCGAGGTGCAGGCCGACGACTTCGACCAGCTTGCCGGCGCGCGGGGGACGCGCCGGCCGGTGAGCCACGAAGAAGTCCTGCGGCTGCGCACCCAGTACCCGAACGACAGCCTCGAGTCGCTGGCGATGCGCCTCGGCTGCTCGTTGTCGACGGTGAAGCGGCACCTGCGGCGCGCCCGGCGCGGTCAGAGCCCGGCCGCGAAGACGCCGCGGCCGCGTCCTGAGGTCAGTGCGGTGCTGGACGCGTTCGACACCGTCGTCGAGCAGCACCAGGGCCGGCGAGGCGGCACGCGAGTCGCCTGATCCGATACTCGGCCCGCCAGCGGACTATCGGTTCTGTCAGTTCTATCAGTGGGAAGGGCCCGGAAACCCTGTGAGAACAGGGGTTCCGGGCCTTTTTCTTGTCAACTGTCAAGGTATTCGGTTGTCGCCGAAAGGGGTTCTAGAACCAGCGGTTGAGAGTGGCCGCCGCGCCGTCGTCCTGGACCGATTTCGTCACCTCGTCCGCGGCCACCTTCACCTCGTCCGGCGCGGAGCCCATCGCGACCCCGAAACCGGCGTAGTTGAGCATCTCGATGTCGTTGCGTCCGTCACCGATCGCCAACAGCCCGGACGGGTCCAGGCCGAGCTGGGCGAGCGCGACCTTCAGCCCGGTCGACTTGTCCACACCTTCCGGCGCGATGTCGAGCCAGGCCGTCCAGCCGACGAAGTAGCTGACCCCGTGCAGGCCGAGGCGTTCCGCCAGGTTGACGAAGTCACTCTCGGACTGGTCCGGGTCCCGGATGATCAACCGGGTCACGGGTTGCGGCGCGAGCTCCGCGTCGCTGACCACCCGGATCCTCGCGTTCGCGCCCAGGTCGCCGTCCGGGAACGGAGCGGTGACCAGGTAGCTGCCGTCCGCATCCTCGACGGCCATCCGGGCGTTCGGCGCGTACCGGCGTACCGACCGGATCACCGTCGTCGGGTCGAAGGTGCGCTCGTCGACGACCGCGCCGTCGGGGTAACGGATCGTGCGCGCACCGTTGCTGCAGACAACGAATCCGCCGGCCGGCAGCCGGAGCCGCTGGGCGATCGGCGCGGTCGTCGACCAGGCGCGACCGGTGGCCAGCACGACCGGAACCTGCTCGGCGGTCCGCCGGACCGCGTCGAGGACTGCCGGCGACAGGCCGTCGTCGTGGTCGAGCAGGGTTCCGTCGATGTCCAGGGCAACTACTGTCGGCGGCCCGAAATCTTGCGCTCCGGTCATCGAGCGACCGGTTCGAGGACCTCACGACCACCGACGTACGGCTGCAGAGCGGTCGGCACCCGGACCGAGCCGTCGGCCAGCTGGTGCGTCTCGAGAATCGCGACGATCCAGCGGGTCGTGGCCAGCGTGCCGTTCAGCGTCGCGACCGGCTGCGTCTTGCCGTCCGCGTCCCGGTGCCGGATGTTCAGCCGCCGGGCCTGGAAGTCCGTGCAGTTCGACGTCGAGGTCAGCTCGCGGTACCGGCCCTGGGTCGGCACCCACGCCTCGCAGTCGAACTTCCGGTACGCCGAGATGCCGAGGTCGCCGGTGGCGGTGTCGATCACCCGGTAGCTCAGCTCCATCTTGTCGAGCATCTCCTTCTCCCACGCCAGCAGCCGCAGGTGCTCGGCGGCCGCCTCCTCGAGCGTGCAGTAGGAGAACATCTCGACCTTGTCGAACTGGTGGACGCGGATGATCCCGCGGGTGTCCTTCCCGTGCGACCCGGCTTCCTTGCGGTAGCAGGACGACCAGCCGGCGTACCGGATCGGGCCGTTGGTGAGGTCGAGGATCTCGTCCATGTGGTAGCCGGCCAGCGCGACCTCCGACGTACCGGTCAGGTAGAGCTCGGGGTCCGCGAGCCGGTACACGTCGTCGTGCGCGGACAGGTACCCGGTGCCGCCCATCACCTCGGGCTTGACCAGGGTCGGCGTGATCATCGGGGTGAAGCCGGCCTCGACCGCCTGCTGGATCGCCAGCTGCAGCATGCCGAGCTGGAGCAGCATCCCGACGCCCTTGAGGAAGTAGAACCTGCTGCCGGAGATCTTCGCGCCGCGCTCCATGTCGATCGCGCCGAGCAGCTCGCCCAGCTCGAGATGGTCGCGGGGCTCGAACCCCTCGGCGGCGAAGTCGCGCGGCTTGCCGACCTCCTCGATCACGACGTAGTCGTCCTCGCCACCGACCGGGGCCTCGTCGGAGACCAGGTTGGGTAGCGCGGCGGCGAGTGCGTCGTACCGATCGGCGGCCTCGTTCGCGGCGGCCTCGTTGGCCTTCACCTCGGCGGCCAGGGTCTTGGTGCGCTCCAGCAGCGCGGTCCGCTCGTCGCCCTTGGCCTGCGCGACCTGCTTGCCGAGCGACTTCTGCTCGGCCCGGAGTGCCTCGAAGGCGGAGATGGACGATCGACGCTCACTGTCGGCGACCAGGATCTGGTCCACCACCTCGGTACTCTCGCCACGCTTGGTCAAGGCGGCGCGTACGACATCGGGGTTCTCACGGAGCAGTTTCGCGTCAATCACACCCTGAGGGTATCGGGGCGTGTCATTGGCGGCGAAGTCTATTCGGGATGATGGGGTGGCGACACGTCATCATCGAGGGGGATCTGAGCGGGCCGATGAACCACCACCCACCCAGTACCGCGGTCGGCCGTGCGCTCACGGTCGTCCTGGGTGTGATGCCGTTCGCGGTGCTGACGGTGCTGGTGTTCGAGCACTGGGCCCCGCTGGCGCGGTGGGACCAGTCGGTGGCGGCGCGGGCCGCGACGTACGGCGCCGCGCACGAGGGGCTCATCGACTTCTGGCAGGTCGTCGGCGCGGTCGTACTGCCCTGGACGTCGCGGGCGGTGATTGCGATCGTCGCGGCGTACCTCTGGCATCGACGGGCGCGGCTGCTGACGTTCTGGCTGCTCACGTCGGCGGCGGCGGAGCTGGTGCTGGTCCAGGTGGTGAAGGCTGTGTTCGAGCGGCCACGACCTGTGCCGATGCTGGGAGAGGCCAGCGGGTTCTCGTACGTGTCAGGGCATGCCGCGGCGGCGTTCGTGATGGCGGGGGCGCTCGGCGTCGTACTGCCGTCGGTACGGGGCTGGCGGCGGCGGTTCCGGTTGCTCGTGCTGTTGCCGGTGATCGCGGTGGTGTGGATCGCGTCCGCGGACCGGATCGCGCTGAACGTGCACTACGTGTCCGACGTCCTCGGCGGCTGGGCGCTCGGTCTGGCGATTCTGACCGCGACGTCGATCGGGTTCGGGCTGCGGCCGGGGTTGCGGCGTCGGCGTCGGCGTACCGCGGTCGAGAGTGACGGTACGACGGCACCGCCGCGGGCGGCGGTCATCGTGAACCCGATCAAGGTCGGGGACGGAGTGGCGTTCCGGCGGAAGGTGACCCGTGCGCTCGCGGTCCGTGGGTACGAGGACCCGCTCTGGCTGGAGACCCGCGAGGACGACGCCGGCAATGCGATGGCGAAGGCGGCGATCGAGTACGCGTCGGATCTGGTGCTCGTGGCGGGTGGCGACGGTACGGTCCGGGTGGTGTGCTCGGCGCTCGCGCACACCGGGATCCCGGTCGGCGTGATCCCCGCCGGTACCGGGAACCTGCTGGCGCGGAACCTGCACATCCCGCTCGACCTCGACGACGCGCTGGAGCGCATCCTCGAAGGCCGTGACCGGCGGATCGACCTGGTCGGCGTACACGGTGACGACCTCGACAACGACCGGTACGCCGTGATGGCCGGGCTCGGTCTGGATGCCGCGATCATCTCCGGCGCCCCGCCTCATCTGAAGAAGCAGATCGGCTGGACCGCGTACCTGGTGTCGGCCGCGAAGAACGTGAACCACCCGTCGGTCCGGGTCCAGATCACCATCGACGAGGCCGAACCGATCGAACGCCGCGTCCGCACGGTCGTCGTCGGCAACGTCGGCATGCTCCAGGCCAACATCCCGCTGCTCCCCGACGCCCGCCCCGACGACGGCCTCCTCGACGTCGTCGTGATCGCCCCGCGCCGCGTCACCCAGTGGCCGATCGTCCTCTGGCGCCTGATGACCCGCACCAACCGCAGCGACATGTACCTGGAACGCTTCACCGGCCACCGAGTGGAAATCCACGCCGCCGTAGACGTCCAACGCCAACTGGACGGCGACCCCATCGGCCCCGGCCGCTACCTGATCACCGAAATAGAACCCGGCGCCCTCACCGCAAGAGTCCCCAAACGCAGGTAGAAGAGCTCAAAGAGACCTGTGATACACCCTCGCGGCCCCGCCCAACTCCGTCGCCGCGTACTCCCCGCCCCCACCCACCCCCCGCACCGCGACCGACCGCCCAAACCCGAGCGACCCGCGGTGTTTGGTTCCTCACTGGTCCCTGGGCCGCCCTTGCTGGAGGTCGATGACGATCTTTCCGTGGACGTGTCGTGCCGCCTGGAGTTCGACCGCGGTGCGGATCTGTTCGATCGGGAAGGTGGACGCGATCGGTACGCGGAGGCGGCCCGCGGCCGCGAGATCGGCGATTTCCCCGAGTGCGCCCTCGGGGGCGGTGGCGCCGTTGGCGGGGGTTATCCCGTCGAGCTGGGCTGCGATGGTGGTGATGCGCTCGTCCGGTACGCCGAGTTCGCGTGCCGCCTGTGCAGTGTCCGTGCCGTGGAGGTCCATGACCGCATTGACGCCGGCGGGAGCCAGCGCATGTACGCGATCCACAAGACCGTCGCCGTAGACGACCGGCTCGGCCCCCAGTGCCCGCAGCGCGTCGGCCGAGCTTGGCGAGCCTGTCCCGATCACTCGCGCGCCCGCGAGACGAGCGAGTTGGACGGCGAACACACCTACGCCCCCTGCCGCCCCGCCGATCAGCACCGTCTCACCCGCTCGCGGCGTGACCACGGCAAGAGCCGCGGCTGCCGTTCGGCCGGCGATGGTCAGCGTGGCAGCGGTGCGATCGTCGACCCCGTCAGGCGTACGGTGCACTTCGCCGCCCGCCACGATGGTTCCCATGTCATCCACGACCACGTAGTCGGCGACGGCGCGGGACAGGGCACCGCCGAACACCCGATCACCCGGCACGAAATCGCTCACACCGTCACCGACCTGATCCACGACTCCGGCGTAGTCGGTGCCGAAACCACAGGGCAGGCTCAAGCCGAAGCGCGCCGCAGTCTGCGCATCGGAGGTCATGAACCAGTCCATCGGGTTCAGTCCGGCCGCGGTGACTCGTACGCGAAGCTGCCCCGGGCCGGCCTGCGGTACGGGCACCTCGCGGACGCTCAGGGCCTCAGGTCCGCCGAACTGCTCGAACTGAACCGCCCGGCCGCTGATCGCCGGCGTACCGACACTGGGTTCTTTCATGAGGTCTCCGGTCGCGAGAGTAAACGGATTATGCTCCGGTTAGCATCCAAACTAGCATAAGTGGAGCGTGATCCGTTTTGACCGCCGCAGAACGCCGCCGACCGCGGGCGGACGCGACTCGTAACCGCGAACAGCTCCTCGGCGTTGCGACCCGGCTGTTCGCGGCGGCCGACCACGAGCCCTCGATGCGCGCGATCGCCAACGAAGCTGGCGTCGGCATTGCCACGCTCTACCGGCACTTCCCCACCCGCGAGTCGCTGGTCGACGCGGTCTACCGCGACCAGGTCTCGCGGCTGACCGCCGGCGCCGGGGAGCTACTCGCCCAACTCGACCCTGCCGCGGCGCTACGGCGCTGGATGGATCTCTTCGGCGAATGGATCGCGACCAAGAACGGGATGCTCGACACGCTGCTCGCGATGATCGAAGCAGGCGAGATCGCCCACGCCGACACCCGCACCGAGCTCCTCGGAGCCATCGACAGCATCCTCGAAGCCGGCCGCACGACCGGCGGAATCCGGGCCGATGTCACCGCGGACGACATCGCAGCCGGCCTGATCGGCATCTTCACCGTGGCCGGCTCACCCCGTCACAAACCGCTGGCGGCCCGCCTCCTGAACCTGTTGATGGACGGCCTCCACCCGTGCAAGGGCGACCACTGAGCGAAGGGGAGTGCGCGGGTCTACAACAGTCAGTCGACGGTGGGGCCGGCTTCTTTGGCGAGGGTTTCTATTGCTTCTTCCTCTTCGGGGGAGAGTTTGGACTCGCTCTTGAAGGCCTTGATTTCTTTGGCGTACGTGCGGGCGTCGGCGCGGCTGTTGATCGACGTCAGGACGACGCCGTCGCCGTGGTCGTCGAGGAGGGCGAGGGACCAGGAGAGCTTGCCGCCGGTGTCGCCGAAGGCGTCGTACCGGACGATCGCGAGGTGTTGCAGCGTTTCCTTGACCTCGCCGCGGGTGACTTCCAGCTCCTTGCCGAGCCGGCGGAGTTCCGCCTTCACCGTGCCGGGCTTGGCTTCCGGCAGGACGGGCTGCGGTTCCGGTTCGGGGAGCGGGGCAGGGGTGGTCTTCTCGACCGGGACCGTGCGCGCCCGGAGGGCCTGGATCGCGAACACCAGGGCAAGCACCGCCACGAACAGGGCGGCGACCCCGAAGGCACCGGCTAACGTCGAAGACACAGAACTAGAGCCTAAGGCATCCCCTGCTGTGCCTGAGTGTTCAGGTGATCGCACAGCGTGTGCGGTCCGGGTGGGTGCGGCACCGCAGGCTCCGGCAACGTAGATTCACGGCGTGACACATTTGCCTGATCAGGGCCCGGTACCGGGCATTCACGACCTCGGGTACGCCCGGCTCGACACCGACCGGTTGGAGCGTACCGGCGACGCGGAAGTCGTGTACGGCGCGGGCAAGACGCCGTCTCAGGTCGTGGAACTGCTCCGCACGTTGCACGCCACCCACCCCGGTCACGCCGTACTCGCGACCCGGTTGACCGACGAGGCGCAGGCGGCGGTGACCGCCGAACTGCCGGAGGCTGTGGTCGACCCCGTCGGACGTACGGCGGTCCTCGGCGAGCCGCCGACGCAGAGCGGGACGGTGGCGGTCGTGGCCGCTGGTACGTCGGATGCGCCGGTCGCGGCCGAGGCGGCGACGACGGCTCGGGTGTTCGGCGCCGGGGTGGAGGTGATCACGGATGTGGGTGTCGCCGGGCTGCACCGGATCCTCGGTGTCCGCGAACGGCTCGCCGCGGCGGACTGCCTGATTGTGGTCGCCGGGATGGAGGGCGCGCTGCCGAGCGTCGTCGGCGGGCTGGTCGGCGTACCGCTGGTCGCAGTGCCGACGTCGGTCGGGTACGGCGCTTCGTTCGGCGGGCTGGCGGCGCTGCTCGGGATGCTGAACTCGTGCGCGCCGGGCGTGACGGTCGTGAACATCGACAACGGGTTCGGTGCCGGGGTGTTCGCGGCGCGGGTGGCGCGTCAGTCCGTTCCGCGCGAAACCAAGGACGCCTGATGCGCACAGCCTGGCTCGACTGCTCCGCCGGAGCCTCCGGCGACATGCTCCTCGGCGCTTTCATCTCCGCCGGCGCCGACATCAACTACATCAACACCGCGGTAGCCGCCGTAGACCCGTCCCTCTCGGTCACAGTCACCCAAACCGCCCGCCACCAGATCGCCGCCACCAAAGCCACCGTCGAGGTCAACGGCACGCCGCATCCAGAAAACATCCCGGATGCAGGGCATGGCCATGGGCACGGCCACGGGCATGGGCACGCCGGCGAACCGGCCGACGGCGCGCACGGCGCAGCCGGGGCAAGCGGCGCGGACGGCGGGGGCGACGCGCACGTCGTGGACGGCGGGGGCGACGCGCACGTCGCGGACGGCGGGGGCGACGCGCACGTCGCGGACGGGGCGCACGGCATGGACGGCGTGGACGGGGGAGGCGGCGGAGGCGGCGCGGACGGCGCAGGCGGGGCAGGCGGGGCAGGCGGGGCAGGCGGGGAGCAAGGGATTGGTCAACCGGCCGAGGCGGTTCACTCGCATGACGGGCCGACGCGGGCTTGGGGTGAGGTGCGGCGGTTGCTCGAGGAGGCGGCGCTCGACGAAGCGGTGCGGGCGCGGGCGTTGGATACGTTCGGGCGGTTGGCTCGGGCTGAGGCGGCTGCGCATGGAGTCGAGCCGGACACCGTGCACTTTCACGAGGTCGGTGCGTTGGACGCGATCGCGGACATCGTGGGTGTCGCGGCGGCGGTCGAGTCGCTGGGTTTGGACCGGGTTGTGGTGTCGACGATCGTGCTCGGCGGTGGGAAGCAGGTACGTGGGCAGCACGGTGGGGTTCCGATCCCGGGGCCGGCTGTGTTGAACCTGTTGACCGAGGCGGGCGCACCGGTCGTCGGCGGCACGGCGCCGTACGAGATGACGACTCCGACCGGCGCCGCGCTGCTCGCCTCGCTCGCGGACGAGTACGGGATGCTGCCGCCGATGCGCATCGAGCAGACCGGTGTCGGCGCCGGCGGGCGCGATCCGGTCGAGGTACCGAACATCCTCCGCGTGGTCGTCGGCGAAGCGCTCGAGCAGTCGTCGACCGAACTCGTCTACGAGACCAACGTCGACGACCTCGACCCGCGGATCTGGCCGCAGGTGCTGGCCCGGTTGATGGAGGCCGGAGCGGCCGATGCGTGGCTGACCCCGATCCTGATGAAGAAGGGTCGCCCGGCCCACACTCTCTCGGTGCTGGTCGGCGGCGCGAACGCCGAGGAGGTCCGCTCGGTGATCCTGGCCGAGACGTCCGCGATCGGGTTGCGTGAGTTCGGCATCCGCAAACACGCGGCCGACCGCGAGTTCGCGACCGTCGAGGTCGACGGCCAGCGCATCCACGTCAAGATCGCCCGGTACGGCGGTCAGGTCGTCAACGTCCAGCCCGAGTACGACGACGTCGCCGCGGCCGCCGCCGTACTGAAGAAGCCGGTCAAGACCGTGCTGGCGAAGGCGGTCGCGGCCGGTCACGAGCTCTGGAGCTAGCGCGCCTCCGCGGCCTGTTCCGGTAGCGGCTTCTGCTTGCGCCGGGGCCAGTCGTACGGCCACCACTGGGCGCCGTTGCGGCGCGCCCAGACGATGATGCCGATCAGTACCGCCGCCTCGATCGCCGGACACAAGGTGTCCCGCAGGCGCGCGCTGAGGAACTCCAAGGAGTCCGACAGGCTGGCCGCGACCTGCCGCGCGTGCGGGTCGCGGCCCGGGACGTACGCGATCGCGAGCATCGTCGTACGGACGACCATCAAGGCGTCGACCTTCGACGCGGCGACCGCGGCCAGGGCCGCCCAGGCGATCACGTCGTACCAGGGCAACGAGTACATCGCGGTCAGCGACCAGGCGATCGCGTAGATCGCGGTGTACCGGATGGCGGCCGGGGTCGGGTCGTCGGGATGCGTTTGCGGCACCAACGACTTCGGAAGCACCTGGGACAGCAGGATCGCGACCACGACCAGCCCGACCCAGGCGAGGATCGCGATGAACGTCCGGACCAGTCCGTTCGGCAGGAACAGCGTGAAGAAGCTGAGCAGCACCTTGTGCGGCGTGCCGGTGGAGATGAACGACGTCTGCGACCGCGCCTGCTGGAACGCCTGCAGGCCGACGATCGCGTACAGCCCGCCCATCGCGACCGCGCCGGCGCCGCAGAAGTACAGGCACTTGCGGCGATCGGCACGCAGCGCCCACAGCATCGCCACACCGACCAGGCCGATCGACAGCTTGGTACACCCCGCGACGCCGATCATCAGCCCGGCCAGGATCACATGCCGGCGGAACAGCCACAGCGCGAGGACCGCGAACATCACCGCGATCGAGTCGTTGTGCGCACCGGCCAGCACCGCCCACAGCAGCAGTGGGTTCGCGAGGCTGAGCATGATCACGCGGCGCTTGGCCGAGAGGTCCTTGCCGACCAGCTTCACCAGCACCAGACCGGTGACGACCAGGCTGATCGCGACGGACAGCTGCAGCATCCAGACCGTGAGCTGCGCGGAGTCACCACCGATCAGCGACGACAGCCACTGCACCCAGGTCGCGATCGGGCCGTACACACTGCGCGCGCCTTGCCACGGCCGCTCGGTCGCCGCGATCACCGGGTCGTACCCGAGCCGGATGGTGTCCGCCGGCGAGGCCGAGTACGGGTCGCCGCCGAAGGACATGATCCGCCCGTACGCCGCATAGATCAGCACATCACCCGAAGCCATTGGCGGCACCAACGTGATGGCAGCCGTCGTACCGATGCCGAGGGCAATCAATCGGTCGACGCGAGGCGCCCAGCCGTGCCGCAACGCCTTGGTGGCAAGGTAAACGCCGTACCCGCCGAGGGCGATCGCGACGTAGATCAGCACCGAGACGAGCCAGTCGTTCGGCTTGGTGTTGAACCAGTACGACGGGAGCCACGGATGCCGGCCGGTCAGCGTGAGCACCACCACGGACGGCCCGAGCAGGCCGACCGCGACGATCAGCGCCGTACAGGCGAGGTAAAGAACGACTGCGCGGCGACCGTACTTGTTCCCGAGCTCGAGATCAGCGCTCATTGCGTGGTCTTTCGCGGAAACCGGCTGCTCCCCCCACCGTCCGCGGGCAGCGCACTGCGGGCGGAGAGCGCGCGCCGGACGTGCAGGTACTGCTTCGCGCGGTGCAACTGCCCGCGCAGATCCGTCCCGGTCGCCCGGTGCCGGACGTCGATCGGCACCTCGACGATCCGGAAGCCCTTCCGCCCCAGGTCGATCGTCAGCGCGGTCTCCACCCCGAAGCCGGCGGCCAGCGGTACGGCGGAGTCGAACGCGGCGCGGGTCAGGCAGCGCTGCCCGGACAACGGCTGCTCCGGCGCCCACCCGATCGCCTCCTGGATCCCGGCGCGCGACAGTCGCACGACGAACCCGTGGCCGCCGGCCTTGGACCCGTCGGCGCGCACCTGGGCCGGCAGCGTGCCGATCGTCATGTCGGCGCGACCGGTCTGCACCGGCTCCATCAGCGGACCGGCTCCGGCCGCGGTGTCGGTGAGGTCGGCGTCCAGGAACAGCAGGTGCCGCGGGCGGGCCCCGTCGCGCTCGGCCACCGCCGCCGCGCCGGTCTCCATCGCGGCGGCCTTGCCCCGGTTCTTCTCATGCCGTACGACGACGGCGCCGGCCTGCTCGGCGGCTTCCGCGGTCCGGTCCGTGGAGCCGTCGTCGACGACCACGACCAGGTCGACGCCGATGATCTTGTGCACCGCGTCGACGGTCGCCGCGATCCGCTCGGCTTCGTCCTTGGCCGGGATCACGCAGGCGACCGCACGCTCGAACGGCTCGGTGGACACGTTCTCGTCGGAGTCGGGCCCAGGGTCGGGCAGATCATCAGCGGACACAGCACCGCAGCCTAGTTCCTCGGCAGCCGATCGTCGGAGTCAGTATCGGCTGCCCGGGGATTTCTCGTTCTTTCGTACGAGCCTGAGGAAAACCGCCCGTCAGGAGCGGACCCGGTCGTAGAGCAGACACAGTGCGCCGGACTCGGTCGGAGTGGAGTCGGTCAGCTTCCACGACGTGGCCGGCAGGCCGTCCTCGAACAGCCGGGCGCCGCCGCCGACGAGCTCGGGGTCGAGGGTGATGCTCAGCCGGTCGACCTCGTCGGCCGCCAGCAGTGCGCGGATCACGCTGGAGCTCGCCAGCACGATGATGTCGCCGCCGCCGGTGTCACGGAGTTGCTTGACCACGTCCGCGGGCTCGCCGTCGGCGATCCGCGAGTTCTGCCACGGAGCCTCGGTCAGGGTCGTGGAGAACACGACCTTCTCGGTCTCGTTCAGCCAGCGGGAGAAGGCCCGGTCCTGCGGAGCGGCGTTCTCGTCGTCGGCGACCGCCGGCCAGAAGCCGCCGAAGCCCTCGTAGTTCTTCCGGCCGAGCAGCGCGGTCGTGGCCGCGCCGGTGACCCGGATCATGTGGTCGCGGGCGCCCTCGGTGATCGCGTGCGGCACGATCCAGCTCATGTCGTAGTCGCCGCCGGCGCCGTTGACCCGGCCGTCGAGCGAGAGCGAGATGTTGGCCACCACGGTGCGCGTCATGTCAGTGCCTCTTCCGGTTCGGGATGCCTCGGTCGGCGTCCTCACACCACAAATCCTGCTGCCGGCGCCGCGCCGGAACATCTGCCACCTGGCCGATATCCGGCCGGCGGCTGGATTGGCCATCTCCAGGAAATTGTCGGACAATCAGACAGATTGACTGGAGTAGCGTGGTGGCACAGCGCAACCGAAGGGCGGACGGATGACTGGGACGCGGCAGGACGGCGCGACGTACGGCGTCGACAGTGAGGTCGGCCCGCTCCGGACGGTGATGCTGCACCGGCCGGGGAACGAGCTGCGGCGGCTCACTCCGCGCAACAACGACAAGCTGCTGTTCGACGGGATCCCCTGGGTCGGCCGGGCGCAGGACGAGCACGACGCCTTCGCCCAGGCGCTCCGCGACCGCGACGTCGAGGTGCTCTACCTCGGTGAGCTGCTGGCCGAGGCACTCCACCACCCCGCGGCACGCGCCCAGGCGGTCGCCGGCGCCACCGAGGACCTGCGGCTCGGCGACACCCTGCGCGAGTACCTGCGGTCCTCCCTGGGCGATCTGGATCCGGGCGCGCTTGCGGAGGCGTTGATGGCCGGCGTCCGCAACGACGAAGTACGCGCCGGTGGGCTGGTCACGTCATTGCTGGCGCACGAGGATTTCCTGATCGACCCGCTGCCGAACCTCCTCTTCACCCGCGACTCCAGCGTCTGGATCCGGGACTCGGTCGCGGTCACGTCGTTGGCGATGCCGGCCCGAGCGCGCGAGACACAGCTGACCGAGCTGATCTACGCGTTCCACCCGCGGTTCGCGGGCGCCGACAAGGTGTACGACCACCAGTTGGAGCACGTCGAGGGCGGTGACGTACTGGCGCTCGGCCCGGGCGTACTCGCGGTCGGCGTCGGGGAGCGGACCACGCCGGCCGGTGTGGAGCGGCTCGCGCGGCGGGTGTTCGCGAAGGGGCTGGCGCACACCGTGCTCGCCGTACCGATCGCGCAGCAGCGGGCGACGATGCATCTCGACACCGTGTGCACGATGGTCGACACCGACGCGGTGCTGATGTACCCGAACATGGCTGAGGAGATGCGCGCGCTCGCGGTCACCACCGACGGCGAGCAGCTGCACGTCGCGGAGCCGGAGCCGTTCCTGGTCGCGGCCGCGAAGGCGCTCGGGATCGACACCCTCCGGCGGATCGACACCGGCCTCGACCCGGTCACCGCCGAGCGCGAACAGTGGGACGACGGGAACAACACGCTCGCCGTGGCACCGCGTGTCTGCATCGCGTACGAGCGCACCGTCGAGACCAACGCCCGCTTGGAGGAGTCCGGGATCGAGGTCCTCCGGATCTCCGGCTCCGAGCTGGGCTCCGGCCGGGGCGGACCGCGCTGCATGTCCTGCCCGATCCTCCGTGCTCCGGCGACGGCCTAGACCGCACTCGCGTGAGCCCGGCGACACGCGGAGTGAAATCGGGGGTTGTGTTGGAGGGCGGGCCTGAGTACTCTTCATGCCTAGGCCCAGGCCCTGTTGCTCCCCCGTCAGCAGGACTTGGGCCGTCCACGTTTCTGGGCAGATTCGAACGATCATGGCCTAGACCGCTCTAAGCACGCAGAACGCCCGGCTGGACGACCAGCCGGGCGTTTGCGTGCAGGTCAGCGGATGGTGAGCTGGCGGCTCGCGAGGCCTGCCTTGGCCGCGCGCTCCTCTGTCGTGAGCGGCGCCTCGGTGGCCAATGCCTTCTCCAGGGCGGTGGCGAAGTCGGCGGCCGGCTTCTCCACGTCGGCGGCCGACGTGCCCGCAGGGAGCTCCCACACCGGCGCGAGGACGCCGAGGGCCCGGAACGAGCCGATCAGGCGGCTGCCGTCGATGAGCGCGGACGAACCGGCCGCGTGCAGCCGGGCGAGCGCGTCGAGCAAGGTGTCCTCGCTGTACGGCAGCACCCAGCGCAGGTAGATGCGGTCGCCGATCTGCGTCCAGTACGCCGCCTCGACCGAGTCGAGCCGCACCGTCGGGGCGGCCGCCGCGTTGGCGCGCTCCAGCCCGGCCGCGACCTCACCGGTCGGGTCCTCGACGTTCTCGCCGACCCAGTAGTCGAAGCCCTCGTGGACCTTGATCTCCAGCGGCTTCGAGGTGTCGATCAGGTCCTGCAGCCGCGGGCCGTCCTTCATCAGGTCGCCGACCTGGATCGGGTTGCCCGGCTCGGTCCGGAGCGCGGCGGTGATCGCGTGGCCGAGGTCGCGGCTCGGGTCGCCGGACGAGGCGTGCGTCTGCAGGCCGATCCAGATCGTCTCGTCGTCGCGGACCAGGCCCGGCATCGCCATCGGCAGCAGGGTGACCAGGTTGACCACCGTGCCGGCGTGCTCGCCGACCAGCTCGACCTGCACGGTGCCGGACGGGACGATCTCGCGGAACGCGATCAGGTCACACTCCGACGGCAGCCCCTCGAACGGCCGCACCACGAACGTGTCGGTCGCCTGGGCCAGGTCCTTGCCGTGGCACTGCTTGAACCGCTTGCCCGAGCCGCACGGGCAGGGTTCCCGCGGCCCGACGTCCACCAGATCGGCCGGGTCGAGCGTGACGGTCGGAGTCGTGTTCTTCGCGCGCTGCCGCGACTTCTTTCCCATAACCCCGCAGTCTTACAGCCGCCCCCACCCGAGGGCCAACCAGCGGGGTCTAACTGGGGATGATCGCGTGCACGGTGCGGTGGTGGGCGGCGGTGCGGACGTCCCAGCCGGAGGTGAGGACGTCGACGATCGCGAGGCCGCGGCCGCCGATCGACTCCGGGTGCGGCTCGCTGATCCGCTGCGGCTCGGTGTCACCGCGGCCGTCGGTCACCTCGACGTGGATTCCGGCCTTGTCGATCCACCAGGCCGCCCGCACCTCACCGGCCGGCAGCGGCGGCGCGTACCGGATCGCGTTCGAGAGCAGCTCGGACAGGACCAGCTGGGCGTCGTCGGAGGCGGCGCGGGCGACCCGGTAGCGCTTCAGGTAGACGCCGAGACGGCGTCGGGCATCCGCTACCGCGGACACTTCGTGCGGCAGTACGACGTCCACGACGCTGACGTCGGCGGGCAGGGTCGCAGAGGACAAGCAGGGTCTCCTCGATGATCGGTACAGCCACAGGAACTTCTGCCCACGATCCCGCCCCGGAAAACACCCGCCGGTATTCCGTTACACAGCCACCGCACAGTTCTCGCCTAAACCGCCGAAAACCGTAACGAAATCGACGGAATTGAACGTTGCAATAACCCGCCGCATTCGCCCAGCTACCTATCCGTACCACGTGACACAACCCACACAATTCCACCCAGAAGTGTCACAAACGTCCTACCTGGTCCGCCAGCACCCGCAGGGCCGCGTCCGGGCGGTCGGTGATCACTGCGTCGACGCCGAGGTTGCCGCAGTGGCGGATGTCGGCGTCGTGGTTCACGGTCCAGACGTGGACCTGGTGGCCGTGTTTGTGGGCGCGGGACACGTATTCGGGGTGGGCGGTGACGATTTCGAGGCTTGGGCCGGCGTAGGAGACGCCGGTGGGGAGGGAGCCGTCGCGGAAGCGGAGTGGGACGCGGTCCATCAGCAGGACCGTGCGGAGGCCGGGGGCGGCGGCCCGCATCCGGCGCAGGGAGAGCCAGGAGAAGCTCATCACCCGGACCGGGGACTCCGTTCCGAGTCGTGGATGCGCCCAGCCGAAGCGGTCCAGTGTCTCGATCAGGCGGCGTTCGACGAGTCCGGCGTACCGGGTCGGGTGCTTGGTCTCGATCGAGAGCTCCACCGGGCGGCCGGCGTCGCGGACAGTGGCGAGCAGTGTCTCGAGCGTGAGCAACCGCCGGGCATCGAGGTCGGGCAGTCGCTGTTCCTCTTCGACCCGGACACGCTCCGCCTCGGCAGCCTGCTTCCAGGAGCCCCAGTCGTACGTCTCCAGCTCCGAGAGGCTCTTCGTGGAGAGGACGCCGCGGCCGTTCGACGTACGGTTGATCCGCCGGTCGTGGACGCAGACGAGATGCCCGTCCGCGGTCAGCCGGACGTCGCACTCGAGACCGTCGGCACCGACCTCGATCGCCCGGCGGTACGCCGCCAGCGTGTGTTCCGGATCAACTGCACTGGCTCCGCGATGAGCGACCACGCGGGGGATTTTCCGCATGCGGAAACTCTTTCACACGGTGGGTGAAGATAGGCGTCATGGACATGCGGGCGATCGTGCTGGACGGTCCGGTGACGCCGGAGGAGATGCGGGTACGGCGGGTCGCGGTGCCGGAGCCGCCGGCCGGGTGGGTACGGATCAAGGTGGAGGCGTTCGGGCTGAACCGGTCGGAGTACCACCTCCGGGCCGGGTTCGCGACGAACGCGCGGTTTCCGGTGATCCCGGGGATCGAGGCGGCCGGCACCGTGGACCTGGCGCCGGGCGGCGAGTTCGCCGCGGGTCAGCAGGTGGTCGCGATGATGGGCGGGATGGGCCGCGAGTACGACGGCGGGTACGCGGAGTACACCGTCGTACCGGCGTCGTCGGTGATTCCGGTGCGGACCGACCTGGACTGGGCGACGCTCGGCGCATTGCCGGAGATGCTGCAGACCGCCCACGGCTCGCTGCACACGGGCCTCGCGATCGAGCCGGGCCAGTCGCTGCTGATCCGCGGCGGTACGTCGTCGGTCGGCGTGGCGGCCGCCGTACTGGCGAAGGAACACGGACTGACCGTCTTCTCGACCACGCGAAATCCACAACGCACACAGGTTTTACGCGAGCTCGGTGTCGATCACCCGATCGTTGACGACGGCAACGTTGCGGAAAAGGTCCGGGAGATTGTCCCGACGGGCGTGCACGCGGCGCTCGAACTCGTCGGCACGAATGCCCTTCCGGACACGTTGAAAGCCACCGCCGTGCACGGGACGGTGTGTTTCACCGGAATGCTCAGCGACACCTGGACGATCCCCGACTTCTACCCGATGGACTACATCCCGAACGGCGTCCGGCTGACCGCGTACGGCGGCGAGTCCGAGGACCTGCCGGCGGAGGCGTTCCAGCGGTACGTCGACCTGGTCGCGGCCGGGAAGCTCCCGATCCGCATCGACCGGGTGTTCACGATGGAGGAGATCGGCGCGGCGCACCGCGTCATGGAGGACGGCGCCGCGGTCGGGAAGCTCGTCGTACGGGTTGGGGCTCCCGCCACCTGACGGGAGCCCCAACGACTCAGGCAGTTGCCTCCTGCAGTGCGGCGGTCCGTCCCGCCGGGCGCGGGAGGCCGTAGTGGTCGCGGAGGGTCGTCCCGGTGTACTCGGTCCGGAACAGGCCCCGGGCCTGCAGGATCGGGATCACGTGGTCCACGAAGGTCTCCAGCCCGGACGGCAGCACCGGCGGCATCACGTTGAACCCGTCCGCGGCACCCGCCTCGAACCAGTGCTGGATCGCGTCCGCGACCTGCTCCGGCGTACCGGTGAACGTCCGGTGCCCGCGCCCCCCGCCGAGCCGGCCGATCAGCTCGCGGACGGTCAGCTTCTCCCGCCGCGCCAGCGTCACGATCAGCGTGTACCGGCTCTTCGCGCCTTCGATCTCGTCCTCGTCGGGGAGATCGGCCGGCAGCTGCTGGTCGAACGGCAGGTCCTCCGGCGACAACCGCAGCGTCTTCGCGAGTTGCAGACGTGCGTACTCCGGCCGGATCAGCGAATCCAGCTGATGCTCCAGCCGCTCCGCCTCCTCGACCGTGGACCCGATCACCGGCACGATCCCCGGCAGGATCTTCACCTCCGCCGCGTCCCGTCCGAGCGCGACCGCCCGCGCCTTGAGGTCCCGGTAGAAGTCCTGCGCGTCCTCCAGCGTCTGCTGCGCCGTGAACACCGCCTCGGCATACCGCGCCGCCAGGCCCTTGCCGTCCTCGGACGAGCCGGCCTGCACGATCAGCGGATGCCCCTGCGGCGACCGGGGCACGTTGAGCGGTCCGCGGACCTGGAAGTGCCGTCCGACGTGGTCGATCGGTACGACGCGGTCCTGAAGCGCCCAGACACCCGATTCCTTGTCCGCGATCGCCGCGTCGTCCTGCCATGAGTCCCACAGCTTGTACGCGACCTCGAGGAACTCCGCGGCCCGCTCGTACCGCACCGCGTGCGCCGGCTGATCGGTGAGGTTGAAGTTGAGCGCCGCCTCCGGACCGGCCGTGGTGACGACGTTCCACCCGGCCCGGCCGCCGCTCACGTGGTCGACGCTCGCGAACCGCCGGGCCAGGTTGTACGGGTCGTTGTACGTCGTCGACGCGGTCGCGATCAGCCCGATCCGGGACGTCACGGCCGCCAGCGCGGTCAGCAGTACGGTCGGCTCGAGCGAACCGGCGGGCCGCCGCCCGACGTTCCCGAACAGCACCGGGGAGTCCGCGAAGAACACCGAGTCGAACAGACCGCGCTCGGCGACCTGCGCCAGCTTCTGGTAGTGCGCGACCGAGGTGTTCGCGAACGGATCGCTCTCCGGCAGCCGCCAGGACGCCTCGTGGTGCCCCGTACTCATCAGGAACGCATTCAGGTGCAGTTGTCCAGCCGGCCTACTCATACCGAAACTCCCAAAGCGTCGAGAAGCCGCGAGCGGACCGCGGCGAATCCTGGATCGGCCGCGCTCCGGGGCGCAGCCAGCGTGATGGTTTCCTCGGCGACGATCCGGCCGGCATCGAGCACGATCACCCGGTCGGCCAGCACGATCGCCTCGTCGACGTCGTGCGTCACCAGCAGTACGGCGGGCTGGTGCGCAGCGCACAACTTCCGCAGCAGCACGTGCATCTTCAGCCGGGTCAACGCGTCCAGCGCGCCGAACGGCTCGTCCGCGAGCAACAGTTCCGGCTCGCGGACCAGCGACCGCGCCAACGCGACCCGCTGCTGCTCGCCGCCGGACAACTCGTTGGGCCAGGCGTTCTCCCGGCCGGCGAGCCCGACCTCGTCGAGACTCCGGCGGCCACGTTCCTCGGCACCGTTCAGGCCGAGCACGACATTGTCCAGAACCTTTGCCCACGGCAACAACCGCGAGTCCTGGAAAACCACCGACACGTTGTCGGGTACAGCGAGCTCACCGGATCCGTCGACGTCGTGGTCGAGCCCCGCGAGCGCCCGCAGCAGCGTGCTCTTCCCGGACCCGCTCTTCCCGAGCAGCGCGACGAATTCGCCCGGCTCGATGTCCAGGTCCATACCAAACAGTACGGTACGGTCGCCGTACCGGCGGACCAGGTCGCGGACCTGGACAGTGGCTACGAGGCTAGTGTTCGACGCCACGACAGCGCCCTCCTTTGGATCAGCCGGACGACCGCGTCGGAGAGCAGGCCGAGGATGCCGTACACGACCAGGCCGACGATGATGATGTCGGTCTGCCCGTACGTGCGGGCCAGCTCCATCATGTAGCCGATGCCGCTGGTGGAGTTGATCTGCTCGACGACGACCAGCGACAGCCACGCCCCGGTGACCGCGAACCGCAGACCGAGCAGGAAGCCTGGGAGCGCGCCCGGCAGGACGACGCGGCGGATGAACTGCCACTGCGACAACCCGACGGTCTGGGCGAGTTCGACGTACCGGCTGTCGATCGTGCGCAGGCCGTTGTGGGTGTGGATGTAGATCGGTACGAACACTCCGAGCAGGATCGTGACGATCTTCATTCCTTCGCCGATGCCGAGCCAGAGGATCAGCAGCGGCAGCAGGGCCAGCGAGGGGATCGCCCGCTTGATCTGGACCGGCCCGTCGAGGAGTGCCTCGCCGAGCCGGGACAGGCCCGAGATCAGCGCGAGTACGACGCCCGCCACGATGCCGAGCGCGAGCCCGATCAGGGCGCGCTGCGCGGAGGTCCACAGGTTCGACTGCAGGCGGCCGTCGGAGATCAGCTCGCCGACTGTGCTCACCACGGTCCACGGCGCGGACAGGATCCGTTGGTCGATCCAACCAGCGGCCGATCCGACACTCCAGATCACCAGCAGCAGTACCGGTCCGAGCGCGGCGCCGAACTTGATCGGCTTACCCGGTCCGAGTCGGCGACGGCGTACGGCGGGATTCGCCGCGGTCCGGGTACGCAGCCCGGGCAGCGTCGTCGCACTCACTTGGCACCCGCCTTGATCGCGTCCGCGGCCACGGTCTGGAACCGCAGGTCGTACAGGTCCTTCGCCTGGATCACGGGGTTACCGGTCTCCTTCGCGAGCAGCTCGATGGTCTGCTGCTGCCGCTCGATCGCGCCGCTCCAGTCCGCCGGGATGTCCGGGTGACCGGCGTTGTCGACCAGCCACTGGCCGTCGGCCGCGCTGAGCCCCTGGTCCTTCACGTAGTACCCCTGGATCCACTCCTTGGGGTGCTGGTCGATCCAGATCTGGGCGACGCCCCAAGCGGCGACGTACGCTCTGATCGCGGCAGCCTTCGCCGGGTCCTGGAGCGACTCGACCGGGCCGTACAGGTGACCGGCGTCGTCGCGCAGACCGTGGTCGATCGTGGTCGCGCCGTCCTTGGAGTACTTGGCCAGGTACCGCTTGATCTGTACGCCGCCGATCGGGGCGACGTCGACCTGCTTTCCCGCGAGGGCCTGCACGTAGACGTCACCGGTGCTGGGGATCTCGATCAGCTTGACGTCGTCCTTCGTCAACCCGGCCTTCTTCAGGACCTTGAGGATCAGCGCGCCCTGGGCCTGGCCCGGGCTGTACGCGATCTTCTTGCCGCGCAGGTCGCTGAGCGTCTTCACCGACACCCCGGGCGCGATCCCGAGCTTGTAGATCGGGTGATTGATCGGGTCCTGCCGGAACTTGGAGGCGACGATCTTCACGTGCAGACCGGTCCAGGTGGCGTTGATCGGCGGGATCTCGGCGACCGAGCCCAGGTCGAGGGCATGCGCCCGGAACGCCTCGGTGGTCTGCGGTCCACCGCTCAGGTTCGCAAATTGGACATACTTCGAGACCTTGTCGTACTGACCCGAGAGCTTCAGCGCGACCTCGGTGGTGGGGTCGCCGACGACGATCTTGGTACCGGCCGGGATCGTGGTCGGCAGCGCGGCGTCGAGCGAGAGCTTCGCGGCGCTGTCGGCGTCGGCCTTCGCGCTGCAGCCGGTGACGGCGAGGGTGAGGAGGGCGAGGACGGACAGGAGACGTTTACTGGACATGGTGGGCTTTCGCGTAGTTGCCGTCGTGGTACAGCAGTGAGTCGTGCTCACGACGTTCGGTGTGGGTGGCGAGGCGGGCGACGACCAGGTAGTGGTCGCCGACGGCGAAACGGTGTTCGACCTGCGCTCGCAGGAAGCTCGGCGCGTCGTCGAGCGCGGGCTCCCCGGTGGCCAGCCGGGACCAGCGGGTCGGCTCGGCGAACCGGTCGATCCCGCTGGTCGCGAACCGGCCCGCGATCGCGTGCTGGTCCGCGGACAGGAAGTTGATCACCAGGCTGTTCGCCGTACTGATGGTCGGCCAGCTGGACGCGCTGGTCGCGATCGCGAACGACACCAGCGGCGGCAGCAGGCTGACCGAGACCAGCGAGGTCGCGGTGAATCCGACCGGGCCGTGGCCGGCGTCCGCGGTGATCACCACGACGCCGGCGGCGTGGCGACGGAAAACGGACCTGTAGACGTCGGCGTCCACGACCCGCTCCTCGGAGCGATCAGGAACCACGGACAGGGCAGGACGATGCAAGGCGGGTACGGACATGTCTCTCCCTTGGGGAGGAAGGGGGAAGTCGGCGAGAGCTCGCCGCAATGACTGAGGGGCGCGTCACCGACAGGTGGCGCTCGCCGTCCGCAGCAGATCGATGACGCGACGGCGGGTGAGGTGTGTCGTCGTCATGTCAGCTATCTTCGCATCATTGTCTATCGGCTAACTAGACAATCTCGTGATCTGGACTCACACGCCGGACCGGGTGTGCGTTCTACTTACGTGATGACTACGGGGCTGCCACCGTTCCAGGCGTTGGTCGACGCGCACTGGCGGGACGTCGCGCGACTGGCGCGCGCGATGGCCGGTCAGGACGGCGACGACGTCGCGCAGCGCGCCTGGGAGAAGGCGTACGCGGCGTACCCGACGCTGAAGTCGGCGAAGAACCTGCGCAGCTGGCTGCTGACCATCACCGCCCGGTGCGCGACCGACGTACACCGGGCGCGGAAACCACAGCGCCCGCTGGAGGACGCGCCACCGGTCGCGGTGGACGGCCCGGAAGCCGCGGACTGGCCGGACCCGGACCTCTGGCGGGCGGTGAACGAACTGCCGGAGCGGCAACGCTTCGCGATCACGCTGAAATACGTCGGCGACCTGGACCACCACGGCGTGGCCGCCGCTCTGGACACCACGCCCGCCGCGTCGCGCCGGCTCGTCAGCGACGCGCTGGCGGCCCTGCGCACGAAACTCGGAGTACACGATGACTGATCTCGAGAGCCGGCTGACCCGGCTGCACACCCCCGACCTCGAACCACCCACTTTTCCCGACGCGGACGTCGCCTACACGCTGCACGACACACCGATCGGCACGCTGCTGCTCGCGGTCGCGCGCGGGCGGGTCGTCGCCAGCTCGTTCGGCGACGAGGAGACGATGACCAACCGGCTCGCCCGCGCGGTCTCGCCCCGGGTACTACGCCAGGCCCGGCCGCTGGACGACGTACGGCGGCAACTCGACGAGTACCTCGCCGGGCGGCGGCACACGTTCGACCTGGAGGTCGACCTGGCGCTGGCGTCGCCGTTCCAGCGGCTGGTACTGGCGGACCTGCCGGAGCACACGAGCTACGGGCGGACGACGACGTACGGCGCTGTTGCCGCCGGCATCGACAAGCCGAAGGCGGCCCGTGCGGTCGGTACCGCGCTGGGCGCCAATCCGGTCTGCGTCGTCGTGCCGTGCCACCGGGTGATCGGCTCGAACGGTGCCCTCACCGGATATGCCGGCGGGCTGGATGCGAAGCGTTTTCTCTTGAATCTGGAAGCAAAAAGCTGACGTTTCCGGAATCGCCGGAAGCGGTTTTAGACTGAACGCAAGAAGAAGCAGATCCCCAGTGTGGAGTGGGGATCTGCTTCTTTACGTGTCAGCTAGTTTGCCGGGGCGTGGATCTCGAGGATCAGTCTGCGGCGGCCGCCCCAGTCGCGTTTGTAGACCTTGTAGTCGTCGATTCCGGCGGCCGCGCAGAGCCGGCCGTAGCTGATCTCGTCGTGGATGAAGTGCACGCTGCTGCGGTTGTCGTCGTGCTCGGTGGTGACGATCCGGTGCTCCGGTCCCTGCCGCATCCCGTTGGCGATCTCGGCCGCGGTCGCCGGGCCCCAGGCCGGTCCTTCGATGATCGCGATCCCACCCGGCTTCAGCACCCGGGAGATTTCGCAGATCGTCGAGATCTGCTCGTCCTCGGCGAACAGCTCGTGGAACGCGGTCCACAGGCAGATCACCGCGTCGAACGAGTCCCACTTGTACGGCAGGTCGGTCATCGAACCGATCGCCCAGTCGATCGCGAGCCCTTCCGCGGCGGCCTGCGCGCGGCCGGCCTCGATCAGGTTCGGCGAGATGTCCAGCGCGCGCACGACCTTGCCACCGCGGCGCAGCGGCAGCGCGACCCGCCCGTACCCGCAGCACAGGTCCAGCACGGACTCCCGCCCGACCAGCAACTCCTCGACCGCCTTGACGATCGCCGCGTCCCGCTCAGGCGTCGTACGCGCGGCCAGCCCGTCGGCGCCCAGTTCTGCGTACTCGGCCCGGCTGCGCAGTGCGGAGTTCAGCATGGGCGTCAGTATCTCCGTCCGCGCGGGTCAGTGCCAGTCGCGAATCCGGAAAGCGTCCCGTAATAGCCCCTCCGGTCACCCCGACGCACACTGAGACCTGTGACGACATACCAGGATCTGAGCGCACTTTTCGTCAACTGCACGCTGAAACGGTCTCCCGAGCGCAGCAACACCGAGGGGCTGTTGGACGTGAGCCGGCAGATCATGGACAAGCAGGGCGTTGCGACCGAGGTGATCCGCGCCGTGGACCATGACATCGCCACCGGCGTGTGGCCGGACATGACCGAGCACGGGTGGGCGACGGACGCGTGGCCGGCGATCCAGGAGAAGGTGATGGCGGCCGACATCCTGGTGATCGCAGGACCGATCTGGCTCGGTGACAACAGCTCTGTCACCAAACGCGTGATCGAGCGGCTGTACGGCAACTCCTCGATCCTCAACGAACACGGGCAGTACGCGTACTACGGCCGCGTCGCCGGTTGCCTGATCACCGGGAACGAGGACGGCGTGAAGCACTGCGCGATGAACATCCTCTACTCGCTGCAGCATCTCGGGTACACGGTGCCGCCGCAGGCCGACGCCGGGTGGATCGGCGAGGCGGGGCCGGGGCCGTCGTACCTGGACGAGGGATCCGGCGGACCGGACAACGACTTCACGAACCGGAACACCACCTTCATGACCTGGAATCTGTTGCACCTGGCAAGAATGCTCAAGGACGCGGGCGGTATCCCCGCCCACGGCAACCAACGCTCCGAGTGGGACGCCGGCTGCCGCTTCGACTTCGAGAACCCCGAGTACCGCTGACCGGCATGCCGGGCGTGCAGTTCACCAACCTGTTCTCGGTGGCGCTGATCGCGCTACTCGCACCACTGCTGCTCGGACTGGCGCCACGGCTCCGCGTCCCGGCCGTGGTGCTGGAGATCGTGGCCGGGATCGTGGTCGGCCCGCACGCGCTCGGGCTGGTCGCGGTCGACGAGCCGGTACAGATCGTGTCCCTGCTCGGGCTCGCCTTCCTGTTGTTCCTGGCCGGGCTGGAGATCGATGTGCACCGACTCCGCGGTCAGGTGCTGCGGCTCGCGGTGCTCGGCTACCTGATCACGTTGGTGCTCGGTGGGATCGCGGGGCTCGGATTCTCGGCCGCCGGATGGGTGCGGAGCGCATTGCTGCTGGCGGTGACGTTGTCGGCGACCTCGCTCGGGCTGGTGGTGCCGGTTCTGAAGGACGCGGGTCAGGCCGAGGGCGCGGTCGGCCGCTCGACCGTCGCGGCTGCCTCGGTGGCGGATTTCGCGGCGGTCCTGGTGGTTTCGCTGGTGTTCTCGACCGAGGGTGGCAGCGCGGGCGAGCGATTGGTGATGGTCGGTCTGTTCGCGGCACTGGTCGCGGTCGTCGGCCTCGTCGTTGCGCGTGCCGGCCGGTCGGAACGGATCGGAGGCGTGCTGTTCAGATTGCAGGACACCACGGCGGAGATCCGGGTCCGCGCTGCCATGGTGCTGCTGGTCGCGTTCACCGCGCTGGCCGAACGGTTCGGCCTCGAGACGATCCTCGGCGCGTTCCTCGCCGGTGCAGTGGTCGGCCTGGTAGATCGGGACGCGATGTCGCATCCCCGGTTCCGGATCAAGCTGGAGGCGCTGGGCTACGGCTTCCTGATCCCGGTGTTCTTCGTGACCAGTGGGTTGCGGCTGGATCTCAGCGGACTGGTACACAACCCGGCGGCCCTTGCCCGAGTCCCGCTGTTCCTGCTCGCGCTGTTGATCGTGCGTGGCATACCCGCGTTCTTGTCGGTGCGTGAGCTCGGCACCCGATCGACGGCCGCGATCGGACTGCTGCAGGCGACGTCGCTGCCGTTCATCGTCACCGCGACGCAGATCGGCGTGGTCACCGGCCTGATGAAACCGGTGACCGCCGCCGCGCTGGTCTGCGCCGGGTTGCTGTCCGTTCTGCTGTTTCCGGCGATCGCACTGGCCCTGCTCAAGCGGCCGGCCGACGACCGATCCGGCCCAGCAGAATCGCTGCCATCATCGAGATGACGATCGAGGTGTAGGTCGCGCCCAGCCAGCCGGGTACGGCGTGGTGGTTGAAGAGTGCCTGCTGGGTCTTGGTCCAGAACGGGGACCAGCCGGCGACCGTGCCGGGGTTCACCAATTGGTACGCGACGAAGCCGATCAGCCACGCGACGGTCGGTTGCCAGCGGAACTTCGCCGTGTCGGACACGTCCCACTTCATCTTGCAGACCACGAAGAAGTCCGCGATCGCGACCGCGAACAACGGGATGAAGACCGAGCCGATCAGGTACAGGAACTGCGTGTAGTTGCCGAGGTCAATGAACAGCGCGATGCCGGTGGCAACGACCCCGATCGCGACCGAGATCCAGCGCCGGTCGATGTGGCCGATCAGGTTGTGCAGCGACATCGTCGTCGAGTAGACGTTCGCGTACGCCTCGTCGACCTCGTCCACGAGCAGTACGAACAGCGCGATCGCCCCGGCGGGCAGTGTGACGAGCGCGGTGATCACGTTGTCGGTGTTCGTCTGCAGGGTCGCCACGGCGACGACACCGAGCGCGTAGTAGATGATCGCGGCAAGCCCGTAGCCGAGCGAGGAGCCCGCGAAAGCGGCCTTGTTCGTGCGGGAGTGCCGGGTGTAATCGGCGGCCAGCGGCGCGAAGGACACCACACCGGCTGCGGCCAGGTCGACCGCCGGCCAGAAGCCGTACACGCTGTCCTGCGGCAGTGCGTGCGCCGGCTTGCTGAGCACCTGGACGAACAGGTACGCAGAGGCGATCAGCACGAGCCAGACCATGAACTTGCGGAGCACTCTGACGCTGCCGAGCGGCCGGACCGCCATCGTCGTCGCGATCGCGCCCGCGAGCAGGACGAACAGCCAGCGCCACTTGTCACTCGTCACCGCGACGGCGGCCTGTGAGATGACGATGATCTCCATCGTCGCCCAGCCGATGTTCTGCGCGATGTTCAGGACCGTCGGAGCCATCGACCCGCGCCGCCCGAACAGCCCGCGCAGCGCGGCCATCGCCGGTGCACCGGTCTGCGAGCCGAACACGGCGGAGCCGCCGAGCACCAGCGCACCGAGTCCGCAGCCGACGACGACCGCGAGCAGTCCCTGCCACAGCGAGCCTGTATAGGCCGCCACCAGTGCGCCGGTGACCGGCCCGAACAGCGAGATGCCGAAGTTGCCCCACAGCGTGAACTGGGTCAGGAACCCGAGCGTCCGCGGGGCGTCCGTGGTCAGGACGAGCGGCGCCTCGGCCTTGTCGGCGTTGTCTGCAGGACGAACAACTGTATCGGTCATGAGTGACCCCACTCCCTACGCCGGCATTACCCGGTCAGGTTCAGGCGGTCGGCGACCCAGCTGTCGCCCTCTCAGCCCGCGCTTGTCGGTGCGAGCTCCCGCATAGGTTGGTGCTGGAAAGCTTAACGCGTCAGCCGGTTTCGGGAAGAGCGGCGGCTCGTTCTATGAGAGCGGCCAGCTCCGGGCCGTTGGTGACGACGGGCATGTGCGACCCGCTGTCCAGGGTGCGTGCCTCACCGTGACTGAGCTCCGCGAGCTTTTCCAACCAATCTGCCGTACACATCAGGTCGTACCTACCGCGGACGAGGACCACCGGCGCCTTGACCTGGGACATCACCGCGGCCAGGTCGTGCTGCCGGGACGCCTCCCCGGCGCGGGCGATCGACGGCAGCGTCGTGCGGGCATACTGCGGGCTGATCCGGACCAGCTTCGGTGCGTCCGGGATGGCGGACCCGACGAGCCGTACCGCCCGGTCGATCCAGCTCGACAGCCGGATATCGCCGGTCGGAGCAATGAGGACCAGCGCATGGACGAGCTCCGGGTAGCGGATCGCGGTCTCCACGACGATCTGACAGCTCGCGGAGTGGCCCACGAGCACCGCCCGCTCGCGGATCTTGTCCGCCAGCGCCACCGCGAGCGCACGCGGGTGCAGGTCCTCACGGGCGCCTGCGGGTTCGCCGTACCCGGGGAGGGTGACCACGTGGTACCGCGAGATCAGGTGCTCGGTTGTCCTTTCGTAGGACTCGGGGCCGAGGCCCAGACCCGGTACCAGGACGACTGGTGCGCTCACTCCCACGGAGCCTTCGCCGGCGGCGCCTTGACGACCGGGTTCGGTACGTCGGGCTTCAGTTCGCGGTACCCGAGGAACAGGCCGACGGCGAGGATCAGCAGGCCGAAACCACCCCAGCCGTACGCCGTGGGCAGCCGATGGACCGCGTCGTCGTCACTGCCGAGACCGGTCGACAGCACGATGATCAGCCAGACCAGGATCGGGACCACGGACACCGCCACGAGGCCGAGGCCGACCAGCTCGGCGGCGTCCGGGTTGCGGCCGACCTTCCGGCGCGCCAGGACGTCACGGATCCACAGCACGAGCGCGGCGATGCCCACTGTCACCAGCATGAGCTGGCCGATCGCATCCAGTACGTCCGTGCGCAGCGGGTGGTTGAGCGGGGAGCCCGGCGCCTGGGAGATGTCGCGCAGCGCGACCCGCTGGACCGTCAGCACGAGCAGGCCGTAGATCGTCGCGATGAACGTCGCCAGCCCGACGACGCGGGAGGCTCGGGCGTCACGTGGTGCTTCACGGCCGTACGTCGGCAGCTCATGCGGCTGCGGGTTGGCCGGCGGACCGAACGGCGTGCCAGGGCGGTAGGCCGGTGGCTGGTGGTACGCCGGGTTGGTCGGCGCGGGCGGTTGCTGGCCGCCGTACGGCTGGGGTGGCGCGTACGGGAACTGCTCCGGCGGCGGCTGCTGCCCGCCGGCGTAGCTGCCGCCGCCGTACGGCGTGGGCGGAGCGTAGTGGTGCTCCTCGCCGGGTGGCACCTGCTTGTCGGGATCCTCGCCCCGGCCGTACGTCGGGAAGTCCTGTGACGACATCGCTCGCTCCTTCCCGTCGTGCCCAGTGTCTCAGGTGGCCTTGACCGTGGGCCAGGCGTTCGGTAGGCAGCCGGCCAGGCCCTTGGTCTGCTGCATCATCACCGGCGCGGGGGTCTTCGGCGTCGTACAGGTCGAGTGCCCATGACCGAGCGCATGCCCGACCTCATGGTTGACCAGGTAGCTGCGGTACAGCTCGACATTGCCGTTGTACGCCGGGATCGCGTAGATCCACCGCTTCGCGTTGAGGACGACCCGGTCCTCCACGCGGCAGGACACCTCACCGCCGGTGTCCAGCGGCAGGCACAGCTTGTCTGTCAGCGTCGGGGTGGCGAGGATGATCCGCAGGTCGGCGTCCGGCTTGTCGGTCCGCTCGAAGCTCACCGGGTGCAACGCCTGCCAGCCACGGGGATCGGTCAGCGTCTTGTGGATCGCCGCCGCGACCGCGGCACCGTTCACGGTGATGCCCTGCTCGATCTCGACGCGGTAGGTCAGCTTGTCGCGGACCCCGTTCGCCTTACTGAACCCGGGCACCACGGCGAGCTTCCCGCTCGACACCAGCACGTTCGGCTTCGCACCCTTGGGCTTCCGCGTCAAGGTCGGCGCCGGCCGCAGCGGCGTGGTGAACTTCTGCGTCGGCGTAGCCACCGGCGTCGGAGTCACCGACGCGACCGGCTCCTCGTCCGCCACATCGTTGACCCCCGCAACCACCTGCGCGGCAAGACTGTCGCGATGCGCCACATCAGGATGCGCCACCACCACAGTCGCCAGCACCGCAAGCAAGGTCACCACAACCCACTGCCCGCGATACCCCTTCCGCCGGCTGTGCCGCCCACGCACCCCCAACTGCTGGCCACGCCACCGGGAGGTCATGACACTCGACCCTACCGACTACCCCCACCCCACGAAAGCCCGGCTGCATACAACAACGTGCGACACCGCGGCTACTGACCAGGACGCCACCACGTGCTAAATAGATCTGATGACGACAATGGGGCGGCTGGTCTTCGGTCGACTGACCGAGGCCTGGCGGGGAGAGGCGACGGATTTCACACCGTTGCTCGTGGACCGACTCGACCAACTCGGTGAGGCCATCGGGGTTGAGTTGACGGCCGCCGGCGAGGCCGAGGTACTCACCACCGGCGGCCGACGCATCGACATCGTCGCCCAGGTCGCGGACGGCTCCGAGTTCGTGATCGAGAATCAGTACGGTCGCGCCGATCACGATCATCTGACGCGGGGACTCGCGTACGCCGTCGCCCGGCGTGCTCGCGGTCTGATCGTCGTGGCCGAGGAACACAAGGACGAGTTTCGTGCGCTGGCCGAATACCTGAACGATCTGGCCGTCCTCGACTCGGCCCGTGGGATCAGCGTCTGGCTCGTCGAGGCGCGGGCAGTGAGAGTCGACGAGAGTGCCTGGGCGCCGCTCTTCACGGCTGTGATCGAGCCCAACGACTTCGCCGCCGAGGTAGAGCGGACCCGTCAGCCCGGCAATCTGTCGAGTCTCGACGAGTTCGAGCGGCTCAGCAGCGCCGAGGTCTGGAACGCCGTGCGGCAGGTTGTCGCTGAATGGGACGCCGCCGGCCAGCGCCGCCGGTTCGGACCCAACCAGGTCGTGCTCGAGGCGAGGGGACCGGCGAAGAGCCGCGTCCGGACGGTTGTCGTTCTGTACACCGACGGCCGCGTCCTCGTGCCGTTCGGCTCGTACGGCGGGATGAACAGTGGTATCCCGATCGAGGCACTGGTGACCGCAGACTTCCGGCGCAGGGCGGATCAACTGTTCGGATTCAACGGGTCTGAGCAACTGGCGCGCACGTCCCCCGGCTGGTTAAGGCCGGAACGGGTTCAGGAGTTGCTTGCCTTCTGCCAGGAGGTGGCCGGCGCTTACCGCGACCAGTTGAGTCGGCCCGTGCAGGAGCGGCCCGTTTCGCTGTGAGGTCGGGGCGCTGGACGTCGCTTCAGGTGCGCGGCATGGCTGCGTAGCGCGCGTGGGGCTTCTCAGGCCGTTCGGGTGCGGAGGAATTTGCCGAAGTGGGGGACGGTGAAGGCTACGGTGCCGCGTTCGGCGGAGAAGACGAGGCCTTTTTTGATCAGGCCGTCGCGGGCGGGGGAGAGGGACTGGGGTTTGCGGTTGAGGGTGCTGGCTACCTCGGCGGTGGGGACCGAGCCGTCGTCGACGCCGATGCCCAGTTCGGCCATGGCGCGCATGTACTCGCGTTCGGCGGGGGTGGCTCGTTCGTAGCGGGAGCCGAAGAAGCCTACGGTCAGTTCGGCGGAGGCCTCGGGGGCTGCCACCGACACGTCCTTGATGGTGATCGGCGAGGCCGGGGCGTGGTCCCAGGTGGAGTGGGCGAAGGCCTGGACGAAGTACGGATATCCGTCGGTTTGCGCGTACAGCTCGTCGAGGGCCTCCTCGTCGTACTGCACTCCTTCGCTCTCCGCGGGGATCATCAGCGCGCGGTCGCACGCGTCCCGCGACAGGCGGTCCACGCGGACGTAGCGGAACAGCCGCTCCGAGTAGGACTTGCTGGCGGACAGTACGGCGGGCAGGTGTGGAAGGCCGGCGCCCACGACGACAAGCGGCGCGCTCTGCTGGGAGATCTCGTGGCACGCTGCGCACAGCGCGGACAGGTCGTCGGCGCTGATGTCCTGCATCTCGTCGATGAACAGGCCGACGCCGACGGTCAGGTCCCCGGCCAGATCGGCCGCATCGGTGAACAGCTCGATCAGGTCCATCTCCAGGTCACCGGAGTCGGCCCGGCCCTTCGCCGCGGCCACGTCCACCGGCGGATGCCAGCGGATCCCCTTCCGGTCGTTGGCCGCCGTACGGAGCGCGAAGGCCTTCAGTACGGCGCTGAACTGGTCGACCTTCTCGTCGTCGCGGTGCCGGTGGCCGAGCTCGCGCATCGCGGTGTGCAACGCCTGCGCGATCGGCAGCCGGATGCTCTGGTCCGGCCGGGCCTCGAGCTTCCCGGTGCCCCACGCGCGCTTGATCGCCTGCGAGCGCAGGGTGTTCAGCAGCACGGTCTTGCCGACACCCCGGAGTCCACTGAGCACCAGGCTCCGCTCCGGTCTGCCTGCGGCGACCCGTTCGAGTACCACCTCGAACTGCCGCACCTCGGTGTCGCGTCCGGCCAGCTCAGGCGGCCGCTGACCGGCGCCGGGCGCATAGGGATTCCGGATCGGATCCATGCTTTCACTGTATGAGTCCGTCTAGCGTTTTCCGTAGATTGACCGATCAAGAACCAGAGCGTGTCGCTCTGGCCTTCTACAGCTTTCTAGCGAAATGACTAGAAAGCGATAGACACCACGAGCGAGCTCGGGACCACTATGGTTCCGCCATGGTGGAGTGGGCTCCGCAGGCAGGGGCGTTGTACGAACGGGTGCATCAGCAGTACGTCGGTGGCGCGCGCAAGCTCGAGGCGCTGATCAACGAGCTGATCGGCGAAGAGGAAGGCATCAACTACCTCAGCGCGACCGCCCGGGCGAAGGACCCGGAGTCGTTCCTGGCGAAAGCGTCGAAGCCGCATCCGGACGATCCCACCCGGCCGAAGTACGACGACCCGCTGAACCAGATCACCGACCTGGTAGCGGCCCGGGTGATCACGTTCCTGGTCGAGGCGGTGGATCGGGTGTGTGAGGTGATCGAGGCCGAGTTCGAGATCGTCGAGCACACCGACATGGGCGCGCACACCCGCGCGCAGGGCGTCTTCGGGTACGCGAGCAAGCACTACCTGGTCCGGCTGAACGAGCACCGCCGCGAGCTCCCGGAGTACGCCGTGCTCAAGAACCTGGTGATGGAGATCCAGGTCCGGACCGCGGTCCAGCACGCGTGGGCCGAGTTCGAGCACGACATCCGGTACAAGCTGGACATCCCGCCGGACCGCAAGCCCGAGTTCGACCGGCGGTTCCTGCTGGCGGCCGCGTTGATGGAACTGGCCGACAACGAGTTCACCGAGATCGACCGGCTGTACCGCGAGCTGGCCGCGTCCGCTCCGGACAAGGCCCCGCTGGACCTCACGACGGCGACGCTGACGACGTACCTGAACCGCCGCTACCCGGACGCGCCGCATGCGAAGACGACGCACTACACGTGGATCCTGGGCATCCTGCATCGCCTGGGCGTCACCACCGAGGAACAGCTCACCGAACTGCTCACAGACATCGACAGCGAAGCAGTACAGGCCGCGATGACCCACCGCGCCCCGGCCGGCACAGTACGACGCCTCGATGACGACCTGCTCGCCGCGAAAGGCTCTGCCTACCTGGAGTTGTTCCCGGACGAAGACCGCCGCCAAAAGATCCTGAAAGGCCGCCTCAAAGCCCTGACCCGAGCAGGCCTCACTGTGCCATGACGCTCGGGGCCGTACTGCGAGCCCAGCGGCTGGTTGTGATGAGGCCGAGGGCGAGGACCAGTACGCCGCAGCCCGCGATGATGTACCAGCAGAGCAGGGCGGCGTCCACGAAGCCTTTCTCGAAGGGACCGACCAGGCGGGCGGTGAGGACTGTGCCGGCGACTGCTACGCCGAGGGAGGCGCCGACCTGGCGGCTCGTGGAGGCGATGGCTGCTGCGACGCCGGCCTGGGCACGGGGCATGCCGGAGACGGCTGCGTTGGTGATGGGAGCGTTCAGCATGCCGAAGCCGAGTCCGAAGATCAGATAGGCAACAGAGAGCGTCAGCGTCGAGGTAGAGAGGTCAAGGCGCGACAGGAGCAGCCCTGCGCTCGTCAGCATCACCCCAGCCACCACCAGCGGTACGCGCGGACCACGGTGACCCACCAGCCACCCGGAGACCGGTGCGAACACCACGGTCATCGCAGCCATCGGCAGCGTCAGCAGACCGGCGTGCAATGCACTGAAACCACGGGCGGACTGTAGGTAGAGCGAGTTGAGGAACAGGAACCCGGACAGCGCCGAGAACCCACACACCGCGATCAGCGTCGCCCCGGAGAACGGTGCGCTCCGGAAGAACCGCGGGTCGAGGAGCGGCTCCTCCCGGCGGCTCTCGTAGTACACGAGCGTGACCAGCGCCAGCACGCACACCACGAAGCACCCGATGATCAGCGGCGATCCCCACCCCGCAGAGCGCCCCTCGATGATCCCGTACGTCAGCCCGCCGAGCAGCAGTACGACGAGCACCTGCCCGACCGGGTCGATCCGCCTGGGCACCGCGGCCCGCGACTCGGGTACGAAGAACGCCGTCATAAGTACGGCGGCCACCGCGACCGGCACGTTGATCCAGAAGATGAACCGCCAGCCCGCAGCGTCCACGAGCGACCCGCCGACGACCGGACCGACCGCCATGCTCAGCCCGACCACGCCGCCCCAGACCCCGATCGCCTGCGCGCGCTCCCGCGGATTCGTGAACGTGTTGGTGATGATCGACATCGCCACCGGGTTCAGCATCGACCCGCCGACCGCCTGCAGCACCCGGAACAGGATCAGCAGGTTGATCGTCGGCGCGACCCCGCACAGCAACGAACCGATGCCGAACAGCACCAGCCCGGACTGGAACGTGCGCCGCCGGCCGACCCGGTCCGCGGTCGACCCGGACACCATCAACAGGCTCGCGAGCACCAGCGTGTAGGCGTCGATCGTCCACTGCAGCTTCTCGACCGGCGCCCCGAACTCGGACCGGATCGCCGGGAGCGCCAGGTTCACGATCGTCGAGTCCAGCCCGACGATGAACAGGCTGGAACAACAGATCGCCAGCACCAGCAGCCGCCGCCCGCGCGTCAGCTCCTCCACCCGGCTCCCTTCGTCTGTTGAAGACTGTACTACCCGTGTTGGAAACGGTTCCCGGCTGTCCCGGAAAACGGTTTGGGGACTGTCGGCGGCGGCACCTAGGCTTGATCCATTCGCCTGGTCAGGCTCCTTGCTCACCCCTTCTATGCCTCATTGCGAGACGTCATGTCGTTGCGCCTCATTCCGTTCGCCGATCCGGGTGTGCCCGATACCCGGTCCGGCCTCCGACTCATCCTCTGGCTGGAGCACCAGCAGCTTCGCGGGCAGGCCTTAGCGGTCTTCTGGGGACTTGTGTACTTCGGTGGCATCGCCGCTGCTCCGGTCGCGGTCGGGCTCGCCGTCCAGGCGGCGATCGACCTGTCCTGGCCGAAGCTGATCCTGTCCGGTGTGCTGCTGCTCGCCTTCGGCGCGGCCAAGGCCGGCGCCGACTCGTTCTTCCACCAGGCCGTCGTGACAAACTGGATCAGCACGGCCTCCCGGCTGCAGCAACTGCTCTTCCGCAAGGCCGCGGAGCTCGGCTCACTGCTCACCCGCCGGATCGCCGCCGGTGAGGTGGTCCAGGTGAGCAGCGGCGACGTCGAGAAGATCGGCTGGTTCGTCGAGGTGCTCGGCCGGTTCGTGGCCGCGCTGCTGACCTGCTTCGCGGTCGTCATCGGCCTGCTGCTGTACGAACCGCAGCTCGGCCTGGTGGTCGCGGTCGCCGTACCGGTGCTCGCGTTCTCGATCGTCCCGCTGATGGGTCCGGCGGAGCGCCGCGCGGACGAGCAGCGGGCCAAGGGCGGCCGGGCCACCGAGCTCGCCGCCGACACCGTCGCCGGTCTGCGCGTGCTGCGCGGCATCGGCGGTGAACAGCTCTTCCTGCAGCGCTACCGCGAGGCCTCCCAGCAGTACCGGAGCAGTGCGGTGCGCAGTGCGCGCATGTGGTCGCTGATCGCGGCCCTGCAGGTGCTGCTGTTCGGCCTGTTCCTGGTGCTCGTGGTGTGGATGGGCGTCCGGCTGGTGACGTCCGGCCACATATCGGTGGGCGAGCTCGTCACGACATACGGCTTCATCACGTTCATGCTGGTGCCGCTGCACACCTTCGAGGAGACCGCGAGCGCGTTCATCTTCTCGAAGGTGTCGGCGCGCCGGGCCGCGCGGGTGCTGTCGCTGCAGCGCACCGACGAGACCAAGGCCACCGGCGAGGCACAGCTGCCGGAGGGTGACCTGCTCGACCCGGTCACCGGGCTGCACGTGCCGGCCGGCAGCTTCACCGCGGTCGTCAGTGGCAACCCTGACGCGGGCGGTCTGCTGGCCGACCGGTTGGGTGGTCACAGCCCGTCCGCTGCCGGCGAGGCCTCTGTGCTGCTCGACGGCGTAGCGCTGGACGACCTCCCGCTGGAGTCGGCGCGCACTGTGGTGCTGGTGCAGGACAAGGACCCGGTGCTGCTGTCAGGGACGGTGCGCGAGCTGTTCGACGTACCGGCGAGTGGTGCGATCTCTCCGGAGACTGCCCTGGACGCAGCGCAGTGCGAGGACATCCTCGACGTACTGCGGCAGTCACTGCCCGCTGGTGAGTCCGACGCGATGAACGCGGTGCTGACCGAGCGGGGCAGGTCCCTGTCCGGTGGCCAGCGCCAGCGCGTGGCACTCGCCCGGTCGCTGTACGTCGACCCGCAGGTGCTCGTGCTGGACGAGCCGACCAGTGCTGTGGACGCGCACACCGAGGCGCGGATCGCAGACGGTCTACGCCTGCTGCGCCACGGGCGGACCACCGTGGTGTTCACGTCGAGCCCGCTGATGCTGGACCGCGCCGAGCGGGTGGTGTTCGTGCCGGACGGCCACGTGGCCGCGGTCGGTACGCACCACGAGCTGCTGCACGGCAACGCGCAGTACCGCGCGGTCGTGACCCGTGAAGAAGAAGCAACGTTCGAGGAGTCACTGTGAAGCGCCCTGTGTACGACCCGGCAGCCCCGCAGGAGGTAGTGCGGCTGCCGGTGGCGCAAGGCGCGACGGTTCGTGCCTACGTCAAGACCCTGTTCCGCCGGCACCGGCGGCAGTTCCTGTGGTTGACCGTGGTGAACACGGTGGCGGCGCTCAGCGGCATGGTCGGGCCGTGGCTGCTCGGCAACGTCGTGCAGAAGTTGTCCGAGGGCCGCACCGACGTGAAGCTGCCGTCCGTCGTGATCGGCTTCGTGATCGCGCTGCTGGTGCAGACCGTGTTCGTCCGGCTGACCCGGCTGCGCGGTGCGGTGCTCGGTGAGGAGATGCTCGCGGACCTGCGTGAGGACTTCCTGGTCCGCGCGGTCGGCCTGCCGCCGGGCGTACTGGAGCGCGCCGGGACGGGTGACCTGCTGTCCCGGATCACCACCGACATCGACCGCTTGTCGCACGCGATGCGCGACGCCGTACCGCAGCTGACGATCGCGATCATCTGGGCGTCGCTGCTGATCGGCGCGCTGGTCGTGACCGCTCCGGCGCTCGCGATCGCGGTCGTGATCGCGGCACCGATCCTGATCGTCGGCGGCCGGTGGTACTTCCGCCGTGCGCCATCGGCGTACCGGTCGGAGGCCGCCGGGTACGCGGCGGTCGCGTCGGCGCTGGCCGAGACCGTCGACGCCGGCCGGACCGTAGAGTCGCACCGGCTCGGTGGCCGCCGGATCCAGTTCGGTGACACCCGGATCGGCCAGTGGGTCGCCTGGGAGCGGTACACGCTGTACCTGCGGATGATCCTGTTCCCGGTGATCAACATGACCCACACGGTCGCGCTGGCGGCGGTGCTGGTGATCGGCGGCGGGTTCGCGATCCAGGGCTGGCTCACCGTTGGTGCGCTGACCACGGGCGCGCTCTACATCCAGCAGCTCGCCGAGCCGGTCAACATGATGATCCGCTGGTACGACGAGCTGCAGGTCGCGCAGGTGTCGCTGTCGCGGCTGGTCGGCGTCCGTGAGGTCGAGGAGGCGGTCAAGGAGGGCGAGGCAGAGCCGGACGGGCGGACCGTGCTGGCCGACGACGTCCGCTTCGGCTACCTCGAGGGCCGCGACGTGCTGCACGGCGTGACGCTGACCGTGGAGCCGGGTGCTCGCGTCGCGCTGGTCGGCCCGTCCGGTGCGGGCAAGTCGACGCTCGGCCGCCTGCTGGCCGGCATCTACTCGCCGCGCGTCGGCGACATCACGCTGGGCGGTGCGGCGCTGGACCGGATGTCCGCGGAGCAGGTGCGCAGCCATGTCGCCCTGGTCAACCAGGAGCACCACGTGTTCGTGGGCAGCGTGCGGGACAACCTGCGGCTGGCCAGGCAGGACGCGTCCGACGCGGACCTGTGGGCGGCGCTTCGGTCGGTCGACGCCGACGGGTGGGTCGCCGGGTTCGACGACGGGCTGGACACAGAGGTGGGTTCCGGTGGGGTCTCGCTGACACCTGCGCAGGCTCAGCAGATCGCACTCGCGCGGCTGGTGCTGGCTGACCCGCACACGCTGGTCCTGGACGAGGCGACCTCGTTGATGGACCCGCGCGCGGCCCGCCACCTCGAGCGGTCACTCGCGACCGTGCTGGAGGGCCGGACCGTGGTGGCGATCGCACACCGGCTGCACACCGCGCACGACGCCGACGTGATCGCCGTCGTCGAGGACGGCAAGATCGTCGAGCTGGGCGGCCACGACGAGCTCGTCGACGCCCAGGGTGCGTACGCCGCCCTCTGGCACTCCTGGCACGGCGACCGCTGACGTGTGAGGAGGGCGGCTGACGCCCTCCTCAGCGTGTGAGGATTGCTGGTGTGCTGCTGACAACGCTGTTTTCTCTGCCCACCACGCTGGCCCTCGACATCGACGACGAGGGCCGGATGCTGGTGCTGTACGACGGCACCGGCACCCGCCAGGTCAACGAGGTCGCGCCGGACGGGACGTGGCGTGCGCTGACCGATCTCGGCGACACCTGCCGCAGCGCCTGGTTCGTGCCGGGCAGCAGCCAGGTGGTCGTCGAGCACGACACCGGCGGCGACGAACGCGGCCAGCTCTCGATCCTGGACCTCGCCGACGACGGACTGCCCGCGCTGACCCCGCTGGTGCACGACGCGGAGTACATCCACCACTTGGTCGCCGCTCGTGCCGGACGCATTCTCTACACGACCAACCGCCGCAACGGCGTGGACTTCGACCTGGTCACCCGCGACCTGGCGACCGGCCGCGACACCGTGCTGTACGACGCCGGCGGTTGGGTGATGGCCGTCGACCCGTCGCCGGACGACAAGTGGGTCGTGCTCTCGAAGGCCTCCAGCACCGCGAACTCGATGCAGCTGCTGCTCGTCGATACGTCGAGCCGGGCCGTCACCGAGCTGACGCCGGAGGATGCCCACAACGACCAGGGCCCGGTCGCCTGGCTCCCGGACTCGTCCGCGTTCGTGGTCTCCAGCAATGCCGGTCGCGACCGGAAGGCGATCCGCCGGTACGACGTGGCCGACGCGGTGTGGACCGACGTACTGGTCGACGACGCACGTGACCTCGCCGCGTGGCCGTCACCGGACGGCGAGCACCAACTGATCGCCGTCCTCGAGGACGGCGAGGTGACGCTCGCGCTGCACCGGCTCGAGGACGGTACGGCGATCGCGCCGGTCGGTCTGCCGGCCGGCGGCTGCGCGGCGCTGACGATGGCGACGCCGGACCCGATCTGGTCGGCGGACGGCTCGTTCGCGGCGATCACCTACAACTCGCCGGTCGTCCCACCGACCGTGTACCGGTTCATGCCGAACGGTGAGTTGACGGCGATCAACCAGGTCGAGGTTCCGGCCGAGCTGCAGCACCCGGAGAGCCTGCGGGTCCCTTCGTTCGACGGCGAGCAGGTGCCGGCGTTCGTATTCCGCCCGACGGCTCCGGACCTCGGCTCGACGGTGGTTCACGTGCACGGCGGACCGGAAGCCGCCGCGATGCGGATCTGGAGCCCGATCATCTCGGCGCTGGCCGGCGAGGGCCACACGGTCGTCGTACCGAACGTCCGGGGCTCGGCCGGCTACGGCAAGCGCTGGTACTCGCTCGACGACCGCCAGCTGCGGCTGGACTCGGTCAAGGACCTGGCCGCGATCAACGCGTGGCTCCCGACGATCGGCGCCGACCCGAAGCGTGCTGCGCTCTGGGGCGGTTCGTACGGCGGCTACATGGTGCTGGCGGGCGTCTCGTTCCAGCCGGAGCTGTGGGCGGCCGGTGTGGACATCGTCGGCATCGCCTCGCTGGTCACGTTCCTGGAGAACACGTCGGACTACCGGCGGGCGATGCGCGAGCGCGAGTACGGGTACCTGGCCACGGACCGCGAGTTCCTGGAGTCGGCGAGTCCGCTCAGCCGGGTCGACGACATCCGCGCGCCGCTGTTCGTCATCCACGGCGCCAACGACCCGCGGGTCCCGCTGTCGGAGGCCGAGCAGATCACCGAGGCGCTGACGAGCCGCGGCGTACCGTGCCGGCTGCTCGTGTACCCGGACGAAGGCCACGGTCTGGCCAAGCTCAAGAACCGCCTGGACGCGTACCCGCAGGCGTTCAGCTTCCTGCGAGAGCACCTGGCGTAAGGGTTCCGGCGGTCGCGTCGAGCCGTACCGGTAGGCCCAGCGGTACGGCGAGGTTCAACGGCTCGTGCCCGATCGCCGCACCCTCCACCATCGGCAGCCCGAGCGGCTCGAGCCGCTCGCGGATGGTGTCGTCGACCCCCACGCCACCGTTGCTGAAGTCACCGATGACCAGTCCGGTCACCTGGTCGAACCACCCTGCCCGCAAGAGCTGCGTGAGCAGCCGATCCGCCTGGTACGCCTCCTCGTTGACCTCCTCGAGTACGACGACACCAGCCGGCGGCGCGTACGTCGGCGTACCGACACTGGCCGCCAGCAACGCCAGGTTGCCACCACGCAGCCGGCCCTCCGCCACGCCACCAACGACAGTGCGAGCACCGTGCAGGAGGTCAGTGACGGTCTCCGGCTCGAACAGCAAGGCCCTGAGCCGCTCACGCCCCTCCTCAACAGCCAATTGCTCCACAGCCGCAGCCATCGGCCCGTGCAGCGTCACGAGACCGCGTGCGTTCAGCGCCTCGTGCAGCGCGGTGATGTCGCTGAAGCCGACGAACCACTTCGGTACGGCGACCAGCTCGTCGAAGTCGACGTACTCGATCATCCGCTGCACGCCGTAGCCACCACGCGCGCAGAACACCGCGGCGTACTGCGGGTCGAGCCACGCGTTCCGCAGGTCCGCAGCGCGGGCCTTGTCGTCCGCGGCGAGGTACCGCAGCCGCTCGTCCCCGGCCAGCACCGAAGGCATCACGTCCACCTCGATGCCCCAGCCCTTCAGATGCTCCACGCCGACAGCCAGCCGCGCAGCGTCCACGCGCCCCGACGGCGCCACCACAGCGACCCGGTCTCCACTCCGCAGCCGCTGCGGTACCACCACGTCAGTCACCCGCCCGACGCTACCAATCCACGCGTAGCGTCGTGCTCTTGGAGACCCCGTTCACCGTCACGCCCAGCTGGGCAGTGCCCGGGCGCAGTGCGGTCACCACACCGGTGGCCGGGTCGTACGACGCGACCGCCCAGAACGGCGCGCTCTTCGCCGTACCGATGTGCATCGTCGACGAACCCCACCAGTCCGCCGACACCGGGAACGACACAGGCACCCGGCGGCTGTCCTGTACGACGGTCGCCGCGGCCGTCCCGGTCTGCCCGCGACGCAGAGCGGCCGGCGCGGCGAGCTCCAGCGAGTCCACATGCGGCCGCAGCTCGACCTGGAACCACGGCTGACCAGCCGACTTCGAGATGCCGACCAGGGCCCAGCCCGTGAAGCCACCTGCGTCCGGTGCGGCGGCCGGGCTCTTGCCCGAGTTGCCGGTCAGCGGCAGCAGTACGCCGTCGGTACGGGTCGCGGCGAACGTGCCCGCGTGTCCGGCCATGTACGCAGCCCCCTTGCCGGTCGCAGCGCGGAAGTCGGCGAGCCACTTCACGATCATCGCGGCTTCCTTACGGTCGCCGAGCTGCGAGTTCTGCGTCGGCGACGGGTCGTCGATCGGGTGGTGCGCCATCACCACGACGTTCTTGATCGACTTGTCCGTCGCGGCCTCGTTCAGCTGCGACCGCAGGTCGAGGATCTGGTCGAACCCGCCCGCCCGCAGCGACCCGAGCGACGAGTCACGGAGGATGAAGCGCGTGCCGTTGTGGTCGAACGTGCTGGTCGCGGCGCCGAAGACCTTCTTCCATTCGGACAGGTCGCCCGGACCGTACGTCTCGTGGTTGCCCGGTACGTAATGCACCGGCACCTTGCCCGCGACCTCCTCGTCGATGATCTGCTTGGCCAGCGCGATGTCCGGCCCGAACGCGCGGTCGACGAAGTCGCCGTTGATGACCAGGAAGTCCGGGTTCTGCGCGAGCGCCTCGCGGATCGTCCGCCGCGCCTGCTGCACGTAGTCGGAGTTCGGGTCGTCGGCGGTGAACTGCGCGTCCGACATCACCGCGAACCGCCAGCGGCTGCCTGTCACCACGGTCCCGTCGGTGACCACCATCGGGTCGATCACCTTCGCCGGCGGAGCCATCGTGACCGGCGGCGCACTCCGGACGGTCAGGTCGTCGACGACGATCCGGCCCGAGTACTGCCGGGTCGGCGAGGTCTCCACCACGTAGATCCGCCAGAACCGCAGCGGGTACGTCAGTCCCGGCGGGATGTCCGCCTCGACGTACTTCCACCCGGTCCAGTCGACCGCGGCGGCCAGGTTGAGCGTCTGCGCCGTACCGCCGGCGGCGTCGTACGCGTTCGCGCGCAGCCAGGCCCCCTTGCCGTCGCCGTACACCCACGCGCCGAGCTTCTGCGGCTGCCCGGGCAGCGTCTGCTGCGGGGTCTGCGAGAGGTACGCCGCCCGCGTGGCGGTGCTGCCCGTCAACGAGTAGTCGAGCGCGATCGCCTGCCCGCCGTCGTGACCTTCGGCGGCGGACAGCGACGCCGTGGCCTTCCCGGCCGGTACGGCGTTCGCGGCCCACTTGGTGACGTCGTCGAGCTCGTCGACGACGGTGCTCGTCAGACCAGCGGTGACACTGAGCTGTGTGGTCAACGTGCCGACGGTCGCCGTGATCACGGCCGACGTGGCTTCGTTGCCAACAGCACTTACTTCGAACCCGTTGCGCGAAGCAACGATCTTCAGGAGTGCGGGATCGTAGCCGAGCTTGACGTCGCGCGGTTCGATCCAGGTGCCGAACCCGTCGGCGTCGTACCCGTCGATCTCGAAGAAGCCTGTCGCGCCGGAGTCGGCGAGCGATACCTGGCGGGTGGAGGGGGCGAGGCGGGCCGGCGCACCGAGGACGGTCATCGCGAACCTTCCGTTAGCGGTACCGCGGGTGGCGGTGACGATCACGTCGCCGGCGCGGCGGCCGGTGACCACACCCTGCTGGTCGACGCGGACGTTGCTTCCCGCGTACCAGGACGGCGTACCGGTGGCGGGCGCGTACGTCTCGTCGTACCCAGTGGCCTTCAGCACCCGGCTGAGGCCGGTGAGGACGCGGGAGCTACGGGAGATGTCGGTGTCCGGGCCTTGGTCGGACGTGCCGACCGACTCGACGCGGAAGCCGTTCAGCCGGCCGCTGCCCTTCGTCGGGACCAGGCCGAGACCGTTCGGGATCAGCCGCTCGCTGCCGTCGGACGGGTCGTTGACGACGTCCGGCGCGGCCTTGCCCGGCGTCCGGGCGAGCATCGTAGAGGAGCCGCCACCGTCCAGGTTCAGCGCGTCGTCAGCACCGAGGCTGATCATCAGCTGACCCATTTCCTTCAGCGACAGGCCGCGCGAACCGGTCGCGCGGCCGTCCACGGTCAGCAGGATCATCCGGCTGCCGTCGGCGTCGAAGCCGATCGCGGTGCGGGGCGCGAGATCGGCGTCCGGTACGTCGGCCGGCACCTGACCGTCCTTCGCCAGCTGGTAGTTGCCGCTGACCGCCGCCGCGACGTCGGCGGCGTCCGGGCGCAGGCCGTACGCGACGTCGACCTTGTCGCCGACCTGCAGCGCGGTCAGCGCGTCGGCACCGGCCTCGCGGCCGATCAGCGCCTGCTCATTGGCCGCCAGCGGGGTGGTGGCCGGAGTAGTGGCGGACGAGACGACGACTCCGTCCCGAAGGATCACCTCGCGGACGGTCGGCAGGCCGTCGACGGTCCGGGTCCGGGCGGCGTCGCCCCAGTCCGGGGTGTAGAGGCCGATCCCGCCGGCGTTCACGGCCGGCGAGTTGAGGTTGGTCAGCTCGAGCTTGACGGCGCCGTCGGTCACGGTGCCCTGCAGGAACAACTGCGCGATCCTGCCGAGGCCGTCCTTGCCGATCACCGCGGTGTCGTTGTGACCGTCGGCCGGCGCGTTCAGCAGCTTGCCGGACTCCACGCCGACGCCCAGCGGCGCGGTGGTGTCGTTGATGTCGAAGAAGTCTCCGTTGACACCCGCGATCGCACCCTTGCGGGCGAGCTGCTGACTGAGCGGCTGCCCGCCGGAGACCTTGCCGCCGTTGACCAGGTCCACGGTCACGCCGTGCTTGTCCAGGTCGGTGTCGAGGATGTCGCCGCGCTGCCAGCCCTTCGGATCGAGCCGCTCGAACGACGTGTAGTTCACCCCCGGCGCGACGGGGCTGTCGGAACGCGACGTCAGTACGCCGTTCTCGGCGATCGCGGCATCGGTGATCCCCTCGGACTGTCCGACCGCAGGACTGACCAGCACGCCGGCCAACAGGGCCCCCACGCCGATCGCTGTGCTGAAAGGACGGATGAGCGACACAGGAGCCTCCCCAACGGACGGACGCGGCAAGCTGTGACAAACTAACCGCTTCTCCCGCCAATCGGAAGATCTTTCACCTGTTGTTCAGCGGGGTTTGACGAACCCGGTCCGGTAAGCGACCACGACCGCCTGCACGCGGTCCCGGATCCCGAGCTTGGTGAGCAGCCGTGCGACGTGCGTCTTCACCGTCGTCTCGGCGACCACGAGCTCGGCCGCGATCTCGGCGTTGGACAGCCCGGCGGCGATCAACCGCAGTACGTCGAGTTCGCGCTCGGTCAAGGTGGCCAGCTCGGGTGGCATGCCCTTCGGCTCGACAGGTTCGACGTACCGCTCCACGAGCCGGCGGGTGATGGCCGGCTCGATCAGCGAGTCGCCGGTCGCGGCGGCCCGGACCGCGGCGATCAGGCGGCTGGACGGCGAGTCCTTGAGCAGGAAGCCCGCCGCGCCGGCCCGGAGCGCGCGGTAGACGTACTCGTTCTGGTCGAACGTGGTGAGCACGATGATCGTCGGCGGATCCGGCTGCCGGCGGATCTGCTCGGTCGCGGACAGCCCGTCGAGTTCGGGCATCCGGATGTCCATCAGGATCACGTCCGGCGCGACCAGCTGCGCCTGCCGGACGGCCGCCGTACCGGTGTCAGCCTCGGCGACCACCTCGATGTCGCCCTCGGCCTCCAGGATCACCCGGAAGCCGGTACGGACGAGCGTCTGGTCGTCGGCGACCAGCACCCGGATCTTGTCGGACATCTCATCGGGCACAGCCCGATTGTGCCGGAACCGGGTCATCCGTGCGGACGAGACGGATCATCCGCGCGGAGGATCGGGATCGTCCTCGCGCCAGACGTGGCCGACAGCGGCCGAAATCTACGGTCAGGACATGGCCCGGACTGAAAGGACAATCCGATGAACGAGATCTTCAAGGGAATCCGGCCCCTCGACTACGTACTGGCCGGCCTGATGACGGCCGGCGGCGTGCTGATGATGTACGAGAACACCGCCGCCCTGGACGCGAACCTGCCGCATCCGCTGTCGACGACGAGCTGGGCGATCGTGCCGGCGTTCCTGCTGGTGACGCTGCCGATCCTGTGGCGGCGCCGCAGTGTCCTCGCGGTCGTCGGCATCACGGCGCTGACCGCGATCGCGCATGTGGTCGTGTTCGGCTGGCTGACGCGCTGCGGGCTCGTGCTGCCGCTGACCTTCGCGCTGGCGTACGCCGTCGCGCGGTTCGCCGGATCCTGGCGGAACCAGGTCACCGGGCTGGCCGGCATCGTCGTCATCCAGCTGGTGACGCTGTTCCGCGACTCCTCGATCGACTCGGTCGCCGGAGCGCTCGTGATCGCGCTGCCCGGTGTCGCGCTCTTCTACGCGGTCGGCGCGTTCGTGCAGAATCGAGTCACGAAGCAGTCCGCGGCGCCGGCGGCCGTGCACGCCTGAGCGGGACTGGTGGTGGGGAGCAGGCCATGGGTGAGGTCTTCGGGGCAGTCTTCAAGGGAGTCAGGCTCCGCGACTGGGGGATCGCGGGCGGCCTCACCCTGCTCGGCATCGTGCTGATGACCGAGAACGTCCAGACCTCCGCAGCGCAGGTGCGGAACGCCATCGCGGAGGGATCGATGGTGCACGCACAGAGCTCGCACTCGCTCTGGATGATCCCAGTGTTCGTAGCGGCGGCCCTTCCGGTGCTGTGGTGGCGGCGCAGCGTGCTCGCCGTCGCCACGGTCTCCGTGCTGGTGATGGCCGTGCACGACCTGCTGTTCGGGTGGGTGACCCGCTGCGGCGCGGGTCTCCCGCTCGCGTTCGTGATCGCGTTCCTCGGAGCGCTCGCGGCCCAGCGAACGACCCGGTGGTTCGTGTGCGGGCTCAGCGTCGTACTGACCGTGCTGGTGCTCGTGGTCGACGCGACGACCGGCCCGAGCGCGATCGTCCTGGCGCTGCCGATCGTGTGCATCGTGTTCGGCGTCGGGCTCGCGGCCCGGCGGCGTACGGCGCTGAACCGTGAGCTCGCGGATCGGGAGGCGGAACTGCGGCAACTGCGCGACGAGCGGGCCGCGCTGGAGGTCGCCGACGACCGCGCCCGGCTGTCGCGGCAGCTCGACGGTCTGCTGCAGGAGCGGCTCGCCGGCCTGACCACCGAGGCCGAGTCCGCGAACGGGCTCGCGCCGGCCGAGGCCAAGGCCGCGCTGGAGTCGATCGAGTCGGGCAGCCGGCAGACGCTCGACGACATGCGCGAGATCGTCGGGTTGCTGCGCGGCGACGACCTCGCGATCGCCCCGACGCCGACAGTCGCCCATCTCGACACGTTGCTCGCCCGGCTCCGTACGTCGCACTCGCAGTTGACCGTGACCGGCGACCCGCGAGCGTTACCCGCCACTGTCGAGCTTTCGGCGTACCGGATCGTCGAGCACCTGGTGACGGCGCTGGCCGACGCGCCGATCGTGGTGAGCGTGCGGTTCGAGGCCGATGCGCTCGAGATCCGGGTGAACGGACGGGTGGGCGAGGCGGCCGCGCTGAAGGCGGCGGTGGTCCGCGCCAAGGAGCGAGCGAAGTTGCTCGGCGGATCGGTGGACGTGAAGGTCAGCAAGGGCCATGCGGGCGCGATCGCGCAACTGCCGGTGGTCGGTTGAGATGAACGCGGGCCGGCTCGAGCAGGCGGGGATCGTGGCCCTGGTGGCCGCGCTCGTCGCGCTGCCGACGGCGATCCACGGCTGGCCGACGACGGTGATCGGGAACGTGTTCACCGGCGGGCTGCTGGCGAGCGGACTGACGTTGTTGTGGTGGCGGACCCACCCGCGGGCTGTCGCGGTGGTGGGTGCTGGCTTCTTGCTGTTGACCGCGGTCCTGTCCGGCTACGGATGGTTTCCCGACACGACGTTCGCCATCCTCGCGGTGGTGACGCTGGTCGCGGCGCTCGGGTGGTCGGGGTGGGCGGCCTGGGTCGCGGCCGGCGCGTTCGTGGTGTTCCTGTTCACGATGTGGGTGGCGCTCGGGAACAACAGCGAGGTGCCGTTGGTGATGTTCAGCGTGCCGAGTTTCCTGGCGGGGACGGTCCTGCGGTTGCACCGGGAGTCGGCGGCGGAGCTCACGCGGCGCGGGCGTGAGCTGGAGGAGGAGCGCGAGCTGTTCGCCGAGCTCGCCGTACGGCACGAGCGGGCCAGGATCGCGTCCGAGCTGCACGACATCGTCGGGCACGCGATCAGCGTGATGGTGATCCAGGCGGCGGCCGGTCAGCGGCTGGTGGGGCGTGATCCGGTCGGGGCCGCGCAGGTGTTCGCGGGGCTGGCGGAGTCGGCGCGGCAGGGCCACGAGGATCTGCGGCGGCTGGTCGAGCTGCTCGGAGGTACGGCCGTTGGCGGGCCGGATCTGTCGCTGATCGAGGAGGTCGTCACGCGCGCGGCGCGGAGCGGGCTCGACGTGTCGTGCCGGTTCGAGGGATCGCGTGACGGGGTGCCGGCACCGGTGGCGCATGCCGCGTTCCGCGTCGTCCAGGAAAGCCTGACGAACGCGTTGCGATACGCGCCCGGTGCTGCGGTTCGCGTTGTGGTGAACGGGGCCGGGCGCGAGTTGACCGTACGGGTGGCGAACGGGCACGCGGTCCAGCAGTCGCCGCGGCTGTCCGGCACGGGACGCGGGCTGGCAGGGCTACGCGAGCGCGTGCAGGAGCTGGGTGGCCAACTGGTCGCTGGCCCGGTCGCCGACGGCTGGCTGGTCGAGGCGACGATGCCAGGCGGCGACCATCAGCGCGTCGCGCTCGGCGGCCGCGGCTGACCGCGGGCCAGCTGGGTGCTGACCGCGGGTCAGTTCGTGCTGACCGCGTTCAGTTGGTGCTGATCGGGCGGCCGGAGATCTCCCAGGCGTGCATGCCGCCGTCGAGGTTGATCGCCTCGCGGCCGAGCTGGTTCAGGAACTGGGTGGCCATCCCGGAACGGCCGCCGACCGCGCAGACGCAGAGCACCTTCTGGTCCAGCGGCACCTCGCCCACGCGCTCCTGCAGCTCGCCGAGCGGGATGTGGGTGGCGCCGTCGATGTGGCCGCGATCCCACTCGTCCGGCTCACGGACGTCGAGCACGAACGCCTCCGCCAGCAGCGCGTCGTCGAGCTCGCTCACCACGACCGAGGGAATCTCTTGGTTCCGGAACATGCCCCAAGCATGTCAGACGGTGACCAGCCGGAAGCCCACCGGTTCCGGAACCCGGGACGGGCGTTGACACCGGGGGGCCGGGGACGGACCGTGGCTCGAAGGAGGCTGCGGTGGCGCTGATTCAGGGGATCCCGGGAGAGTTCGATCCGCAACCGTGGGGTGAGGCGATCCTGCGGAGTCGTGAGCTGTTGCTGCTGCGGATCGCGCGCCGTCCGCCGGACCACGAAGTACGGCTGCCGGGTCTCGCGACGTCACCGCGGCACGTGGTCGAGGACCACACCGGGAAGGCACTGACCTGGCGTCGCGACGGCGCCGACCTGGTCGTCCGGCTACCCGAGACCGGTGAGCCGCCGGTGGTCCGGGTCGCGCTCGCGGGCAAGTTGCGGATCGTCCCGCAGGACACCGTCACGGCGAACGCGGACGGCGTCTGGGACCTCACGCCGACCGGTCCGACGGCCCACCTGGTGGCGCGGCGCGCGGCCGACGTCGCCGTACGGTTCGTCGGCATGGCCGAACCGGACAGCCGGCATCAGGTCCGGCTGGCCGGTCGGCGGTACGGCGTGACCGGTCATGAACTCACCCGCACCACGATCGGCCCGTTCCCGATGCCGGACAGCCGCGTCGTACCGCTCGCCGTACCGGCCGGTGTCCGGCGGGTGCTGGTTGCCCCGGTCGGGACGGTGCTGGCGTCGATCCACCCGGGCCGCGCCGAGGTCACCGTCGTCGTGACGAACTTCGGCCGTACGACCGTCCGCGGCGAGGTCGAGCTCCCGCTGCCGGCGGGCTGGTCCGCGGCTGAGCAGACGTGGACGTTCGACGGCCTCGAACCGGGACGCTCCATCGGCTGGGTCACCCCGGTCGCGGGCGCCGGCGCCGCGGAACTCCGAGCCCGCTTGGAGGCGGGCAGGCGGTCGGCATCGTCACCGTACGTCATGCACCTCTGACCGCTCGGCCTGCTCCTTGGCCGGCAGGCACTTGCCGAGGTTGATGAAGAAGAAGATCAGGCCGAGGGTGATCGTGACGTGGCCCAGGCCGGAGATGCCGTCCAGGGCGGCGCCGGGCTGGTGCCCGAGCACGGTCATCGTGCCGCGCAGCAGCATCATGCCGACGGTCAGCGCGAGGCCCGCGTTGTAGACCCAGAAGAACGCGGTGAACAGCTTCCCGTCGGTCAGCGTGAAGAGCTTCTCCAGCGCGAGCACGATCAGGAAGAACAGCATGCCGAGCGCGAGAATGTGGGTATGGACGACGCCGAGCTGCGAGTCGCCGGTGAAGTCCTTGGCCTTGGTCAGCTCGCGGTAGTACAGCCCGCTGATGAGCCCCAGAATCATGTACACGTGTGCTGCCACGTAGATCTTCCGCATAAGGCGGGAACCTACTTGAGCAGCTTCGACAGCCTCCGGTCGGCCAGCGGCTTGCCGCCGGTCTGACAGGTCGCGCAGTACTGCAGGGAGGAGTCGGCGAAGCTCACCTCGCGGACGATGTCGCCGCAGACCGGGCACTTCTCGCCCTTGCGGCCGTGCACCCGCAAGCCGGACTTCTTCTCCGACTTCAGGTCCTGGACGGCCAGTCCGGCGGAGCGGTCGACGGCGTCCTTGAGCGTTTCCCGCATCGCCTCGTACAGCGTCTTGAGCTCGTCGTCGGACAGGTTCGAGGCCGGTTTGAACGGGCTCATCTTCGCCACGTGCAGGATCTCGTCGGAGTACGCGTTGCCGATGCCGGCGATCACGGACTGGTTCCGCAGCACGCCCTTGAGCTGGACGCGGCCCGCGCCTTTGAGGATCGCGCCGAAGTCGTCGAGCGACAGCGTGAACGGATCCGGTCCGAGGCGGGCGATGCCGGGGACCTCGCTCGGGTCGCGGACGACGTACACCGCGAGCTTCTTCTGGGTGCCGGCCTCGGTCAGGTCGAACCCGGCGCCGTCGTCGAGCACGGTCCGGAGCGCGATCGGGCCCTTGCCCGGGCGGACGAGCCCGGTGTTCTGTTCCTCTTTCCAGCGCAGCCAGCCGGCCCGGGCCAGGTGGATCACCAGGTGCACGCCCTGCGCCGAGATGTCCAGGAACTTCCCGTGCCGCTGCACGTCGTCGATCAGCAGTCCGACCATCGCCGAGATCGGCGGATCGTACGTCTTCAGCGCGCTGATCGCGGTGATGTCGGCCCGGACGAAGGCATGCCCCACCGCGCGCTCCCGCAGGAACACGGCCAGCGACTCGACCTCCGGCAACTCAGGCATACCCCTAGTGTGCCCGACGCCAGGGACAGTTCCGGTGGATCACCTATGGAGGGTGGTTGTGACGGGCGGTAGTTTCGGGGGTAACCGAGTTGGGAGGCCCTGATGGGGTTTGTTAAGACGTTGGTCAAGGGCGCTGTGGTCGCCAAGCTGGTGCAGGTCGCCCAGCGCGAACTCAGCAAGCCGGAGAACCAGGCCAAGATCAAGCAGGCGTTCCAGAAGGTGCAGCAGCGCCGCGCGCACTGAGGCTTGAGGTAGAGGTAGCTCCACCCCCGAAGAGGACCCAGTGCGACTGCTTTCCGCAGGCCGCGCTGGTGTGCTGGGGGTATGGGTCAGGTACTGGAGCGGACGCGGATACAGGACGTCGATGCGCTGCGTGGGTTCGCGTTGCTGGGCATCTTGGTCGTGAACATCACGTTCGCGGCGTCCGGGTATCCGATTCACGTGGCCGAGGATCCGGCGTACAACTCCTGGCTGGATCACTCGGTGCGGTGGCTGTCGTCGGCGTTCGTCGACATGAAGTTCTACCTGCTGTTCTCGTTCCTGTTCGGGTACAGCTTCCAGCTGCAGATGCAGGCGGCTCAGCGGGCCGGCGCAGCGTTCCGCCCGCGCATGCTGCGGCGGCTGGGCGGCTTGCTGGTGCTCGGCGTACTGCACGGCGTCTTCTTGATCACCGGCGACATCCTGAGCGTCTACGCGATCCTGGGGCTCGTACTGGTCGCCATGCGTCGAGTGAAGGACCGTACGGCGCTAGTGGTCGCGGGAGCCATCTACGCGTACCTGTTCATCACTCTGGCGGTCGCCGCGGTCTTCCTGGACACGTCAGCGGTACTGGACCCGGCGACAGCGGTAACGGCAGCACAGGGGACTGCCGCGAACCTGGCGGGCTCGTTCAGCGACGTCATCGGCGAGCATATTCGTGCCCTGCCGACGTACGGTCTGTCGCTACTCACTGTGCAGGGCCCGACCACACTGGCTGCGTTCCTGATCGGCATGGTCGCCGGCCGGCGCAAGCTGCTGCAGAACATCGAGGGCTCCGACGCCCTCCTCCGGCTGATCCAGCTGATCGGGTTCGCGATCGGCATCACCGGCGGCATCGTCTACGCCTTTGGCGGCAACGGTGACACCAGGGCCGTGCTGATGAGTGTCATGACGGCACCGTTCCTGACGGCGGCGTACGTCGCCTCGCTGTTGCGGATCATGCACTCCCAGAGCGGCGAGGACCTCCGTCGGCTACTGGCACCGGCAGGTCGCATGGCGCTCTCGAACTATCTCGGGCAATCGGTGGCGACGCTGCTGATCTTCACCGGCGTCGGGTTCGGTCTGGTGGGACAGGTCTCGCCACTGGAGACCACGGGTCTCGCGGTCGGGATCTTCGTACTGCAGGTGATGCTCAGCCACATCTGGCTCGGCACCTTCCGGTACGGCCCGGTCGAAGGGGTGCTGCGGGCGGTCACCAACGCGACCGCCCCCAGCTGGCGAACTCAGGCGGCGTGACGGCCGTCGTGCAGCCGGGCGGTGCGGATGTTGTGCACCGTGCCGGTGGTCGAAGCAGGCTTGTGGGCGAAGGGCTTGGCCGCCGCGCCGAGCGCGAGCAGGTCGAGCTTGGTGCGGGCAACGTCGCGGTCGTCGGCGACCCAGGAGCCCCGCGGTCCGGCAGCCGGACCGCCCGCGTTGCGCCGGTTGCTGAGCTCCAGCGCGGCGATCACGGCGAGGACGAGAACTACGAGAACTACGTATCCGGTCATGGCAGTAATAATTCTACCTTCTAGATCCTGCCACCAGTGGCGCTATTGACATAGTCCGACAAATTCCTGCCATACTGGTCGGATGCTGCGCAAGATCGCCGTCGTGCTGATGGAGGACATCGCCCTGTTCGAGTTCGGCGTGCTGGCCGAGGTGTTCGGGCTGGACCGCACCGACGACGGCGTGCCCCCGTTCGACTTCAAGGTCTGCTCGACCACGCCGGGTGTCCCGATGCAGACGAGCAGCCACTCCCAGGTGATCGCGCCGTATGGGCTGGACGAGCTCGAGGACGCCGACCTGGTCGCGGTTCCGGCCACGAACTGGCGGCAGGCGTACGACGAACGGGTCCTGGACGCGCTCCGGAAGGCCGCCGCGCGCGGCGCGATCCTGCTCAGCGTCTGCTCGGGCGCCTTCGTGCTCGGCGCGGCCGGGCTGCTCGACGGCCGGCCGTGCACGACCCACTGGAGGTACGTGGATCGGTTCCGCCGGGAATTCCCGACCGCGAAGATGGACCCGGACGTGCTGTTCGTCGACGACGGCAACGTCATCACCAGCGCCGGTACGGCGGCCGGGATCGATGCCTGCCTGCACCTGGTGCGGCGCGAGCTCGGCAGCGCGGTGGCGACCCGGATCGCCCGCCGGATGGTCGTCCCGCCGCAACGCGACGGCGGCCAGCGGCAGTACGTCGAGGTGCCGGTGCCGGAGTGCTCCGCGGAGAGCCTGCAGCCCGTGCTGAACTGGATGGTCGACAACCTGACCATCGAGCACACCGTGCCGGCCCTGGCCCGGCGCGCGCAGATGTCCGAACGGACCTTCGCCCGCCGCTTCGTCGCCGAAACCGGTACGACGCCGCTCAAGTGGGTTACCACCCAACGCGTGCTGCGCGCCCGCACGCTGCTCGAACAGACCCGGATGGGCATCGAACAGATCGCCACCGAATCAGGATTCGGAACGGCCGCCCTGCTCCGGCACCACTTCCGTAGAGTGGTGGGCGTGCCACCACAGGATTACCGTCGTACGTTCCAGACCGCAGGCTGATGGTCAGCTACCGCAACGCCGTCGCCGCCGATGCCCCTGCAGTGCTGGAGTTCTGGGCGACTGCCGCCGAGGACTCACACCGTCCGCCGGACTCGACCGACGCCGTCCTGCGCCTGATCGCGCGCGATCCGCAGGCGCTGATCCTTGCCATTGACAACGATTCCGTGGTCGGCTCGATCATCGTCGGCTGGGACGGCTGGCGCTGCCACCTGTACCGGTTGGCGGTCGCGCCGACGCACCGTCGGCAGGGCATCGGCCGCGAACTCGTCGCCCGCGCCGAAGCGACGTTCACGTCGTACGGCGGAACCCGCGCCGACGCGATGGTGCTCGACGACAACACCCAAGCGCACCGCGTCTGGTCCACGGCCGGCTATGCACCCCAGCCCGAATGGTCCCGGTGGGTCAAGCCACTGTGATGTGAGGAAGGCATCACCGAACGAATTTGCGTCGCCACCCCTTGCCCTGCCTAGGGTCGCAGGGGGTAGCAGCGACGTAGATGGAGTGGTTGTGACGACGCCGGACCGGCCCCCGGGCAGATCCGCACGGAGGTTGAGCTGGGACGTCGTGCGCGTGCTGGCGGTGCTCGCGGTGATGTTCACGCACACGACGTACATGGGTCCGTTCCTGCATCCTGAGCTCGGTGCGCCGCTCGGCAAGTACCCGTTCCAGGTCGGCGCCAGCGTGCTGCTCGTGATCAGCGCGTACTTCGTCTGCGTCACGATCCGGAAGGGCTCCACGTCGAGGTGGTTGTGGCGGCGCGTCTGCCGGGTGCTCCCGCCGTACCTGGCCGCCGTACTGATCACGTACACGCTGCTGATCTACTTCGGGCCGGACAACTGGATCCTGCCCACCCGCCGCGACCTGTGGGCGAATCTGACGCTCGCGGCGTCGTTCGACCCGAGCGTGCAGCTGATCGACGGCTCGTACTGGACGCTGCCGCTGCAGCTGATGGCCTTCGGCGCGGCGGCACTGCTGTGGCCGCGCGGCCTCGGACCGCGGATCACCACGCTGCTGTGGATCATGATCGTCGCGCCGGTCGCACTGCAGTGGAACGGCCGGATCGACCACAGCCCGTTCTGGGTGGTGCAGGCGTGGAACGGCCTCGGCCTGCATCGGCTCCAGCTGTTCGCGATCGGTATCGCGATCTGGCTGTGGTCACAGCGGCGGATCGGCGTACTGCACCTGTCCGCGCTCATTGTCGCCACGGTCTTCGCCCAGCACGCGCACACCTCGGACCTGCCGTCGTCGCTCGGCATCGGCGTACTGCTGGTGCTCGTCGCGCTGGCCGCCCGTGGGCGGGACTGGACCGTGTTCGCGCGGTTCCGGCGGCCGATCCAGTTCCTGGCGCGGATCTCGTTCGGGTTGTACCTGCTCAACCAGGTGGTCGGGTACCTGATCGCGTACCGGCTGATGGAGCTTGGCGCGGGCCGGTTCACCCAGATCGCCGGCGCCTCGCTCGGCGTGATCGGGCTTGCCTGGCTGCTCACGAAGTACGTCGAGGAGCCGGCGTACCGCGCCCTCGCAGCGCTCCGGATCCGCGGTCTGGGGGCGCGGGCGTTCGCCTGGCTCAATACTTGACATCGAATACCCGGTCGCTAATACTCGATTTCGAGTAATAGCGATGGAGGTGTGATGGCCAGGCGCAAGGTCGGCAACCCGTTGGCGTTCGCCGTGCTCGGCAGTCTCGGCGAGCGGCCCATGCATCCCTACGAGATCTCCACGATGCTCCGGGCCCGCGGAAAGGACCAGAGCATCAAGGTGAACTACGGATCGCTCTACTCGATCGTGTCCAGTCTGGAGAAGCACGGCTTCATCGAGGCGCTGGAGACGGTCCGCGAAGGAAACCGGCCGGAGCGGACGGTGTACCGGATCACCGAGGCCGGGCAGGCCGAGTTCGAGGACTGGCTGGTCGAGCTGGTCGGTACGCCGTCCCGCGAGTTCCACCCGCTGGAGGCGGGGCTCGCCTACCTGCCCGCGCTGTCACCGGACCGGGCCGTCGAGCTGCTCGAGCAGCGGCTGACGGCGGTCGACAACGAGATCGCCGAGACCGTCGCGACGCACGAGAAGATGGCGGGGGCGGAGTTCCCGCGGATCTTCTGGGTCGAGTCGGAGTTCCGGCTGGCGCTGCTGCGCGCGGAGTCGGCGTACGTGCACGAGTTGGTCGACGAGATCCGGACCGACACGCTCGGCGGGTCCAGGTACTGGCGGATGGCCTGGAAGCACTACCTGGAGGAGGGCATCCCGCCGGGCGAGCAGTTGAAGGATCCGGTGAAGTACTTCGGGGAGGAGTTCGCCTGGATGCAGGCGGTGCCGCCGGAAGCACGATAGTTGGGCGGCCCTCGATCCACGGTGCGGCAACACCAGGATCAAGGGCCGCGGTTCCTCGAGTCGGTCCGAAGACCTGGCACCCAAGGCGCACACATCAGGATAGCCAGCCCGACGACCGGCTCCCGCACCCACAAGGGAGTCAATCTGATGGCTACGCATGCCGTCGAAGCGGTCGACCTGGTCAAGACGTACCCGGCCGGCCGGAAGAAACCACCGCTCCGGGCGCTCGACGGGCTGACCGTCACCGTGCCGGAGGGCGTCGTCCTCGGCCTGCTCGGGCCGAACGGCGCGGGCAAGTCGACCACGGTGAAGATCCTCACGACGCTGTCCCGGGCCGACTCGGGCAGCGCGCGGGTCGCCGGGTACGACGTACAGCGTGATCAGGACAAGGTCCGGCACGCGATCGGATACGTACCGCAGAAGTCCAGCTCGGACCCGATGGCGACCGGCCTGGAGAACCTCGTACTGAGCGGGCGCATCTTCGGGCTGTCCCGTTCCCAGGCTGTTCAGCGGGCGCGCGAGTTGCTCACGCGGTTCGATCTGGCGGAGCACGGCTCGCGGCCGGTTCGCACGTACTCCGGTGGCATGCAGCGAAAGCTGGATGTCGCGCTCGGGCTCGTGCACCGGCCCAAGGTGCTGTTCCTGGACGAGCCGACCACGGGCCTCGACCCGGAGGCGCGGGCCGATCTCTGGAACGAAGTACTGCGCTTGTCCGGTCAGGAAGGGCTGACCGTGCTGCTCACGACGCACTACCTCGAGGAGGCCGATCGGCTGGCCGGGCAGTTGGCGATCGTCGACCACGGCAAGATTGTTGCCGAGGGCACCCCGGAGACGTTGAAGGCGGCGCTGCGCGGGGACTCGGTGCATGTCGAGCTGGTCGATCCGGATACCGACGGTTCCGTTCGTTCGCTGTTGCGGCAGTTGCCCGGGATCGGCGAGATCGTTGTCGAGGGCAACACTTTGCGGGCACGGGTCGACCACGGCGCGACCGCCGTACCGGCTGTGCTGGGAGTCCTTGAGGACAAGGCGATTCCGGTGGTCGCGGTGACCGTGTCGCGGCCGTCGCTGGACGACGTGTACCTGCAGTACACCGGTCGCTCGTTCAAGGTTGCGGAGGAGGCGGCATGATCACGCACACCGGTCTCGTTCTCGGGCGGTGGACGCGGGCGTCGTACCGGCAGCCGGCGTTGATCGCGTTCACGTTGGTGCAGCCGGCGATCTGGCTGTTGTTGTTCGGGCAGCTGTTCCAGGGCGTCGTACGCATTCCTGGATTCGGCGACTCGTCGTACATCGCGTTCCTGACGCCGGGGATCGTGATGATGACGGCGCTGATGACGAGCGGCTGGAGCGGTACGTCGTTCGTGCAGGACATGGAGCGCGGGGTGATGGACCGGATGCTCGCGTCACCGGTCAGCCGCGGCGGGTTGATGGCGGGGCAGTTGCTCAGCAACGCGACGACGACGTTCATCCAGACCGTGCTGGTGTTCCTGATCGGGTTCGCGGCGGGCGCGCGGTACGACGGCGGGGTCGGCGGCTATCTGGTGACGATCCTTGCATCGGTACTGGTGGGGCTCGGGTTCGGCTCGCTGTCGAACGCGGTCGCGCTGCTCACCCGGCAGCAGAACGCACTGATCGGGATCTCGCAGTTCGTGTCGCTGCCGCTCACGTTCATGTCGTCGATCATGATCGACCCGACGGTGGCGCCGCACTGGGTGAACGTCGCGGCCCGCTTCAACCCGGTCGACTGGGCCACCATCGCCGCCCGCCAGTCCCTGGCCGCCTCGCCGGACTGGTCGACGGTCTGGCGGCATTGCGTTTATTTGCTGGCCTTCACGCTGATCGTGGCCTGGCTCTCCACCCGAGCGTTCCGCACGTACCAGCGCTCAGTTTGACGCGAACTTTCCTTCCCTCAGTTTGAGGCGTACCAGGGCTTGATGATGTTGTCGATCAACGCGAGTCGTTCGTCGAAGGGGATGAAGGCGGACTTCATCGCGTTGATCGCGAACCACCTCAGGTCGGCGAGGTCGTAGTCGAACGCCTCCGCGAGCAGTGCGAGTTCGCGGCTCATCGACGTACCGCTCATCAACCGGTTGTCGGTGTTCACCGTGACCCGGAAGCGGAGCCTGGCGAGCAGCCCGATCGGGTGCTCGGCGATCGACGCGGCCGCGCCGGTCTGCAGGTTCGAGCTCGGGCACATCTCCAGCGGGATCCGGCGGTCCCGGACGTACGCCGCCAGCCGCCCGAGCTCGACCTTGTCGCCGTCGTGGGTGATGTCGTCGATGATCCGGACGCCGTGCCCGAGCCGGTCCGCCCCGCACCACTGGATCGCCTGCCAGATCGACGGCAACCCGAACGCCTCGCCGGCATGGATGGTGAAGTGCGCGTTCTCCCGCTGCAGGTACTCGAACGCGTCCAGGTGCCGGGTAGGCGGGTACCCGGCTTCGGCTCCCGCGATGTCGAACCCGACGACCCCGGCGTCGCGGTACGCCACGGCCAGCTCGGCGATCTCCATCGACCGGGCCTTGTGCCGCATCGCGGTCAGCAACTGCCGTGCCACGATCGGCCGCTCGGCAACCGCCATCCCGTGCTCGAACCCCTCCCGCACGGCATCCACCACCTGCTCGAGCGTCAGCCCCTTGGTCAGGTGCTGCTCCGGCGCATACCGAACCTCTGCGTACACCACCCCGTCCGCCGCCAGATCCTGCACACACTCACTGGCCACCCGCTTGATCGCCTCAGCCGTCTGCATCACCGCGACGGTGTGATCGAACGTCTCCAAGTACCGCTCGAGCGACCCCGAGTCCGCCGACTCCACAAACCACTCCCCCAGCTCAGCCGCCTCCCCCCGAGGCAACCGATGCCCCACCTCCCGAGCCAGCTCCAACACCGTCCCCGGCCTCAACCCACCATCCAGATGGTCGTGCAGAAGAACCTTCGGCGCCGCATTCAACAGCTCAGGCGTAATCATCCAGCCATAGTGCCATCCGGCAAACGTTCAAGACGGGGGGTGTGGGTGGTGTCATCGTGGGGGGATGGGCAGGTGGTTGCGGGGTCGGCGGGAGTGGCGGCTCTTTGCGGTGTTGCCGCGGGCTGATCGGGGGCTTGCGGTGGCTTGGTGGGTGTTGCTGGTGGCTCGGGGTGCGCTGCCGGCAGTGTTCGCGGTTGCCATGGGGTGGTTGGTCGGTTCGGTTCAGCACGGGGACGCGCTGGCGGCGCCGTTGGGGTTGATGGGTACGACGTTCGTGTTGCTGCAGGTGTTGACGCCGGTGCATCAGGCCGTCAGCGCCAACCTCGGTAGCCGGGTGTCGTCGTACCTGAATGACGCGTTGGCGAAGGCGTGTGTCGGCCCGCCGGGGATCGGGCATCTGGAGGATCCGGGGCTCAGCGAGGATCTCGTGGTGGCGCGGGAGTTCGACCACGGGCAGACCGGGCCGCCGATGTATCTGAACGTCGACTTCGTCGCCGGCAGTCTGGTCGAGCTCGTGGGAGGCATCGCCTCGGCGGTCGTGTTGTTCGGGTTCAGCTGGTGGGCGCCGCTCGTACTGGTTGTCGCGTGGGGCGCCACGCACTGGCTGCTGCGCGAGAGCGGCGTCTGGAAGGACCGCAACACTGCCGAGGTTCGCTCCGCGCAGCGGCACGCCAACTATGCGTACGAGCTGGCTGTCGAGCCGGGTGCGGCGAAGGAGCTACGGCTGTTCGGGCTCGCGGATTGGACGGTCCAGCGGTTCACCGAGCGGCGCCGGCGCCTGTTCGAACTGCAGTACGCCGCCACTCGACTGCGGGAACGACCAATGATCTGGAGCCTGTTGATCGTTGTGGTAGCCAACGGTCTGGTGTTCTGGGCACTCGGCGCGGCCTCGATCGGCGGTGATCTCCCGCTGGATCGGCTGGTCGTGTTCGCGCAGGTCGCGATCGGTGTCGGGATGATCGCGTTCGGCGGGCTGAACTGGGCGCTCGACGGAGCGGCCGCACCGGTCGTCGCCGTCGAGCGGCTCGAGCCGGCGATGGCACCGGCTGGGGCGTTGCGTTCGGGCCACGTCGCAGGCGGCCGAGGCGCGGTCGAGGTTCAGCTGCGCGGCCTGCGGTTCGGTTATCCACAGGGCGAGCGGCAGGTGTTCGACGGGCTCGACCTGACCATCCCGGCCGGATCGTCCCTCGCCGTCGTCGGGCAGAACGGCGCGGGCAAGACCACGCTGGCGAAGCTGCTCTGCCGGTTGTACGACCCCGACTCCGGATCGATCCACGTCGACGGCACCGACCTGCGGGACCTCGACATCGACGCCTGGCGGACCCGGGTGGCCGCCGTCTTCCAGGACTTCCTCAAGCTCGAGCTCCCGCTGCGGGACAACGTCGCACCGGCCGGCGCGCCCGAGGAGGACATCCGCGCGGCGCTCGCGGACGCCGGCGCCGCGGACCTCGCCGACCTCGACACCCGGCTCGCCACCGGCTACGGCGACGGCACCGACCTGTCGGGCGGCCAGTGGCAACGGGTCGCCCTGGCCCGGGCGCTCTGCGCCGTACGCCAAGGAGCCGGACTCGTACTGCTCGACGAACCGACCGCGCAACTCGACGTCCGCGGCGAGGCGGCGATCTTCGACCGGATCCTGACCGCGACCCGCGACGTCACCACGATCCTCATCTCCCACCGCTTCTCGACAGTCCGGCACGCCGATCGGATCTGTGTCCTCGAACACGGTCGCGTGGTGGAACTCGGTAGCCACGACGAACTGATGGCGCTCGGCGGCCGGTACCGCACGATGTTCGACCTGCAGGCGCAGCGCTTCACCGCCGAGGTCGACGAGGAGGGGCTCAGCTATGACACGCTCTGACGACCTGCCTCGCGCGCTGCCGGCGATGTGGCGGCTGTGCAAGCTCGGCTACCAGCACGAGCCGTGGCTGCTGCTGGCGGCGTTCTTGATGACGCTGCTGGCCGCGGTACCGGACGCACTGCTGGCCTTGTGGCTCAAGCTCCTCGCAGACGGTGTACTGCACCACGACCGACGGGCAGCACTACTGGCTGCGGGCGGACTGGCGTTGTCGGTCACCGCGACGTGGTTCCTCAGGACGTTGTCCACCAGGATCTCCCGGCGGTTCCGCGACCGCGTGACGATCATGCTGGAGGCACACGTCGCCCGGTTGCAGGCGTCGGTCGCCACGGTCGAGCACCACGAGCGACGCGATTACCTGGACCGCCTGTCGGTGCTGCGCAAACAGGTGTTCGTACTGGACCACATGTACATGTCGCTGTTCTCCACCTGCGGCTGGATCCTGCGCCTCGGTGTGACAGTCGCTCTGCTCATGTCGATCCACCCGGCACTCGCTCTGCTACTTCTGTTCGCACTACCGACCGTCCTCAGCTCCAGTTGGCGACCAGGCGTCGAGCGCGAGGTCGAGGAGCAGTACGCCGCCCACTTCCGTCTCTCGCAGCACCTGTTCAAGACAGCGACCACACCTGCACCGGGCAAGGAGGTGCGTGTGATCGGCATCGGCCCAGACCTGGTCCGCGGGCGGCAGCGCGAATGGGAGCAGTGGTACCGGCCGATGGCCGCGGCCCGCTGGACCAGCGCAGTGTGGCACGGGCTCGCCTGGGCAGTGTTCGGAGCGGCGTACGTCGGTGCTGTGCTGTTCGTCGCGTCCGGCCTGCACGGCTCTGTGGGACAGGTGTTGCTGATCCTCGCGGCCGGCGCACGGCTGTCGTCGTACATCGGGGCGACCGTCGGTGAGATCGGCTTCCTGCGCGGCATCTGGCTGGACGGTTCACGACGGCTCGTCTGGCTGGAGAACTACGCGGCCTCGTTCGACCGTACGGCGGATCAGCCGGCGCCCGAGCGGCTCGTCGACGGCATCCGGCTCGAGCAGGTCTCGTTCTCGTACGCCGGTTCCGAGCGGCCCGCGCTGGAGAACGTCGACCTGCAGCTACCGGCCGGCAAGGTGATCGCGGTCGTCGGCGAGAACGGTGCGGGCAAGTCCACGTTGGTGAAACTCGTCTGCAAGCTCTACGAGCCGTCCGGCGGACGGATCCTGCTCGACGACAGGCCGCTCGCCCGGATCCCTGCGGAGGCGTGGCGGGAGAAGATCGCCGGGGCGTTCCAGGACTTCTTCCGGTTCGAGTTCCGCGCGGCGCACAGCGTCGGGCTGGGCGACCTGCCGCGGCTGGACGACGTACCGGCGGTGACGACCGCGGTCGGGCGCGCCGGGGCGGAGGACCTACTGGAGCGGTTGGAGTCGGGGTTGGACACGCAGCTCGGTTCGACCTGGCCGGACGGGGCGGAGATCAGCTTCGGGCAGTGGCAGAAGCTGGCGCTGGCGCGCGGGTTCATGCGCGACCGGCCGCTGCTGCTGGTCCTCGACGAGCCGACCGCCGCTCTGGACGCCGAGACCGAGCACGCCTTGTTCGAGCGGTACGCCGCGGCCGCGCGGGACAGTACCGACGGCCGGATCACGATCCTGGTCTCGCACCGGTTCTCCACCGTGCGGATGGCCGACCTGATCGTGGTCCTTGACGGCGCCCACGTGGTCGAGACCGGCACCCACGACGAGCTGATGGCCCGCAACGGTCACTACGCCGACCTCTACCGGATCCAGGCGGCCGCTTATCACTAGTTGATCTTGAAGACCGGGACACCCGGGGCGATGTGGTGCAGGACCTCGTCGGGGGAGTTCTTGGTGACGTCGCCCTGGAAGAACGTGCCGACCTCCCAGGACCACTCCTTCAGGTACATCCGCAGCGCCGGGATCTTGTCCGCGTCGGCAAGCTCCTCGGCCCGGAAGGTGTCGATCCTGCGACCGAGCTGCAGCCGGCCGGTGCCACTGGCGCGCAGGTTCTTCACCCACTGCGTGTGGCCGCGTGGCGCGACCAGGTAGCGCTGTCCGTCGACGGTGAGGAGGTTCACCGGGGTGCTGCGCCACTCGCCGGATTTGCGGCCCTGGACGGAGAGCACCCGACTGCCCATCACGCTGATGCCGAGCTTCGTCAGACCGGCGACGATGCGGTTGAAGACACGCATGCTGCCCTCGGCGACGGTGATCACGCGCTTGCTGTCGTAGGTCTGCTTGTACTCGGTCATGTCGGGTTCCTTCGGTCTTTGCGAGAGCGGTGCTCTCTGTTGTGATCAGTGAACCCTAGATCGCCGATCACTGTCAAGAGCAGTGCTCTCGGTTATGTGGCAGACTGGCGGTATGAACGCCGGACGAACTGCCCGTGAGCGTGCCCGGGCCGAGCTGACGGAGGAGATCAAGGCGGCCGCGCGGCAGCAACTGGCGACCGTCGGCGCCGAGGCGCTCTCGCTCCGGGCGATCTCCCGCGAGCTCGGCATGGTGTCGTCCGCCCTCTACCGGTACTTCGCGAGCCGCGACGAGCTCCTCACCGCGCTGATCATCGACGCGTACGACGCCCTCGGCGCGGCCGCGGAGGCAGCCGCCGGCGCGGGCGATCCGGTCGACGAGTGGATCGCGATCTACACCGCCGTACGGGACTGGGCGCGGGCCAATCCGCAGGAGTACGCGCTGATCTACGGGTCGCCGATCAGCGGGTACCAGGCGCCGCAAACCACGGTCGAGCCGGCGAGCCGGGTGCCGCTGCTGCTGCTCGGGCTGCTCCAGCGTGCGCAGGCGACGGGCCGGCTCGTCACGCCGCCGGACGCCCCGGAACCGTCGGGTGTGCTGGCCGAGCAGACGAAGGTACTGGTCGCGCTGGCTCCCGACGTACCGCCCGCGATCCTGGTGCGGACCGTGATCGTGTGGACCCAGCTGTTCGGGATGCTGAGCTTCGAGCTCTTCGGTCAGCTGGTCGGATCGATGGACCCGGCGGACGAGTTCTTCGCCTCGGCCTCCCGGCAGATGGCGGCCTTTGTGGGGCTCAGCTGAAGGCCTTCGGGAGCGGTACGTCGAGGGCGCGCGTGACCCGTCGTACGTAGGTCTCACGGGGGATCGAGACCGCGCCGAGCGTGGCGAGATGGTCGGTGACCCACTGGATGTCGAAGACCCGGTCGGCGGCGTACTCGTCGTCGAGCAGCTCGATCGTGCCCGCGACGGCCGCCTTCGAGCCGTCGGTCTTGTGGTGGAACATCGACTCACCTGCGAACAGCCCGCCGATCGCCACGCCGTACAGACCGCCTGCCAGCTGGTCGCCGTCCCAGGCCTCAACGGAGTGCACCCAACCGAGCCGGTGCAGCTCGGTGTACGACGCGATGATGTCGCTGTCGATCCACGAACCCGGGCGGCGTGGGTCCGCACACGCCCGGATCACCTGGTCGAACGCGGTGTTGACCCGGATCTCGAACTTCGCCCGCGCGCGCCGCAACGACCGCGACGGCCGGTAGCCGGCGACGTCGATCACGCCGCGGTCCACCGGCGACCACCACAACACCGAATTCCGGTGATCCGGCATCGGGAACAGCCCCCGCCGGTACGCCGCCAGCACGGTCCCCGGGGCGAGATCGGCACCGCCCGCTACCACGTCACTGGCCCCCGCCACACCAACCGGCGGGAAGTCCCACTGAGACGGAGCAGGTTCGATCGGCACGCATCCATTCTCACCTAGGGCATGTCGCTCGGTCCGGCGTAGGGCACACCCTCGGGGGACACCAAGGGTTTGTCCCGAGTGGCGTAGGGGTGGGAGACACGTACAGTTGAAACACGTCCGGGTTCTGACGCGTGGGGCCGGGCGGGAAGGAGCACCGTGGCCGGAGTAGCCAGGTTCGTCGCCAGTAGTCTCGCGCCCGCCGCCCAGCGGTTCGCCCCGACAGCAGCGGGCGGCGTGTTGCGCCAGATCCTCGAGGTCGCGATCGACGGGTACCAGCGGTTCCCGGGCGCGGAGCGGATCGCCGACACCAAGCTGGAGCGTTGCGACGGCGACGTCACGCTCGCCATCGACGCGGTCATCGACCAGCACATCCGGCTGGCCGGCGTCCAGGGGTTCGCGACCAGCATCGGCGGTCTCGTCACGCTCCCGGTCGCACTGCCCGCGAACCTGACCGGTCTCGCGGTCGTGCAGTGCCGGATGGTGGCGGCGATCGCCCACCTGCGCGGGTACGACCTGGACGACCCCCGGGTCCGGACCGCCGTCATCACCTGCCTGCTCGGCGAGGAGGGCGTCACCGACCGGCTCCGGAAGTCGAGCCTGGTCTCGTCGCCGCTGGCGATCGCGACCGCCCCGGTCTTCGACCCGGAGCTCGACCGCCAGGTGTCGGGCGAGGTCGTGGCCGAGCTCATCGGCCGGATCAGCGGCAAGCGGATGGCACTCACGATCACCCGACGCGTCCCGCTCCTCGGCGGCGCCGTCGGCGCCGGCGTCGACGGCTGGTCCACCTACCGAGTCGGCCAATTCGCCGACAAAAGCCTAGTCCGCCGAATCCGCCGCCCGATCGAGCAGTAGCAGCTCCCGGTAGGTCAGACCTGTCGGGCCGTGGCCTCCCGGCGGGTCAGCGGGAGTTTGGCGCGGGTCTCCTCATCGGCGGGGGACTCGATGAACAGCAGCAGGTCCGGGTGCGCGGACACGGCCAGCTCGGTGATCGTGAGGCGTACCTCGCCGACGTCCGGGTTGGCGATCCGGCGTACCCGCGGCGTACAGGCCGCCACCTCGTGCTTGGACCACAGCAGATCGAACTCGGGACAGATCGAGCGCAACCGCGCGAGGTCGGTCTCCCAGTCCGGGTCGCCGACGTGCTCGCCGTAGGCCGACCTCAACCGGCCGACCAGGTACGGCACCTCGGTGTCGTAGTTGAGCAGCTGCTCACGGGCGGTCGGCTCGGTGATGATGCACCAGAGCAGGTTCTTGTGGATGCAGGGCAGCCGGTGCCAGTCGTGGAACAGGTCGTTGTACGCACGGTTCGCCCGGACGATGTCGAACCGGGTGTTGGTGATCACCGCCGGTAGCGGATCGAGCGCCTCGACGATCTCCTCGAACACCGCCTCACTCGCGCAGTCCGTCGTCCGCGGCAGCCGCATCGGTGTCGCCTCAGCCAGCCGGTACAGATGCTCGCGCTCGACCGGCGTCAACCCGAGCGTCGTCGCGACCGCGTCCAGCACCTGCCCCGACACGTTGATCGGCCGCCCCTGCTCGAGCCACGTGTACCACGTGACGCCGACCCCGGCGAGCTGCGCCAACTCCTCCCGTCGCAACCCAGGCGTCCGCCGCCGCCCACCCCCAGGCAAACCGACATCCTCAGGCGCCACCCGCCCCCGCCGCGCCTTCAAAAACTCCCCAAGCTCAACCCGCTGCGCACTCACCCACCCAGCTTCCCCCACCCCACCGACACTTTCACCCGTTTACAACCCTGTGGATAACCAGAGCTGAGGTGAAGCGGGAATCGATAGACTTGAAGCGGAAAGGGCAGGGGCGAGGCAGCGGTCAGCCGGCCAGGGCTTGGACCACTCGGCTGGGTGACGGTTTGCCTAGTTGTTCGGCCATCCAGGTGCTGGTGGTGACGAGTTTTTCGAGGTCGACGCCGGTGTGGATGCCGAGGCCGTCGAGCTGCCAGAGGAGGTCTTCGGTGGCGAGGTTGCCGGTGGCGCTCTCGGCGTACGGGCAGCCGCCGAGGCCGCCAGCGGAGCTGTCGACCGTGGTGACGCCTTCGCGGAGCGCGGTGAGGGTGTTCGCGAGAGCCTGCCCGTAGGTGTCGTGGAAGTGCACCGCAAGCTTGTCCACAGGCACCCCGGCCGCACCGAACGCCTCGATCAGCGCGCTCACCTGACCCGGCGTCGCGACCCCGATCGTGTCGCCGAGGGACAGCTCGTGACACCCGAGCTCGACCAGCCGCGCGCCGACCTTGACCACCTGATCGATCGGTACGTCGCCCTCCCACGGGTCGCCGTAACACATCGACACGTACCCACGGACCGCCAGCCCGGCGCCCAGCGCCCGCTCGATCGTCGGCGTGAACATCGCGAACTGATCGTCCAGCGTCGAGTTGAGGTTCTTCCCCGCGAACGTCTCCGTCGCGCTGGCGAAGATCGCGATCTCCCGGACACCGGCCGCCAGCGCGCGATCGAGCCCGCGCTCGTTCGGCACCAGCACCGGGGCGCGGACGCCTTCGGGCAGGTCGAGCCGTTCGAGGAGCTCGGCCGCGTCGGCGAGCTGCGGTACCCACTTCGGGTGCACGAAGCTGGTCGTCTCGATCGTGGTCAGTCCCGCGTCGACCAGCCGATTGATGAACTCCGCCTTGACCGCCACGTCGACGATCGCCGACTCGTTCTGCAACCCGTCCCGGGGACCGACCTCGTAGATCGTGACCCGCTCGGGCAACCCCTCGGCCGTGACCAGCTGCGGTTCGCGCATCCTGCCGCCTCCTCTGCGAGCGCGCCACGGGATCTCCGCGACAATGCTCCTGATGACAACTCTCGCTGCCATTCTGCGCGCCGCCGAACACGGCACGTTCCCACCCCCGGATCTCAGCGTCTCCGTCGTACCCCCGCCGTCCGACCGCGAGTACTGCGTGGTGTCGTTCACCGGCCACATCGTGATCGCCGCGGACGTCGACCCGGCGTGGGTTGCGGAGCACCTACCGCCCGGCGACCTGTCCGCCCCGACGAACCCGCCGTTCCTCTCGGCCCTCGAGAAGCTCACCGGCCGCCGGGTCAGCGCGCTCGACGCGATGCTGCTCGCGCCCGCGCTCACCGACGAGGCCGAACGCACCGCCGCGACCGCCGGCCTCACCGAGCTGCACGACCTCGCCCATCCTCGAGTCGACCGCGCATGGCGCTACCGCGACGACGTCCGGGCATACGTCGACGCCCACGAAGGCATGGTCCTCACCGGGCGCGGTCTGGCGGACCGTCTCGAGTGCGCCATCGAAGTACCCCCGAACGCCCGCCTCCAAGGCCACGGCCGCCGCCTGGCCCTGGCCGCCCGCGCCCTGATCCCCAGCACTGCGTCGATCTGGGCCCAGATCACGCCCGGCAACGCGGCCTCTCTCCGCACGTTCCTCGCGGCCGGCTACAAGCCGATAGGTTCCGAAGCCCTGCTCATCAAGTAACTCCGCATGAACAATCAACAGATTGTTGCCACCAGCCCCAAAATCCACACCTGTGGAAAACCCTGGGGAAACCGGCCCCCGGCACCAACTGCGCTGGGGCCGGCGGTTCCGCAGTGCGGTGCTGAGTCACCAGCTATCAGTCGGGCCAGCGGATTCCGGAGTCCGGCGCTCAGTCACCAGCTGCCGGTGGGGCTGGTGGGTTCTGAGGTGCGGTGCTCGGTTGATGGGTGGGGATTGCTGCGGTGGTTGGAGCTCGAGGTACGGGGGCTTGGGCGGCGGGACATTGGTCCACTGGCAGACGGCGGTGTGATCGAACCGCCGCCTGACTCACCGGCGGAGTGTGACGCTGCACCGGCTATACCACCGGCCGCCTTCCGGCTTGCGGCGAGGCCGATGGCTGCCGCGCCGGCCACAGCACCCGCCGCACCCGCTGCCTTTGCACCGACCGAAGTCGCACCGGTCGCACCCCCGCCGGTCGCTCCACCGGTGCCCCCCGCAGTCGCGCCGCCGGCTGAACTCCCGCCGCCACGGCTGGTGCCGAACCCGGCGCCGGAACTGCCGACGCTGACCGCACCGCTCGCGAGTCCGCCCGGGTCGGCGACGGAACTGCCCATGCCCGCGCTGCCACCCGCCACCGCCGCGGTCACCGGCACCATGAAGCGCAGCAACGCCGGCAGCGCGAAGATCGCGAGCAGCAGCATCATCATCCCGGTCATCGCCCGCACCACGGCGTCGCCCGCGCTCATCGCGGGGTCGTGGGCCACCTTGAGAGCCGCCGCATAAACGAGCGCCGCCGCCGGTTTGTAGGCGATGAAGGCCAGCGACCAGCCGCAGAACTTCTTGAACCAGTTCCGCCCGATCTCGGTGTTCGTCGCCGCGGCTGCGAGTGGGAACGCCCCTGCCAACAGCACCAGCAACGCTGACCGCACGAGCATCAGGACGATCTGGATCAACGATGCGAGGATCACGCTCATTCCGGTGGTGATACCGAGCAGCGCCGGCATGCCGTCGGCGACCAGGCTCTGGGCCTGACCATCACCGCTGACGGAGCCACCGAAGGCCGCGGCCAGCGACAGGTCCTTGCCCGCCTGGTCGATGATGGCGACCGAGAACCCGTCCGACCAGGCCGACAGCACCTGCATCGTGGCGGCCCCGGCCGTACCCACCACGACGAACGTCAGAATCGCCTTGAGCAGCTCCTGCAGTGGTTGTGCCCGCTGCTCCCAGGCGATCCGGATGCCGGCAATGATGATCGCGATCGCGAACACGGCAGCGGTGACGCTCAGCAGGCTGCCCTGCAGGAACTGGACCGTGCCGGTCGCCCGGTCGTGCTGGTCGGCAAGAGCGGGCGTACCCGGCCGGAGCCAGAAGGTCATCGAGTCCAGCGTGCTGAGCGCGCCCGCGGTCACCTGAGCCTGGAGTTGGTCCATCGCACTGGTCGCTACCGACTGGATTGCCTCTTCGACGTGGCAGGTGATCGCCAGCTTTCCGCACATCAGACACCACTCCAGGCAACGAAGTCGGACAGGTCACGGTGCTGGGCGAACGGTGCACCGACCGGATCGCCGACTGCGGGCGGTTTCAGCCGCCAGTCACCCTCGTGCCAGATCAGGGTGAGCGTGAGGCTCGCGTAGGCGGACTGGACCGGCGTGGCGAGCATCAGGACCACGCGGTCCGGACCGGTGTCGATCAGGTGATACCCGGCCAGCTGCGTCACCGGGTACCCGCTCGACGAGTCCTCCGACTGCAGCTCGCGGATCAGCGCGTCGGTGTCGGGTCCCGGAACCATCAGCTTGCGCGCGGCGGCAACCCCCACCTCCTGATCGGACAGTGCCGCGAAGGCACTGTAGGCGGCATAGACCGCGCCGGTCGGCGAGTGGGCGAAGCACCGGCGGAACCCGTCGGAGTCGGTGACGGCAGGCCCGTACGTCGACGAGCGGGGTACGACGACCCGCCGGCTGACGTCCCAGCCGTCCACCGCCGGCGGCTTGACGGGCACTGTCTGATCACCGGTCGGGAGGTTGCAACCGGTGCCGCTGCGCGGGCGCCCGGCGGCGGTCGAACCGTCCGGAGTCGCAGGCCCCACGGGCTCGACGGCCCCTGGCTGAGTCCCCGCAGGCTGAGTCCCGGCGGGCTGAGACTGCCCCGCGGGCTGGGTCTGTTCCGCGGCGTTGGGCTGGGCGCGGTCCAAGGAAGTCGTGGCTGGTGACGTCCGGCCGCCGATGAGCATCAGCGCACCGCAGACGAGGACCGCCCCGACGACGATGCAGGCGGCGATGAAGCCGGCGCCGTACGGCGACTTCTGGTTGCTGTCCTTGCTCATTCGGGCTCCCCGATCCGGTGGTCCATGACCTCGCGAATCAAGGGTGGCAAAAATCGTCCGACCGCCGCGGAAGTTATCCACATGGATGATGGGTTCGCTGGCCGGATGACTCAGTTATCCACCGTCACCGGCAACAGGGGTTGACTTCGGGCTGATCCGTCTCCGGCCGGCGAGCTGCACGCACCGGCCGGACGGAACGTGACCTGATAGGAGCCTGTCGCAGAGGCCCGTCCATGTGCTGTCCGCCCGGACCGGCGGTGCGTGCCGTCCCGTGTCGGTTCGCACAACGGAAGGACGGCTGTCTCTACGATGACAGACCCGATCGGCGTTACTCACTTCGACATCACCGACATCGCCGGATCAGGCGAAGTCGTCGGCGGGGTCGACACCCACTTAGACACCCACACCGCCGCCTGCCTGGATCACCTCGGCCGACTGCTTGCCCATGCCCAGTTCCCGGCCACCAACGCCGGGGAGAAGCAGCTACTGACCTGGCTGAGGGGTTTCGGCGACCTTGCCGTGGTCGGGTCGAGGGCACCGGCAGCTACGGCGCCGGCCTCGCCCGGCTGCTGACCTCCGAACACGTCCGGGTGGTGGAGGTGTCACGACCGAACCGGCAGAACCGCCGCCGCCGCGGCAAGTCCGACCCGATCGACGCTGAGGCCGCCGCCCGAGCGGTCCTGGCCGGCACCGCGACCGGCACACCGAAGACCCGTACGGGGATCGTGGAGTCCATTCGCGTCGTGCGTACCACCCGCTCCGGCGCGATCAAGGCCCGGACCGCCGCCATCAACACCTTGCGCCAGCTCGTCACCACCGCGCCGGAACCACTACGCGGACAACTCGCCGGCCTCACCACCGACCAACTCATCCACGCCACCTCCGCACTACGCCCCACCACCGATCTGACCGACCCGGTCCAAGCCACCAAGACCGCGCTGCGCCGCCTCGCCCGCCGCTGCCAGCACCTGACCGAGGAAGTCACCGACGCCGACACCCAACTGCGCACTCTCACCCACCAGGCCGCACCGGCCCTGCTCGAACGCTGCGGCCTCGGCCCCGAAACAGCAGGCCAACTCCTCACCACCGCCGGCGACAACCCCCACCGACTGCACAGCAACGCCGCCTTCGCGGCCGTCTGCGGGGCATCTCCGGTTCCCGTCGCCTCCGGCCGCACCCACCGCGTCCGCCTTAACCGCGGCGGCGACCGCCAAGCCAACACCGCCCTGCACACCATCGTCTTGGTCCGCATGCGCCACCACCAGCCCACCCGCGCCTACGTCGCCCGCCGACGCGCCGAAGGCAAAACCACCAAAGAAGTCATCCGCTGCCTCAAACGCAACCTCTGCCGCGAACTCCTACCCCTCATCACCCAAGCGCTCACAACCCAGACTTGACGGCTCCGGGTCTATAGGAGCATCAGGCGCCGAAGTTCAGCTCCCGGGGCTCGTGTATCTCGGCATCATCTTGGAAAAGAACGCATAGCCGAGCGCCAGCACGACGGGGCCGGCCAGTGGGGAGGCGAGGGTCAGCCACGTGGGCAGCGGGACTTCGGAGGTGCGGTTCAGCAGGACGGTTGCCGGGAGGAAGGAGATGAACGCCATCGGGAAGACGGTGCAGAAGGCGTAGAAGGTCGTGCGGCCGAACATCGTCAGCGGGTAGCCGGAGAACTGGGTGATCGAGCTGTCGGCAAAGATCCGCAGCGAGAAGGTGGAGGTGACGACGAAGGTCAGGCCGCAGAAGAAGGTTGCGATGCCGGTCTCGATCAGGCCGCCGCCGAGCACCGCCAGCAGCAGATAGGCGAGCTTGACCGCGTCCCAGTCGACAGGTGCCTGCCGGCTGAAGATGATCAGCGCGCCGACACCGAGCAGGGCGTCGCCGAGCGACATCAGCGAGAACCGCCGGGTGATCAGCTGCAGGAACGGGTTCACCGGTCGCAACAGCACCCGATCGAACTCGCCGTCGCGGACGATCTCGTCGGTCAACATCAACGCCCCGAACGGAACGACGTACAGCGCGTGCGATGCGAGTCGCATCGCGAACACGAAGGCGACCTCCGGGAAGCCCCAGCCCGCGATCACACCGAACTTTGCGAGGAGGACGCCGAGGAACAGCAACTGGGTGCCTTGAAAGGCGACACCGCCCATCAGAGTCGTCCAGAAGTTCACCCGGTACTGCAACTGCGCACGCAATGCGGCGCGCTGGAGGATCACGTACTGCCGCACCCACGACTGTTCAGCCACCCTGCACCACCACCTTGTGGCGTGCCCGCCGCCACACCAGTTCGAGGAGGAGCGCCAGCACGACAACCCAAGCCAGCTGTACGGCGACCAGCGCCAGCGCCTCGCCGCCCCGGGTCCGGCCGAGGTAGATCGACACCGGCGTGTAGACCTGCGCCTGGAACGGGAGCCACTCGACCGACGACCGCAGCCACCCCGGCATGAACCACAACGGAATCAGCGACCCCGAGAGGAACGCGCTCCCGAACCGGTAGACGATCAGCGGCCCGCTGACCTCGAACGTCCAGAACGTCACCATCGACACGATCAGGTTGCACAGCATCGCCACCACGACACCCCCTGCCGTCGCCACGAGCGAGAGGAGGAACGCACCCCAGCCCGGCGGAAGCATCAGCGCGCCGATGACCGCCGCGGCCGCGAGACCGATCGCCCCGAGCGGCAGGCGGCCGAGCAGTACGCCGAAGTTCTGGCCGAGGACCTGCCAGATCAGTCCGAGCGGCCGGGTCAGGTCGGTCGCGATCTGACCGTTCCGGATCCGCATCGGCAACGACGAGAACTGCCACGGGAGGAGTACCGATTGCAGACACGCCGCGATCGCCGCGTACGCGACCGCAGTACGAGCGTCCACGCCGTTGACCGGCCCACGTCCGCTGTACACGATCCGCCAGACCGCTATCGCGAGGACGACCTGGATGACAAGGGTGACCGCTCCGGTGATCAGGTCCCCGCGGTAGATCAGGACGGACCGGGTGCCGGCCCGGGTCATGCCACGGAATGCTCTGACCTGAGCCGCCCTGGTCGGCGCCTGTCGGCTCTGCGCCGCTCCGCGCTGGGCTGCCGTGGTCACGTCAGCAGTCCGTCGTACAGCTGGGAGATCACGTCGGTGAGCCGTGGATCGACGATCGACAGTTCGTCGATCTGGTAGACCTGCGACGCCCGGGCGACCAGCTCCGGGGTGGTGACCTCCCGGGGATCGAAACGCAGCACGACGCTGCGTTCCGGGTGCGGCAGCACCGCGCCAACGGCGTCGGCCTCCACCTCAGTCGCAAACGGGATGTCCACGCCCCGACGGATGCCGCGTACCGCCGGGGTGCGTTCGGACAGGGTGAGGACGAGGAAGCGGTGGGGCATGAAGCGTTCCTTCAGGCGGGACAGGTCGCCGTCGTACAGGACGGCGCCGGAGTCGATCACGATGATTCGCTGGCAGAGCCGCTCGACGTCCTCCATGTCGTGCGTCGTCAGCACCACCGTGGTGCCCTGGGTCCGGTTGGTCTCGGCGATGAACTCGGTCAGTCGGGCCTTCGCGACCACGTCCAGGCCGACGGTCGGCTCGTCGAGGAACAGGATGGACGGTTCATGCAGCATCGCGGCGACCAGATCGCCACGCATCCGCTGGCCGAGCGACAGCGATCGCACCGGCGTGTCCAGGAACTCGGACAGGTCGAGCAGTTCGGTGAACAGGCCGACGCGCTTTCGGTACGTCGTCCGGTCCAGGTCGTAGAGATCCGCGAGTACTTCGAAGGAGTCGCGTAATGGCAGGTCGTACCAGAGCTGGGTTCGTTGGCCGAAGACGACGCCGATGTTGCGGGCGTTCCGGGCGCGGTCCCGGGACGGCTCGAGCCCGGCCACCCGGCAGACGCCGGAGGTCGGCGTGAGGATCCCGGTGAGCATCTTGATCGTCGTCGACTTGCCCGCGCCGTTCGGGCCCAGGTAGCCGACGAGTTCGCCCGGCTCGATCTCGAAGTTCACGCCGTTCACGGCGCGGGTGGTGTCGCGTTTGGTGCTGAACAACCCCCGGAGCCGCGGCAGCCTGCCCGGCAGGACCGCGGGCCGGCTGAACTCCTTGACCAGATCGGCCGCCTCGATCACTGCCATCCGTACCCTCCCCAGTGAGCGCGAACGGTTATCCTCCCACTGTCGCGGCGGCCCCGCAGTTCGAATTTCACCGTTCTAGACCGGATTTGATCGAGCGGCCCCGCTACGCTCAGAAGATTTACGGTTCCGGGTCGATGAGTAGCCGAAAGGTCACCCCGTGTAGCGAAGTGAACTGGTCAGCTAATAGAGTCCGCCCATGACCATCGCGCCTTCGCTTTGCTCGCCCCTAGCGCTCGCCGATGCAGAACCCACTCGCGCTGCCGAACCATGGGAAAGCGACGTGCTGACGGCCTACGGGTTGCTGCGAGAAGCAGCGGCCGAGCTGGATCACCTGATGCGCCATTCCCTGAAGCGCAGTGGACTGCAAATGGCAATGTTCGAACTGTTGCTGCGGCTGGCCCGTAGCAACGGGGAGAAGCAGCGTCTGACCTCCCTTGCCCGGGAGCTGACCGTCACCACTGGTGGCATCACCCGACTGGTCGACCGTGCCGAGAACCTCGGCCTGGTTCGCCGGGAGCCTTGCCCCGACGACGCCCGCGGCTCGTTCGCCGTCCTGACCGAGGAGGGGAAGCGGCGGTTGCGTGAAGCGCTGCCGGATCACCTGCTCGAGATCGACAGCCTCTGGATGTCCCAGTTGGCGGACGACCGCGACCTCGTTCTCGGCAAGCTCCGCCGGGTCCGCGACAACGCCCGACGGTGGCCGAACGGCCGCCCGGGTCTGGGGCCGATCACGCCCGACCGGATCTGACCAGCACGACAACCGAACGACACGTGCTACCCGCAACAACCGAACTACACGTATTACCCGCGACTAACGGTTGGGGCGCTCGACTGGTGTCGGGCGCCCCGTCGCGCGATGGTTGAGAAGTGAAGCAACAGGCTGACCCCAAGGCTGCTGGTGGCACTCGTTGGCGCGGGGCGGCGGGCGGCATCCTGGCCGCCCTGGCCGGGCTGGCGGTCGGCAGTCTCGCGGCCGGACTTCTCGGTACGCCGCAGACGCCGGTGGTGGCGATCGGTTCGGCCTTCATCGACCGGGTGCCGCCGTGGCTGAAGGACCTGGCGATCTCCTGGTTCGGCACCCACGACAAGACCGCGCTCCGGGTCGGCATTCTGATCGTTATCGCGGTGGTGGCGGCGGTCGGCGGCATCCTCGCCGTACGGCGGTACTGGGCCGGCGCGCTGATCACGATCGTGCTCAGCGGTATCGCGGTCGCCGCAGCGTTCACCCGCGCGGACTCCGGGCAGACCGGCTTCCTCCCATCGGCACTGGCCGGCATCACCGCGCTCCTCGTCCTGCGCCTGTTCAGCCGCAGACTCGAGCCACTCGTGAATTTCCCAGACGACGCGGTCAGCCGCCGCGGGTTCCTGCAACTGTCCGGAGGTGTCGCGATCGGATCGGCCGCGGTCGCCGTACTCGGGAAGGTCGTCGGCGGGAATCGCGCCGCGGTCGCCGACGCCCGCAAACAGCTCACGCTGCCGCAGCCTCCGAGTCTCGCCCCGCCGGCCGGCGTGCAGGCGGAAGGCGCCGTACCGTGGGCCACGCCGAACGCGAACTTCTACCGCATCGACACCGCGCTGTCCGTACCGCAGATCGTCCCCGCGGACTGGAAGTTGCGCATCCACGGCATGGTCGACCGCGAAATCAACCTCACCTTCGACGATCTGCTGAAGCGCCAGGTCATCCACAAGTGGGTCACGCTGACCTGCGTGAGCAACGAGGTCGGCGGCGATCTGATCGGCAACGCGCTCTGGTCCGGCGTGGTGCTGAAGGACCTGCTCGAAGAGGCCGGGCCGTCCAAGGGCGCGGACGCGATCCAGTCGTCGTCGCAGGACGGATTCACCGCCGGTACGCCGCTGCCGACGCTGCTCGACGACCGGCAGGCGATGCTGGCGTTCGCGATGAACGGCCAGCCGTTGCCGGTCGAGCACGGATTCCCGGTGCGGATCGTGGTACCCGGGCTGTACGGCTACGTCTCGGCGACGAAGTGGCTGGTCGACATCGAGGTGACGCGGTTCGACAAGTTCGACGCGTACTGGACCCTCCGCGGCTGGTCGGCGCAGGGACCGATCAAGTTGTCGTCGCGGATCGACACACCTGGTGGCAAGAAGGTGCCGGCGGGCCCGGTGACCGTGGCCGGCGTGGCCTGGGACCAGCACGTCGGCGTCTCGAAGGTCGAGGTCCGCGTTGACGGGGGCCCTTGGCAACAAGCGACGCTCGCCACGGACCCGTCGGTCGACACCTGGCGGCAGTGGCACTGGACCTGGAACGCGCCGCACGGCATGCATCTGCTGCAGGTACGGGCGTTCGACGCACAGGGCAATCCACAGGTCGAGTCCTCGGCCGATCCCGCCCCGAACGGCGCGACCGGCCTCCACACGGTCAGCGTGAAGGTCGGCTGACCGCCGCCAGCACCATCGGCAGGAACGTGTGCTCGAGCGAGCCGGCCGGCACCTCGTCCGGCTCCAGCAGGCTCTGCGACCGCGCACCTTCATGGACGGCGATCACCATCCGGACGAACTGCTCCGCCGGGACGGTCAGCTCGAGCGAACTCGTCTCGGTGATCTGCTCGACCAACCGGGTCAGGCTCTCGCGGAACATCGCCCGCTGCTTGTTCAGCGCCTGCGCCGCGTCCGGATCGCGCAGCGCGTGCAGCGTGAACTCCGCCGAGATCAGATGCCACTGCCGTCGGTCCGGGACGGTCTCGTCGAGCAGGCCGAGTACGGCGTCCAGCAGCGATCCGGGCTGACTCGCGAGCTCCGGGAGCAGCGCCTCGATCTGCTCCAGCAACCGGTCGGTGGTGGCCTGGAACAGCGCGAGCACCAGCTCGTCCTTGGACCCGAAGTTCGAGTAGAAGGCGCCGCGGGTGAACCCGGCCCGCTCGCAGATGTCCTCCACGGACGCGCCGTGGAAGCCGCGCTCGGCGAACACCTCGAGGGCGCCCTCGAGCAGCCGGGCCCGCGTGTTCGAACGACGCCGCTTGGGAGGTTCCATAGGAGTAGGATACAGTTCTGTATTGAATACACAACCGTATTGAACGGGGATGCAGGATGGAGCTCGAGGCCACCGGGATCAGCGTGCGTGGACCGCACGCACCGATGCTGCTTGCCACGTCGGTGTCGGTCGCGGATCACCAGGTGGTGCTGCTGACCGGTTATCCGGGCCCTGGGCACGTCGCCGCGGCGCTGGGGCTGTCCGGGCGGCTCAAGTCCGACACCGGACGGGTCCGGCTCGACGGCAGCACCGACCCCGCCGTACTGCGGCGCCGGGTCGCCGTTGTCGACGCTCCTGGCATCACCGAGCCGGACGACGCCTTACCCGTGCAGACCGTTGTCGGCGAGGAGCTCGCGATCGCCGGCCGCAAGGCTGGGCGTAAGGCCGTGCTTGAGTGGCTGAACGAGCATGACGCCGCGGAGCACGCCGACAAGCGGTTCGAGCACCTGCCGGTCGCCGTCCGGACGAGACTGCTCACGGAGCTCACCATCGCGCGTCCCGACGTACAGGTGGTCATTCTGTGCATGCCTGATCGGCATGGCGGTGACCCGCATGAGTGGTTCGAGCTGGGGCGCGGACTGGCGGCCCAGGGGTACGGCGTGATCATCACGTGCGCTGACGCGTCTGCGCGGTTGCTGGACATCAAGGCTGCGCGAATGGGTGAGACGGACCAGCCTGACCCCGTACAGGTTGCACCGATCGCGCCTGTTGAGCCGGTTATTGCCATTGAGGACGAAGAGGAGACAGAGGCGTGACCGCGCTGCGGATGGCCCTGAGTGAGTTGCGGCGTCTGACGGCCGGACGGCTGCCCAAGCTGGCCGTGGTCGCTTTGCTGCTGGTGCCGGTGCTGTACGGCGGCCTGTACCTGTACGCGAACCACGACCCGTACGGCCGGCTCGACAAGATTCCGACCGCGGTCGTCGTCGAGGACGAGGGTACGACGCTGACAACCGGCGAGAAGCTCGACGTCGGCCCCCAGGTGGCGGAGGAACTGGTCAAGTCGAAGAGCTTCGACTGGCATCAGGTGAACCGTGCGGACGCGACGCAGGGCGTGTCGGACGGGAAGTACGAGTTCGCGCTCGTGCTGCCCAAGACGTTCTCGTCGGACCTGGCGTCGAGCGCCGACTTCAAGCCACGGCAGGCGGAGCTGGAGCTGCTCACGAACGACGCCAACAACTACATCGCCCACACCATCGCCAACCAGGTCGTCGCGCAGGTGACGAAGACCGTGGCGTCACAGGTGAGTGAGACGGCCGCTTCGCAGTTGCTGGCCGGCTACAACACCATCCACACGCAGGTGAGCAATGCGGCCGCAGGGGCTGCCAAGCTGCAGAACGGGCTCACCTCCGCAGCTGCCGGGGTCACGAAGCTGCAGACGGGCGCTCAGCAGCTCAACACGGCACAGCAGCAGCTCTCGGCCGGCGCTACGCAGCTTGCGAGCGGTGCGACCCAGGCGTCGGAGGGCGCATCGTCGCTGGCGTCCGGTGCCGCACAGCTCGACAACGGTCTGGGCACGCTGAAGGACAAGACGGCTTCCCTCCCGAGACAGACGAAGCAGTTGGCCGACGGGGCTGATCAGGTCGCCGACGGCAACGAGAAGATCGCCGGTGTCGGCAGGCAGGTCGCCACAGCGTCCGGCACGCTGGTGAAGGACCTCAAGACGTTCGACTCACAGTTGGCGCAACGGCTCAGGGCACAGGGCCTCAGCCAGCACCAGATCCGCGTGGTCCTGCAGGAGACGGCGAAGCTGCGGGCTCCCGTCGTACAGGCCAACACGAAGATCCAGTCGACGTCCAAGCAGCTCAATCAGCTCGCGAGCGGTGCGCGGAAGGTGTCGAACGGCGCGTCACAGCTGGCCAAGGCCACGCCGGCTCTGACCCGTGGAATCAGCAGCGCCTCCAGTGGTGCGCAGCAGCTCAGCGCAGGCGCCAACCAGCTCCAGAACGGGCTCGGGACGCTACAGACAGGCGCTCAGAAGCTTGCAGCCGGCGAGAAGCAGGCCGTGACCGGCCAGGGGCAGCTGCTGACCGGTGTGAACAACCTTGCGACCGGTGTGGGTCAGCTGAAGACCGGTGCGACGCAGCTGAACACCGGCCTGCAGAACGGCGCGAAGCAGATCCCCAACCCGACCGCTGCTCAGCGCAAGGCTGTCGCTGAAACGCTGGGCGCGCCTGTGACGCTGCAGAACGTCTCGCAGGCCACCGCAGACAGCTACGGCGCCGGTCTGGCTCCGTTCTTCCTCAGCCTGGCGTGCTGGATCGGTGCGTACGTGCTGTTCTTGCTGGTGCGGCCGCTGTCGCCACGGGCGCTCGCCGCCCTGCAGTCGCCCTTCCGGGTCGCTCTCGGCGGTTGGTTGCCTCCGGCCCTCTTCGGCGCGATCCAGGCGACGTTGGTGTTCGTCGCCGTCGTCCTCGGCCTCGGCATCAATGCCGCACATCCCTGGCTGACGGTGGGTTTCCTGATCCTGACGTCGTTCACGTTCGTCGCGATCCTGCACGCGTTGTCGGCCTGGTTCGGTGCCGTGGGCAAGTTCCTCGGACTGGTGCTGATGGTGGTCCAGCTGGTCAGCGCGGGCGGCACGTTCCCGTGGCAGACGATCCCTCAGCCGCTGTACTTCTTCCACCATGCGCTGCCGATGAGCTACGCGATCGACGGCGTCCGGCACCTGATGTACGGCGGGCCCGGCGCCTCGCTCGGACGGGACCTGCTCGCGCTCGGCGCGTGGTTCGCAGTCGCGCTCGCCGCGTCCACCCTGGCGGCCCGCAAACAGCGGGTCTGGCCGGCGAAGAAGCTGCAGCCGGAGCTGGTGCTGTAGCCGTTCGTCGCGGACGGTAGTCGCCGGCGAGGCATTGACGGAGCGAAATGTTTGCGTGAACATCGGCAGCATGAGATCACCAGCCCGGCGCCTCGCCGCCGCGACGCTCTCGGTCGCGGCCGCCGTCGCAGCCCTCACAGCCACCAGTTCGGGGGCCGTCACCGCCACGGCGGTGTCGGCCGCGCCGCTGCCCGCCGACACCAGCGCCTTCCGCGGTGTGAACTGGGCCGATCCGCGCGACAACTACGCCCACGACGCGGTCGTACCGTCCGGACTCAGTACGGCGGACGACTACGCGACGACGTACCGCAAGGCGGACGGGATCGTCGGCGAGTTCCGCAAGGAGCTCAAGGCGAACACCGTGCGGCTGCCGATCAACCCGTCGAGCGTGGGAACGACCTGGTGGCGTTCGTACCGCGGCGCGATCGACGCGGCGGTCGGGCGCGGGTTCAACGTCATCCTCAGCTACTGGGAGGCCGACAACGCCAAGGACGGGCGGGTCGACGACCCAGCGGCGTACGGCGCGATGTGGGACACCGTGGTGAAGGCCTACGCCAAGAACCCGCACGTGTACTTCGAGCCGATGAACGAGCCGTTCGGGTACTCGCTGCCCGACTGGGTCGCGCTGACGTCGGGCTGGATCGCCCGGCACAGCGACGTACCGCGTAGCCGCATCGTCATCTCCGGCACCGGCTACAACGACAACGTGACCGGGGTCGGGGCCGCACCGGAGCTGAAGGGCACCCTGCTGTCACTGCACTTCTACGGCTTCTGGGCCTCCGACACGACCGAGGCGGCGTGGCTGGCGAACCTGCGCCCGCGGATCGGGTCGTACGGGTCGCGGACGATCATCGACGAGGCCGGCTCGCCCATGACGATCGGGCTGAACTACGGCAACCACGAGGGCAACGTGTACACGTCGTACCTCGGAGCGCTTACGCAGGTCGCCCGTGAGAACCACATGGGCATCGTGTACTGGCCTGGGCTGCGGACCGGTGACTCGTACTCGATGACGACCCAGGTAGGCCCGGCCGACCTGCAGGTGAACAGCCGCAGCGGGCTGGACCAGCTGTGGTGGGGCTGGGGTCTGCTGAAGGACGAGCCCACCAACACCCTCCCGCCGTCCCCGCCGGGTGAGCCGCTGCGTGGAGTCGCCAGTGGACGGTGTGCCGACGTACCTGGGTTCTCGACAGCACCTGGTACGGCGCTGGACCTGTGGGACTGCAACAACGGCGGCAACCAGTCGTGGAACTACACCGCGTCCAAGCAGCTCACGGTGTACGCCGACAAGTGCATGACGTCCGGTACGTCGGTCACGATCGAGAACTGCACCGGCGCGACCAACCAGGCGTGGGAGCTCAACGCCGACCAGACCGTGACGAGTGTCGCCGACCCTGCGCTCTGCCTGACTGCAGCCGGTACCGGCAACGGTGCCGCGGTGGTTACCGCCAGCTGCAACGGCTCTGACGATCAGAAGTGGACCCGCTCCTGACCTGGCGGACCCCATAGACCGGTGGGGCGGCGCGCTGATCCCCTGCATCCGCGCCGCCCCGCCGAACCAACGCCGCTAGGTCACCGCGGCGTGATCGGTTCGATCCGCGGCTTCGCGATCGCGGCGTAGTCGGCGCCGGACATCATCACGGAGCGGTCGAGGCGAGCGGCGTTGAAGTAGATCTCCGGTTGCGCGACGACGGCCGGGTCGGCGATGAGATCGAGCTCCGGATCGAGGCTGAACGGAAGCACCGTGCCCGGGATGGTTCGCGCCAGCCGCTCCGCCGTCGCAGCGTCGGCAAACCCGACGTACCGCGCTCCGTACAGCTGTTTGATGGCGTCGAGGTCAACGCGACAGTCCCCGGGGACGACAGCGAGCACGTACTTCGTCGTCCGCTTGTTCGGCTTGACGATCAGAATGATGCACTTCGCCCCCTGCGCAACCGGATGCCCGCGCAGCGCACTCACCGTTTCGGTGGTCCCGTCCGGCGCATGATCGATCAACTTGTACCCCACACCAGCCCCGTCGAGCAGCCCGATCAGCTGTTCATAGGTCGACATATCACCAGCCCACTGCCCATTGGTTGTCATCAGCAATCACCACACCAACCCTGACCGCCCCGACCCCTGAAGCCAAGTCCCAGCTACTTCAACAAGCTTGTAGACGGCCTACAGCGGCGGGGGAGGGTCAGGTGTTTACGAAGGTGGTGGTTTGGGTCAGGAGGTGGTTGGTGGTGGGTTGGTCGAAGAAGGTGATCAGGGCTTCGTAGGTGCCGGCTTCGGCGGCTGGGGGGTCCACTACGTAGCCGTAGTAGCCGTCTGTGTAGCCGATTACTCGGGTGACGGGGTAGGTGCTGTCCGCTTGGAGGCGGGCTCCGTGGATGGCGAAGAGTTCTACTGGCAGGTTGATCCAGCAGACGTCGCCCATGGTGACGGCACTGATCGGGAGGTCGTACGTGGGGGGCAGCGCGGCGCCTGCCATCAGGGCCTGGCCGCGGGCGCCGTCCAGGCGGGTTTGGGCGATCCGGCCGGACGGGTCGTCGGTGCCGTTCAGGTGGTTCGCGGCAACGCACACGAGCCTTTCGGCTTCGGCCGCGGTTGGCAGGTCGCGGATCGGAAGGGTCAGCGTCGTACGGCGGATGGCCGGCGGTGACTGGGGTAGCTCGAGGCCGGGGTGCGCGAGGGCTTCACGCACGCGACCGGCGAGCAACGAACCGAGACGCGTGACCTCCGGAGCGCCTCGACCCTGGCGGGTGAAGCGTGGGCTGACGTCGCCCGCCGCGCCTTGGAGGAACCCGACGACCGCCGGGGCGAGCGCCTCGCGGGCGGCGCCCGGCCAGTCCGCGGAGTACTGCATGTTCTCCGGCCCGTACGTCGTCGGGTGACAGGCGAAGTCGAGCAACACCGCTTCGAGCGAGCCGGACAACGAATGCAGCGCAAGGATCCCGGCGGTGTTGTCGTGCGGGCCGTTGCGGTGATGCCGGTTGGTACCGACGCCGACCACCTCGATCGAGCGCCACGACGCGGTCACCGGGCGACGCTCGAGCTGTACGGAACCGACGGCGCCGACCAGCGGATCAACCAGATCGAACTCCCGCGCCGCAGGGATTACCGGGTGGATCTCGCCGCTCCACCCCGAAGGACCCGAGTGCGTGTGCGACGCCGACACCACCACGTGCGACGGCGGGATCCCGGCCGCGGCACCGGCTGCGGCGGCCAGTTCACAAGTAAGTTCACGACCGACAGCAATGGCGTCCAATGTCAGCCACATCACACCCGGATCGTTGTCGCTCGACAGCCAGATCACCGTGGCCTTCAACGGATCCGCGGTACCCGTAGAAAGGCCCGCACGGGCGGCGTACCCGTCCAAGCGGTGGCCGGGCGGTGGGGTCACGTCCAGGGATTTCGCGGCCAGGAGGAGTTCGGTCACGTGCGCGCTCCCGCGGTCGTTCCGGCGGTGATCTGCCGATGAATTCCATCAGATACGGTCAGGACCGAAATTAAAGAGGCGGTCGGCGCGGCGAGCGGCAGCGCGAGGCGAGAGGTCACACCCCCATGAGAACACCCAGCCGCAAGTCCCACGGCGCTCGCCCTGATCATGGCTCATGGATACGCCAGTCGGCGTCCGAACGGAAGATCGATGGCGAAGGTCGGCCAGGCCGACTAACGAGCCGGGATCGCGCCGACCAGCCGGGCGGTCAGGTCCATCGGGTCGGTGATCGCGTGACCGACGACAACGGCGTACGCGCCGGCATCGAAGACAGCACGGACGTCGTCCGGGGTCCGGATCCGGCCCTCGGCGACAACCGGGCGGTCGAGCTTCGCGGTGAGGCGCCGGACCAGTTCGACGTCCGGCTCGATCGGCGTACGGCTCTTGGTATAGCCGGACAGCGTCGTCGCGACGAGGTCCGCGCCCGCGTCCCGAGCGGCCTGGCCGGCCTCGAGGGTATCCACGTCGGCCATCACTTGTACGCCGAGCTCGGTGTGGACCCGGGCGATCTGGTGTGCGAGTGGTTGTCCGTCCGGCCGCGGGCGCAAGGTCCCGTCCAGCGCGATCAGGTCCGCCCCGGCCGCGACCACCCCGGCCGCAGCCTCGTACGTCGGGGTGATGAACACGCCCGCCGGGTCGCCGAGTTTGTGGATCCCGATGATCGGCAGGTCGGTCACCGCACGGATGGCCGCGACGTCCTCCGGGCCGTTCGCCCGGATCGCGCCCGCGCCGCCCGCCTCGGCGGCCTGCGCCATCAGTGCCATGGCCACCGGGCCGCGGAACGGGCTGCCTGGACCCGGCTGGCAGGACACGACCAGGCTGCCGGGGGCCAGGGTTCTCATCGGCGGTACGTCACGATCAGGTCGGCGTACGTGCCGAGGGGTCCGGTGGCGAGACGTTCGGCGCCGTCGAGCGAGTTGCCGGCCGCGGGAGTCAGCTGGGCACGTGCGGGCAGGGCTGCCCGGACCGGCGCCAGGAGTTGCTCGCCGGCGCCGGTGAACAGTCCGCCGACGCATGCGACCGGTACGGGTCCTTCGCCGGCGAGCTGCGCGACCGCGGCCTCGATCGTGTCCGCGATGTCGGTGGCGGCCTTGACGAGCACCTCGTGCGCGACCGGATCGCCTTCGGTGGCGCACCGGAGTACTTCGGGGGCGAACCGCGCGACGTCGTCCACCAACGTCGACGAACGGTAGAGCGTGACCGGATCGAGCGACGTCTCGGCCAGCTTGGTCGCAGGGCCGCGGCCGTCCCGGGCCCGCTGGACGGCGACCAGCCCGGCGCGTCCGATCGCGAACGCGCTGCCCGCGTCGCCGAACAGGTACCCGTGGCCGTCGAGCTTGCGCCAGGTACCGTCCCGATCGACCGCGAGGCAGACCAGACCGGTGCCTGCGGCAACGACCACGCCGTATCCGTCGGGGAGCGCACCGGCGTGCGCGGTGACCATGTCCTGGGTCAGCCGTACTTCGTCCGCATCGAGCAACTGGCTGACGTCCGCCGCCAGCCGCTCCGCCGCACCCGGCGCCTGGGGATAACCCGTGAGCCCGAGCGCGACCACGTCGACCGGCCCGTCCAACTCGGCCTCAGCGGCGGCCGTGCCGATCGCGGCGAGGAGCTTGCTGAGGGCCTCCGGGCCGTGGGTGTAGCCCGGCCCGGTGCCGGTCTTGCCGGACGGGAGTACTCGAAGGCGGAGAGCGGACTGTCCGCCGTCGACGGCGATCTGTGTCACGCGGTGGTCCATCGTCATCAGTCTTGCCGACTATTCACGGCCGGTAAAGCACTTCGGGTCGACCACCGCTCTCACCCCACTGGCTGTGGCACCGCGAGGTGGTCGAGCGGTACGCCGACCAGCCGGATGCTCGGCTCTGCCCAGTCGTTGAGGATGGCCTCGGTGCCGAGGTGGCCGGCGAGTTCGGACTGGCTGAGTTCGAAGACGTGCGCGGCGTTGCCGGTGAGGTCCACCACGGACTGCATCAGGCGGTCCACCTGTGCCGTCCATCGCGGATCCTCCAGAGTGCAGTCGTCCGGGCGGATCAGCAGCAGGTCCACGTCACTGTCGAGATCACCGTCGCCACGGGCGATCGCGCCGTACACGCTGGCATGCACCGCAGCGATGCCCCAGCTGCTGATCTCCTCGGCGAGGCGGCCGAGCAACGTACTGCGGAGGTTCGCCAACTGTTCGACGATCGGCGCGAGCAGGTGGCTGCGGTTGAGGCGATAGAGCAACGAGTTCCCGACGTCTTCGGCGTGCACCAGGCCGGTCGTCGCGAGTCGTTGCAGGACGAGCCGGACGCCGGCAACGCTGCCCGAACCGGCGAGCTTGTGGATCTGGCGACCGGACAGGCCTTCCTCGGTTGCGGCCAGGACGAGCAGCACCGGTCCGTCGAGTGACGGCACCACTGTGCTGATCGGGCTCGCGAGGTCCACCGGACCACCTTAGTGACCGGCCGGTTCCGTTCCGCAACCACCCTGCTGCTCAGGGTCCGCTCAGCGACGGCTCCGTACGTTCGCCGGTATGGAGCGCCGTACTGTCCTGAAATCGGCCCTGCTGGCGATAGGTACCGGCGCCGCGGCCGGCTGCTCGACCAACCACCAGTCCAGCGCTCCACCACCTAGTCCGTCGAGCAAGGCCGCCTCGCCGACCACCCCGGCGGCGACGTCCCCTGGGCCTGTCGCGAAGCCGAAGCCGCCGACCGAAGCCGTCGAAATCGGCCACGGTCCGCGAACAGTGCAGCAGGTCGCCCTGACCTTCCACGGCAACGGCGATCCGGCGCTCGCCACCAAACTCCTCGACCTGGTCGAGCACGCGGGCGCCAAGGCGAGCGTCCTCGCCGTCGGCACCTGGCTGGTGGCACATCCCGAGATGGCCGGCCGGGTACTCCAGGGCGGTCACGATCTCGGCAACCACACGATGCACCACAAACCGATGCGGCGGCTCGGTGCCGCCGAGGCCCGGCGCGAGGTCCACGACTGCGCGGCGGTACTTCGTCGTACGGCGAGGAGCCCGGGCCGCTGGTTCCGCGCCTCCGGGACCCAGCAGACCACCCCACTGATCAGATCGGCGGCCGCCGCGTCCGGATACGCTACTTGTGTGTCGTACGACGTCGACGGTCTCGACTGGCAGGACCCGCCCGCGGCCACGGTGGTGAAGGCGGTCCTCGACGGCATCCGGCCCGGATCGATCGTCAGCCTGCATCTCGGCCACCCGGTGACGATCGCCGCGCTCCCGGAGATCCTGTCCGGCCTGCACACGAAGCGGCTGGCCCCGGTCACCTTGAGCGAACTCCTGCAATGAAGCGGATCGTTGCCCTAGGCATGGTCTTGGCTCTGGCCGTCAGCGCCTGCTCGGCCAATGCCGGCCAGACCACGACCGCCGGCACGCCGCTCGGCTCCGCACCACCGAGCTCCGCACCACCCAGCTCTACCCAAGCTCCACCGCCGGCTTCCCAGGGCACGCCGACCGCCACACCCCACCTGCTTCCCGGCATGCCGGCACCGCTGTCGCCCAAGGACGTCTGGGCCGCCGACCGCCCGGGCCGGCTCGCCGCGGCCGTCCGCCGGGACCCGTACCGCATCTACGTCCCGAACAGCGGCAGCAACACCGTGACCGAGATCGACCCGCGCACGTACAAGGTGATCCGCACCTTCCGGACGGCGCGCGAGCCGCAACACGTCGTACCGTCGTGGGACCTGAAGACACTGTGGGTCAACAACGACCTCGGCAACACGCTGACGCCGATCAACCCGCTCACCGGGCTCCCCGGCCGGCCGGTCGCCGTCCACGACCCGTACAACCTGTACTTCACCCCGGACGGCAAACACGCGGTCGTGATGGCGTCCAACGACAAGCAACTGGTCTTCCGTGACCCGCACACGATGGCCGTACAGAAGGTCTTACCGGTGCCGTGCGCCGGAGTGAACCACGCGGACTTCTCAGCCGACGGTACGTCGTTCCTGGTGTCCTGCGAGTTCTCCGGGCAACTGCTGCTCGTGGACACCGCCGCGGAGAAGGTTCTGCAGGTGCTGCGCTTGCCTGGACAGCGCGGGATGCACGCGCCGATGCCACAGGACGTGAAGCTGTCGCCGGACGGACGGTTCTACTACGTCGCGGACATGATGACCAACGGCCTCTGGGTCCTGTCCGCGCAGCCGCCGGTGCGGATCCTGAAGTTCATCCCGACCGGCCTCGGCGCGCACGGGCTGTACGTCACGCGGAACTCGCGGTACCTGATCATCACGAACCGCGGCGAGGGGTCGATCTCGATGCTCGACTTCGTCACCGGGAAGGTGGTCCGCAAGATCAAGATCCCGGGCGGCGGAAGCCCGGACATGGGCGGGATCTCGCCGGACGGCCAGGTGCTGTGGGTGTCTGGACGGTACAACGCGGTCGTGTACGCGATCCGCTTCAGCGACGGCAAGCTGCTCGCCCGGATCCCGGTCGGCAAAGGCCCACACGGCCTGGCGGTCTTTCCACAGCCCGGCCGGTACTCGCTCGGCCACACCGGGGTCTTCCGCTAGACACCCTTGGCGCCGACGCGAAGGCTCGGCCTTGTGGTGCCGGAACTCCAGCATCGTGCTGCCCGGCCGGATCCCGCGCCGCCGGATGTCCTCGGAGAACCCGATCATCCCGAGCCAACGCGCCACCTTCGGCCGGGTCGTGTACGTGTCGCTGTCGTGTCGCCGTACCAGCAGCTCCTCGATCACCAGCTCGTCGACGGCACGCCGCAGCGTCATCCGGGCGACGTTCCAGCGCGCCGCCAGCTCCCGCTCCGGCGGCAGCGCGGCGCCCTCGGGCAACGTGTCGATCAGACTCAGCAGCAACGCCCGGATCCCGGCGGCCTTCCCCGGCAGCGAAGCATGCATTGCACCTGGGTTGCAGCTACTGGAACACTCCGGAACCCCTTAGATCACCGTTGAACAGACCAGTCTCAGTTATTGCCGGCCTCATGCAAGCGCTTTCTGGTGACAACCGGCGTACTGTGGGCAGCAGTCCCGGAATCGATGACACCCCACCTTGAGGCTGCCAGCCGTACCGGCCCTCTTGAGGAGATGTCATGTCGGCCATCAATCGTCGAGACACGCCCGAACCGTCTACGCCAGGCACGCCGCCGTCCGCCGTCGATGGGCTCTCGCAGCCACTACCCGTCCGGGTTCCCCGTTCCGGGGTCCGCGACGCCTGGACCCGGCTCGTTCGGATGGTCCGCCGCAGCAAGCACTGAGAGCGGGTGTCGCCGACGGTCGCCTGGCCGTCGGTGGCAGCTGCGAAACGGAAAACAAGCACGCTTGATTCTTTTTGCCGGGAGTGGGAAGCTCGGCTGCATCGATCCCGGCGAGGGAGTGCAGCGTGCAACTGGACGAAGTGCTGGCGGATCTGTGGGCCGAGAGTGCCGAGCTGGACCGGTTGGTCGGTGGGCTGGCCGCGGACGAGTGGTCCACCCCGACTCCGGCCGAAGGCTGGACGATCGCACATCAGATCGCTCACCTGGCCTGGACGGACGAGGCGGCGCAGCTCGCGGCGACGGATCCTGAGGCATTCAAGGCTTCGTTGCAGGTCGCCGCGGCCAGTCCGGCGACGTACGTCGACGACGGGGCGGCGGAGACTGCCGCGCTGCCGCCGGACGAGTTGCTGACGTACTGGCGGGAGACGCGCGCGGAGCTCGCCGAGGCACTGAAGAAGGTGCCGGCGGGCGAGAAGGTGCTGTGGTACGGACCGCCGATGAGCCCGACGTCGATGGCGACCGCGCGGTTGATGGAGACGTGGGCGCACGGACAGGACGTGTTCGACGCGCTCGGCGTACGCCGCCAACCGAGCAACCGGCTGCGCCACGTCGCCCACCTGGCGGTGCGCACGCGGGACTTCGCGTACGTGCTCAGCAATCGGACCCCGCCGGTGGAGGCGTTCCGCGTCGAACTCACCGGACCTGACGGTGATGCATGGGTCTTCGGGCCGGAGGACGCGGCTCAGCGGGTGACGGCTCCGGCGCTCGACTTCTGTCTGCTGGCGACGCAGCGGCGGCACCGCGACGACCTGTCGGTCGAGGCGGACGGGGCTGACGCCGAGGAATGGCTCAGCATCATCCAGGCCTTCGCCGGGATGCCGGGGAAGGGCCGGGAGCCGGGGCAGTTCGCATGAAGGCACCGATCCGGATCGGGAATGCGTCTGGGTTCTACGGTGACCGGTTCAGTGCTGTGCAGGAGATGCTGACCGGCGGGCCGTTGGATGTGTTGACGGGCGACTACCTGGCCGAGTTGACGATGCTGATCCTCGGGCGCGATCGGCTGAAGGACCCTGAGCTGGGCTATGCGAGGACGTTCCTCAAGCAGCTCGAGACCGGGCTGGGGGAGGCACTCGACCGAGGCGTGAAGATCGTCAGCAATGCGGGTGGGTTGAATCCTGCCGGGCTGGCCGCGGCGATCGAGGAGCTGGCGGAGAAGCTCGGGTTGCATCCGAAGGTTGCGTACGTCGAGGGCGATGACCTCCTGCCCAGGACCGAAGAGCTGGGGCTGGGTCAGCCGATGACTGCCAACGCTTACCTGGGCGCGTGGGGCATCGCGGCGGCGCTGGATGCCGGGGCTGATGTGGTGGTCACCGGGCGGGTGACCGACGCTTCGGTGATCGTCGGGCCGGCCGCGGCGCATCACGGGTGGCGGCGGACGCAGTACGACGAACTCGCCGGTGCGGTCGCGGCCGGGCATGTGATCGAGTGCGGGTGCCAGGCCACCGGCGGGAACTACGCGTTCTTCACCGAGATCCGCGACTTCGGCCGACCCGGGTTCCCGATCGCGGAGATCCACGCGGACGGCAGCAGCGTGATCACCAAGCACGACGGCACCGGCGGCGCGGTCACGATCGACACGGTCAAGGCGCAGCTGCTGTACGAGATCACCGGCGCCCGGTACGCCGGTCCGGACGTCACCACCCGGCTCGACACGATCGAGCTCAGCGCCGACGGTCCGGATCGGGTCCGGATCTCCGGCGTCCGCGGTGAGGCGCCGCCGCCGACGTACAAGGTCTCGCTGAACAGCGTCGGCGGTTTCCGCAACGAGGTCGACTTCGTCCTGACCGGCCTGCAACTCGAGCAGAAGGCCGAACTCGTCCAGCAGCAACTGGAGGACGCGCTGCCGAAGCGGCCCGCGGAGCTGAAGTGGTCGCTCGCCTGGACCGAGAAGCCGAACGCCGAGACCGAGGAGGAGGCCAGCGTTTTCCTCCGCTGCGCGGTGAAGGACCTCGATCCGAAGGTCGTCGGACGCGCGTTCAGCAGCGCGGCGGTCGAGCTGGCGCTGGCGAGCTACCCCGGCTTCCACGTCACCGCGCCACCTGGTGAGGGTTCGCCGTACGGCGTGTTCCAGGCCGGGTACGTCGACATCCACGACGTCGAGCATGTCGTCGTACTGCCGGACGGCTCGCGTACCGTGATCGAGCCGGCGCCCGAGACACTGCCGCTCGAACCCGTCGACGACATCGAGGAACCGCTGCCGTTGCTGCAGCTGTCGAGCGGACCGCCGCGAACGCGCGAGGTCCCGCTCGGCCGGATCGCCGGTGCGCGGTCGGGCGACAAGGGCGGTGACGCGAACGTCGGCGTGTGGGTACGGGACGACAAGTCGTGGCGGTGGCTCGCGCACACGCTCACGGTGGAGCTGTTCAAGGAGTTGCTGCCGGAGACGCAACCGTTGGCCGTGACGCGGTACCTGCTGCCGAATCTGTTCGCGGTCAACTTCGTGGTCGAGGGTCTGCTCGGTGAGGGGGTCGCGGCGCAGGCGCGGTTCGACCCGCAGGCGAAGGCGCTCGGGGAATGGCTGCGGTCACGGTACGTCGACGTACCGGAGGTGCTGTTGTGAACGACTTCCGCGAGTCGGTTCGACGATTCATGCGCGCCGAGGTGCTGCCGCACCTCGACCAGTGGGAGCGGGACGGTGAACTGCCGCGGGAGCTGCACAAGAAGGCCGGCGCGCTCGGGTTGCTGGGCGTCGGGTTTCCGGAGGCGGTCGGTGGTGGCGGTGGATCGCTGCTCGACGCGATCGCGGTGGTCGAAGAGATGCACTACACCGGCGGCTCCGGAGGCCTCGTTGCTTCCCTGCTCACCTGCGGGATCGCACTACCCCACATCATTGCTGAAGGCAACGAGCAGCACCTCGAGCGGTGGGTTCGGCCAACGTTGGACGGTGAGCTGATCGGCGCACTGGCGATCACCGAACCTGGCGGCGGCTCCGACGTCGCATCTCTTCGTACGACGGCCCGCCGCGAGGGCGATGTGTTTGTGGTGAACGGTGCGAAGACGTTCATCACGTCGGGGTGCCGGGCGGATTTTGTTACCACGGCAGTCCGTACTGATGGCGCTGGACCGCACGGGATCAGCCTCCTGGTGATCGAGAAGGGTGCGGCCGGCTTCGTGGTTTCGAGGCGGCTGGAGAAGATGGGATGGTTGTGCTCCGACACCGCGGAGCTGTCCTTCACCGACGTACGGGTGCCGGCGAGCAACCTGGTGGGCGCGCCGGGGACCGGGTTTGTGCAGCTGGCGGTCAACTTCGTGGCCGAGCGGTTGACGCTGGCCGTGCAGGCTTATGCAGGGGCGCAGCGGGCCCTTGATCTCACGGTTGCGTGGTGCCGGGAGCGGGAGACGTTCGGGCGGCCGTTGATCTCCCGGCAGACGGTGCAGCACACGTTGACCGAAATGGCGCGGCGGATTTCCGTGGCGCGCGTGTACGTCCACGAGGTGGCGCGGCGGGCGGACGCCGGTGAGGACGTCGTCGCGGAGACCTGTTTCGCGAAGAACACCGCGGTCGAGGCGGGGCAGTGGGTCTGTGATCAGGCGCTGCAGTTGCACGGCGGCCTCGGGTACATGCGCGAGGCCGAAGTGGAACGCCAGTACCGCGACCAGAAGATCCTCGCCATCGGCGGCGGCACCACCGAGATCCTGACCGGTCTCGCCTCCAGACGACTGGGGTACACGGCATGAGTAATCGCCAGCAGATGTTGGAGAAGCTCGCCGCGCTCGATGCCGAGCACGAGAAGGCGCTCGCGGGCGGTGGACCGAAGTACGTCGAGCGGCATCATCAGCGCGGCAAACTGCTCGCCCGGGAGCGGATCGAGCTACTACTCGACCCGGACTCGTACTTCCTCGAGCTCTCGCCGCTGGCCGGCTGGGGTTCCGACTTCGCGGTCGGCGCCAGTCTGGTGACCGGGATCGGCGTCGTCGAGGGCGTCGAGTGCCTGATCACCGCGAACGACCCCACCGTCAAAGGCGGCGCCTCCAACCCTTGGACGCTGAAGAAAGCCTTGCGGGCCGATGAGATCGCGCGGGCGAACCGGCTGCCGGTGATCAGCCTGGTGGAGTCCGGCGGCGCGGACCTGCCGACGCAGAAGGAGATCTTCATCCCCGGCGGCGCGATGTTCCGGAACCTGACCCGGCTGTCCGCCGAAGGGATCCCGACCATCGCGCTGGTGTTCGGCAACTCGACCGCAGGCGGCGCGTACATCCCCGGGATGAGCGACTACGTCGTGATGGTCGACGGCGGTGCCAAGGTGTTCCTCGCGGGCCCGCCGCTGGTGAAGATGGCGACTGGCGAGGACGCGGACGACGAGTCGCTCGGCGGGGCGTCGATGCACGCGCGGAAGTCCGGGCTGGCCGACTACTTCGCCGTCGACGAGCAGGACGCGATCCGGCTCGGCCGGCAGATCGTGTCCCGGCTCAACTGGCGCAAGCTCGGTCCGCCGCCGCAACCGTCGTACGACGAACCGTTGCTGCCCGCCGACGACCTGCTCGACATCGTGCCGGGTGACCTCAAGATCCCGTTCGATCCGCGGGACGTGATCGCTCGCGTGGTGGACGGGTCGGTGTTCGACGAGTTCAAGCCGCTGTACGGTTCGTCGCTGGCGACCGGCTGGGCGTCGGTGCACGGGTACCCGGTGGGGATCCTGGCGAACGCGCGCGGCGTGCTGTTCAGCGAGGAGTCGCAGAAGGCGGCGCAGTTCATCCAGCTCGCAAACCGCGCGAACACGCCGCTGATCTTCCTGCACAACACGACCGGATACATGGTCGGGCAGGAGTACGAGCAGGGTGGAATCATCAAACACGGCGCGCAGATGATCAACGCGGTCTCGAACTCGCGTGTTCCGCACATCTCGATCCTGATGGGAGCCTCGTACGGCGCCGGGCACTACGGGATGTGCGGTCGGGCGTTCGATCCGAGGTTCCTGTTCGCGTGGCCGTCCGCGAAGTCGGCGGTGATGGGGCCGCAGCAGCTGGCCGGTGTGCTGTCGATCGTCGCGCGGGCAGCCGCGGAGGCGAAGGGCATGCCGTACGACGAGGACGGTGACCGGCAGATGCGCGCGTACGTCGAGGGTCAGATCGAAGCGGAGTCGCTGCCGATGTTCCTGTCCGGACGCTTGTACGACGACGGCGTCATCGACCCCCGCGACACCCGGACGGTCCTGGGCATCTGCCTGTCCGCCATCCACTCCGCCCCGGTCGAAGGCACCTCGACCTTCGGCGTCTTCCGGATGTGATGCGGATGATCTCTTCGGTACTGGTCGCGAACCGGGGCGAGATCGCTCGCCGGATCTTCCGTACTGCTCGGGCGCTCGGGTTGTCCACAGTCGCGGTGTACTCGACAGCTGATGCGTGGATGCCGTACGTCGACGAGGCGGATGCCGGCGTACATCTGCCGGGGAATGCGCCGGGTGAGACCTACCTGCGGAGCGAGCTGATCGTCGAGGCGGCGTTGCGAGCCGGGGCGGACGCCGTCCATCCGGGGTACGGCTTTCTGTCCGAGAATGCTGCGTTCGCGCAGGCGGTGATCGATGCGGGGTTGACCTGGATCGGACCGCCGGTGGATGCGATCTCGTCGATGGGGTCGAAGATCGAGGCGAAGAAGCTGATGGCGGCGGCCGGGGTACCGGTGCTGGCCGAACTGACGCCGGCAGAGGTGTCGGCGGACGATCTGCCCGTACTGGTGAAGGCGTCCGCCGGTGGTGGTGGGCGCGGGATGCGGGTCGTGACGCGGCTCGCGGATCTTGCCGCGGAGATTGACGCCGCGTCGGCGGAGGCGTTGTCGGCCTTCGGCGACGGGACCGTGTTCTGCGAGCGGTATCTCGCGCGTGGGCGGCACATCGAAGTACAGGTGATGGCGGACCAGCACGGGACGATCTGGGCGGTCGGTGAGCGCGAGTGCTCGATCCAGCGCCGCCACCAGAAGGTCGTCGAGGAGGCCCCGTCGCCGCTGGTCGAACGCATCCCGTCGATGCGGCCTGCCTTGTTCGACGCGGCGCGGAAGGCGGCGGCGGCGATCGGATACGTCGGCGCCGGAACCGTCGAGTTCCTCGCCGACGAGAACGGTGCGTTCTACTTCCTCGAGATGAACACCCGTCTCCAGGTGGAACACCCGGTCACCGAGGAGACCACGGGCCTCGACCTGGTCCAGTTGCAGTTCGCCGTGGCCGCCGGGGAACGGCTCCCACCCGAACCACCTCCCACGGTCGGCCATGCGATCGAGGTCCGGCTGTACGCCGAGGATCCGCTGCACGACTGGCAGCCCCAGACCGGCACCCTCCACCGCTTCGAACTGCCCGCGGACGTTCGGGTGGATTCGGGAGTGGCGGACGGGTCCGAGGTTTCGCCGTACTACGACGCGATGTTGGCGAAGGTTATTGCGTCTGGTGCGGATCGGGCGGCGGTTGCGCGGCGGTTGGCCGTTGCTCTTCAGCAGGCGCGACTGCACGGGCCCGGGACCAATCGTGAGTTGTTGGTGTGGATTCTTCGGCATCCGGCGTTTCTCGCGGGGGACACCGATACCGGCTTCTTCGAGGAGCACGGTGTGGGTGGAGCGGTCGACGACGCGGTGGTGCGAGTGTCCGCGCTGGCGGCCGCGCTCGCCGATGCGGCTGGACGACGTACTCCGGTGCGGGTGCCGAGCGGGTGGCGGAACCTGGTGTCGCAGCCGCAGCGGAAGAGTTACCGGTACGGCGATCAGGTCGTCGAGGTCGAGTACCGGCTGACGCGGGACGGATTGGTTGTTGACGGCAACACTGCGCTGATTTCCCTGGACTGTGGGCAGGTAGTGCTCGAGGTGGACGGTGTACGCCGGGCGTTCGCGGTGGCGGCGTACGGCGGGAGCTCGGCCGGGCTTGTTTGTGTGGACTCGCCCCTGGGGAGTGTCGCGTTCACGCCGGTGGAACGGTTCGTCGATCCGGCGGCGCAGGTTGCCATTGGGTCGTTGGTGGCGCCAATGCCGGGGACCGTCATCCGGGTCGGTGTGCAGGTCGGCGACGTGGTGCAGGAAGGGCAGCCGCTGCTCTGGCTGGAGGCGATGAAGATGGAGCATGCGATCGCCGCCCCGGCGGACGGGGTGGTCGGCGAGCTGAAGGTGGCAGCGGGACAACAGGTCGAGGTCGGCGCCGTACTGGCCGTGGTCGGGGAGGAAGCATGAACTTCGTCGAATCCGAAGAGCGCCGGGAGTTGCGCAAGGTCGTCGGTGAGCTCGGGAAGAAGTACGGCTACGAGTGGTTCAACCGGCAGGCTCGGACCGGTGGGCACACCACCGAGTTGTGGCTCGAGGCGGGCAAGCTCGGGTTCCTCGGGGTGAATCTTCCCGAGCAGTACGGCGGTGGTGGCGGCGGGATGGCCGACCTGTCGATCGTGCTGGAGGAACTCGGCGCGGCCGGCTGCCCGCTGCTGATGATGGTGGTCTCGCCCTCCATCTGCGGCACGGTCATCTCCCGCTTCGGCACCGACGACCAGAAGCAGCGGTGGCTGCCGGGTCTCGCGGACGGTACGACGATCATGGCGTTCGCGATCACCGAACCCGACGCCGGCTCGAATTCGCACCAGATCACCACCACCGCCCGCCGCATGGACCACGGCTGGTCGCTCACCGGGCAGAAGGTGTTCATCTCCGGCCTCGATGTCGCGAAGGCCGTCCTCGTGGTCGGCCGCACCGAAGACGCTCGCACCGGCAAGCTCAAACCCGCGCTGTTCATCGTCCCGACCGACGCACCGGGCGTGGAGTTCCGGCAGATCGAGATGGATCTGATCAGCCCGGACAAGCAGTACGCCCTGTTCCTGGACGACGTACAACTGCGGCGCGAAGCGCTCGTCGGATCCGAGGACGCGGCGCTCATGCAACTGTTCGCGGGCCTGAACCCGGAGCGGATCATGGCGTCGGCGTTCGCGCTCGGTATTGCGCGGCATGCGCTCGGCAAGGCAACGGCGTACGTCAAGGAACGCCAGGTGTGGAAGCAACCGATCGGCGCGCACCAAGGCCTGGCGCATCCGCTCGCGCAGATCAAGATCGAGCTCGAACTTGCCCGGCTGATGATGCAGAAGGCCGCCGCGCTGTACGACGCCGGCGACGACCTGGGCGCCGGCGAGGCCGCGAACATGGCGAAGTACGCCGCCGGTGAGGTCGCCGTACGGGCCACCGACCAGGCCGTGCAATCGCTCGGCGGGAACGGTATGACGGTCGAGTACGGCGTCGCCGCGCTGGTCGCCGCCGCCCGCGCGACCCGGATCGCTCCGGTGAGCCGGGAAATGATCCTGAACTTCGTCGCCCAACACAGCCTCGGACTGCCCAAGTCGTACTAAGGAGTGGGGCCATGGCCATCACCAGTCAGTTCCCGCCGGTCGAAGTGCTCGACGTACCGATCCACGACGCCGTCCTGGGCAGAGCGCAGGAGTACGGCGACCGGCCGGCGATGGTCGACGGTGTCACCGGCAAGTCACTCAGCTATGCGGAATTGGATCGCCTGACCCGTCGGGTCGCGGCCGGTCTCGCGGAGCTAGGCATCCGGCACGGCGACGTGATCGCGCTGTACAGCCCGAACACGATCCTGTACCCGGTCGTGTTCTACGGCGCGACCCGCGCCGGCGCGACCGTGACCACGGTGAACGCGCTCTACACCGCGGACGAGCTGCACAAGCAGCTGATCGACTCGAAGGCGAAGTTGCTGGTGACGATTTCGCTGTTCCTGCCGGCCGCGGCCGCGGCGGTCGAGGAGACCGGCGTATCGGAGATCTTCGTCTGCGACCAGGCCGACGGCTATCGCTCGGTCCAGGAGCTGTTCGCGTCGACCGCCCCCGAGCCTGTGGTGGAGATCGATCCAGCGGAAGATCTCGCCGTACTGCCGTACTCGAGCGGGACCACCGGCGCGGCGAAGGGCGTGATGCTGACCCATCGCAACATCGCGACGAACATCTCGCAGGCCGAGGTGATGATCACGCTCGGACAGGAGGAGCGGATCATCGCGATCCTGCCGTTCTTCCACATCTACGGGCTGTCGGTGTTGATGAACCTGCCGCTGCGGCTCGGTGCGACGGTCGTCGTACTGCCGAAGTTCGAGCTGCAGCAGTTCCTGACGACGCTGGATCAGCAGCGGATCACGCGGGCGTTCGTGGCGCCGCCGGTCGTGCTGGCGCTGGCCAAGCACCCGGCTGTGGACGGCGTGGACCTGTCCCATCTGAAATACGTGACGTCGGCGGCGGCGCCGTTGGACGGTGAGTTGGCCGAGGCGTGCGCGAAGCGGCTCGGGTTGCACGCGGTACTGCAGGCGTACGGGATGACCGAGTTGTCACCCGGTACGCACGCCGTACCGCAGGACGACCCGGAACCGCCGCCGGGTGCGGTCGGGAAGCTGTTCCCGTCGACGGAGATGCGACTGGTAGGTGCCGATGGCAACGATACGGACGAGGGCGAGATCTGGATCCGCGGACCGCAGGTGATGAAGGGCTACCTCGGGCGGCAGGCGGAGACGGACGCGACGATCGATGCGGACGGCTGGCTGCACACCGGTGACATCGGGCGGATGGACGATCGCGGTTACCTGTACGTCGTGGATCGGGTGAAGGAGCTGATCAAGTACCACGGCTACCAGGTGCCGCCCGCGGAACTGGAGGCCGTGCTGCTCACCGACGACCGGATCGCCGACGCGGCAGTGATCGGGGTCGATGCGGACGGCAACGAAGTGCCGAAGGCGTTCGTGGTGCCGATGCCGGGGGTGTCGCTGACCGAGCAGGACGTGATGGACTACGTGGCCGCGCGGGTGGCGCCGTACAAGAAGATCCGGCAGGTGGAGTTCATCGACGCGGTGCCGAAGGCGGCGTCCGGGAAGATCCTGCGGCGCGAACTGCGGGCGCGTGAGGCCGCGCGTGAGTGAGGTGTTGAAGGAGCCGCAGCAGGACCGGTCGCGGGCGACGCGGCAACGGTTGCTGGAGGCATCGGTCGAGTCGCTCGCCGAGGTCGGGTACGCCGCGACAACGGTTTCGGTGGTCGCGGCGCGGGCCGGGGTGTCGCGGGGCGCGGCGCAGCATCACTTTCCGACCCGGGCGGATCTGTTCGCTGCCGCGGTCGAGTACATGACCGAGGTGCGGTTGGCGGAGATCCGCGCGCAGGCGTCGCGGTTGCCGAGCGGCGCGAGGCGGACCGAGGCGATCGTGGCGATGCTGGCCGACGTCTATACCGGGCCGTTGTTCAAGGCGGCGCTGCACTTGTGGGTGGCGGCGTCGACGGAAGAGGCGTTGCGCCGGCAGATCGTGCGGTTGGAGGCGCATGTGGGGCGGCAGGCGCATCGGGCGTTGCTGGAGGTGCTGGACGTGAGCGAGCGGACGCCTGGGGTGCGCGAGACGGTGCAAGGGGTGCTCGACATGGCGCGGGGGCTGGGCCTCGCTGACCTGTTGACCGACGACAGTACGCGGCGGCGCGGCATCGTCCGCCAGTGGAGCCGCATCCTCGATCAGGCGTTGCGCGCACCCGGCGTGTGACCGAACGCCTGCTTGAACGTGTCGATGAACGCACTCGTTGACGCCCACCCGCACGCATGTGCCACCCGGGTCACCGACTGCCCCTCCGCCAGCCCGATCAACGCCGCATGCAACCGCAACTGAGTCCGCCACTGCGGAAACGTCATCCCCAACTCGCTCCTGCACAGGCGACTCAACGTCCGCTCACTCGCCCCCACCACTCGCCCCAACTCCACCAACGTCCGGGGGTCCGCCGGCTCCTCCCGCAACAACTCGCAAACACCCACAAGCCGAGGGTCTCGCGCACTAGGCAGGTAGGTCGGCCGCTGATCCGACCCCCGCAACTGATCCAGCAACACCCCGCGCAACCGCTCCCGCTCCGCCGGTTCGTCCGAAACTGATCCCCCGCCTGCCAGGCCCGGCCCGCCGTCCCCTCGCCCGGTGGTGCGGTTTGCTTCCTCGCCGGACGTGTAGGCGAGGATCAACTCTCGGAGGAGGGGGCTCACTACGAGGGCCGTGGGAGTGCTCAGGTTGAGGGGGTTTTCGGCCAGGCCGATGGAGTGGAGAGTGGTTTCGCCGTAGGCGCGGTGTTGGTGGAGGGTGCCGGCCGGGATCCACAGGGCTCGGGTCGCCGGCGTCACCCAGGTGCCGGCGTTGGTGGTGACGGAGAGGACGCCTCGGCCGGCGTAGACGATCTGGTGGCGGTCGTGCCAGTGGGGATCGATACCGCCGCCGGCCTGGATCGGCTGGTGGCCGGTGGTGGCGGGGCGCTGGCCTGGTTGGCGGGTTTCCGGCATTGAATGGCATTTTATCGGAAGCCGGACAACGTGCTTCGCCGCGACGATCATCACGTGCGGAGATCAATCGGGCTGATGGCGGCAGGCCACGCGTGTGTGGACATCTACCAGGGGAGCGTCCCGGCGCTCGTCCCGTTCCTGGTCGCGGAGCGCGGTCTCGGGTACGTCGCGGTGTCGGGCATCACGCTCGCCGCGACGCTGCTGTCGTCCGTCGTGCAGCCGGTGTTCGGCGTACTGACAGACCGCCGTCCGCTCACCTGGCTGATCCCGGTCGCGATGACGACCGCGGGTCTCGGGATCGCGTTGATCGGCGTCGGAGAGCAGTACTGGCTGATGTGGCTGGCGGCGGCGCTGTCCGGGCTCGGCGTGGCGGCGTACCACCCGGAGGCCGCGCGGATGGCGCGTCTGGTCAGCGGCGGGAGTCACGTCGGGATGAGCTGGTTCTCCGTCGGCGGCAACGTCGGCTTCGCGATGGCGCCCGTACTCGTCACCCCGCTGATCGCCGCCGGCGGCCTGTCCTACACCCCGGTCCTGGTCGTACCGGCGCTGGCCGGCGCCACGATCACCTCCTGGGCGATCCGCTCCCGGGCGACCTTCCCCGCCGTACGCCGGCATGCCGACGGCACCGACGACTGGCCGTCGTTCCTGCGCCTATCGGTGATCCTGATCTGCCGCTCGATCGTCTCGGTCGGCCTCGGCACCTTCATCGCCCTGTACGCCGGGCAACGCGTGGGCGGCGGTACGACGACCGGCGGCATCGCGCTGTTCGTGCTCTTCGCGTCCGGCGCACTCGGCACGCTCCTCGGCGGCCGCCTCGCCACCCGGTACGGGCGGATCCGCACGCTGCGTACGTCGTACGCCGTCGCCGTCCCTGCGATCGCCTGCCTGGTCTTTGTCCCCGGTCCGGCGTTCTTCGGCTTCCTCGCGCTGACCGCGACCACGATGTCGATCCCGTTCTCACTGCACGTCACGCTCGGCCAGGACTTCCTCCCCGGCCGCGTCGGTACCGCGGGCGGCATGACGCTTGGGCTGGCGGTCAGCATCGGCGGCGTCGCGACGCCGGTCCTGGGCACGATCGCGGAGCACACGTCGCTGCGGCTCGCGCTCAGTACGCTCATCGCCCTGGCGCTGTGCTCCAGCCTGATCGGCTACGCGCTCGACGAGCCCCTCTGAACTACCGGTCGAACTTCCGGTACGAGGCGTCCAGTTCGCGCACCTCGGCGGAGGCGTGCAGCGTGACGCCGTCCTGCGGCGCGATGTACTTGCCGAGCAGTTCCAGCGTGGCCTCGGTCAGCCGCCCCTTCACCTCTTCGGTACGGCCGGGCAGCAGACCGATCGACACCCGCACCAGAGCATGCGCCCCGTCCAGCCTGTCGGCGTACCCGTAGGCGGAGAGGTTGTCCTGCCGGATCATCGTCTTGCACGCCTCGGGCTTGGCCGCCGCAATCTCCACCACAGCCTCGTGCAACGCCCGAGTGAACCCGTCGAAGTCGAACGCATCCTCCGACGGGTGGGAGTAGTCGACGGTGATCTGCGGCATGAGCGCTCCTGTTCTCCGGACGTACAGCAGCACCCTAACCGGCGGCCTTGCACGTGGCGGGTCTGTCTCGTCGTGCGTAGGTGACGTCCAGAAGGCGGTCTGTGGCTCAGGGAATAGCTGTCGGGTCACATAGATTGGTCGGTGATATGACTACTGAGCGGATCGACCGGACGAGTGTGGGGCTCAGGTCGGAACGGGGCCCGATCCTGCTCGCGGTGATGCTGAGTGTGGGGCTCGTGGCGATCGACGCGACGATCCTCGCCACCGCCGTGCCGTCGGTGGTCGCGGACCTCGGCGGGTTCACCCAGTTCCCGTGGCTGTTCTCGATCTACCTGCTCGCCCAGGCGGTGTCGGTACCGATCTACGGCAAGCTGGCCGACCAGCGCGGGCGGAAGCCGATGATGCTGCTCGGGGTCGGGCTGTTCCTGCTCGGGTCGATCCTGTGCGGGTTCGCGTGGAGCATGCCGGCGCTGATCGCGTTCCGGCTGATCCAGGGCCTCGGCGCGGGCGCGATCCAGCCGATCGGGATGACGATCGTCGGCGACATCTACACGGTCGCCGAGCGGGCCAAGGTGCAGGGCTACATCGCCAGCGTCTGGGGCATCTCGTCGTTCGTCGGCCCGACTCTCGGCGGTGTGTTCTCCGACTACATCTCCTGGCGCTGGATCTTCTTCGTGAACATCCCGCTCGGGCTCGCGGCCGCGTGGGTCCTGGTCCGCCGGTTCGAGGAGAAGGTCGCGGACAAGCAGGGTCACACGATCGACTACGCCGGGGCGATCCTGCTCGCGGCGGGTGGCTCGCTGCTGCTGCTCGGGCTGCTCGAGGGCGGTGTCATGTGGGACTGGGCCGCGCCGACGAGCATCGTGATCCTGGCGGCGTCCGCGGTCCTGCTGACCGCGTTCGTACTGGTCGAACGCCGGGCCGCGGAGCCGGTCCTGCCGCTGTGGGTACTCGGCAAGCGGGTGCTGAACTCGGCGAACTCGGCCGCGTTGCTGATCGGGCTGTTGATGATCGGGCTGTCGACGTACGTGCCGCTGTACGCGCAGAGCGTGCTCGGTACGTCGGCGTTGATCGCCGGGTTCACGCTCGCCGCGATGACGCTCGGCTGGCCGATCGCGGCGTCGTTCGCCGGGCGAATCTACCAGCGGGTCGGGTTCCGGACGACGATGCTGATGGGCGCGCTGATCGTCGTACTCGGCGCCGGCATCCTGCTCACGGTCACCTCGAGGAGCGCCGTGCTGCACCTGGCGCTGGCGTGCTTCGTGATCGGCATCGGGCTCGGATTCTCCGCGTCGCCATCGGTCGTTGCCGCCCAGTCGTCGGTCGACTGGCAGACCCGCGGTGTGGTGACCGGCGCGAACATGTTCTCCCGCTCGGTCGGCAGCGCAGTCGGCGTCGCGCTGTTCGGCGCCGTAGCGAACGGTGTCGTCGCATCCCGCCTCGGCGGTGACCACGCCGACCTGGAGAAGGTCCCTGCCAGTGTCCTCGCCCCCGCCGTCCACGACGTGTACTACGGCGCCGCCGCGGCCGCGGTCGTACTCGTCCTAGCCGTCGCCTTCATGCCCAACCGCATCACCGAGCGTCCTCTCCGATAGCTATGCGCGCAGTCGACTGTGTGGGTGCGCTGATCCGGGACGAGCAGCAGCGGGTGTACGTGCAGCGGCGTACTGCTGAGCGCCGGTTGTTGCCGGGGATCTGGGACATCGTCGGCGGCCACCTCGAGCCGGGGGAGACGCCTGAGCAGGCGCTTGCGCGTGAGGTGGAGGAAGAGACCGGCTGGAAAGTCCGCGAGATCGTCTGGACGGTCGCGGACTGGGAGTGGGAATGGGAAGGCCGGGTACGGCGGGAGGTCGACTACCTGATCACCGTCGACGGCGACCTCAGCCGGCCGCGGCTGGAAGCCGGCAAGCACGACGCGTCCACCTGGGTCGGCCCGGACGACCTGGACCTGCTGCTGGTCAACCGCCCCGACGGCGACCGCCGCCTCCGGGACCTGGTCGCACACGCAGTCCGCACCCGCTTCACCAACCACCTCCGCCTCGAACCCATCACCGGACCCAACGGTGTCCTACCCGGACATGCACCGGACATCCACCGCCTCTTCACCGACCCCTGGATCGCCCGCTGGTACGACACTTCCCCCGAGCAGCAGGCCGCGCGCGTCACCGAGCATCAGACCAGGTGGGACCGCGACGGAGTCGGCAAGTGGATCGCGTACGAGCGTGCGAACGGCGAGTTGGCCGGCCGCGGCGGACTGTCCCGGATGCCCGCCGGTACGCCGACGGCTGACGCGATCGCCGCACTCGTCGGACCCGAATGGACCGGTCTCGAGCTCGGCTGGGCGCTGACCGAGTCGGCTCGCGGTCGCGGCCTCGCCACGGAACTCGGCCGAGCCGGCCTCGACTATGCCTTCACCACGCTGAACGCCTCCGCGGTCGTCGCCTTCACAGAGCAGGCGAACACGGCATCCCAGGCCGTCATGCAACGCCTCGGCATGCACTACGCTGGCGAGATCCACGCCGAGGGCTGGTCCGCCGACGGCACCGAGGTTCGCCCCGACGCACCGTTCGCCGTCTACCTCGCGAGGCGCTGAACCCCATCACGGGGGCTTGAACAAGTTATTCACTGTGCTCCACGTCGAGCGCGGGGCCCGAAGCGGATACCTGGGTGGTTTCCGGAAAGAAGTCCGCACGGAGCGCCGGAAATGTTCCGGAGAGCGCGGTCAGCGGTCCAGTGCGGCCACGAAGCGGGTCAGAAGGTCTGCGAAAACCGTCTGCTCGTCGGGGGTCCAGCCGTTCATCGCGGTGGCGAACTGGGCCTGCCGGTAGGTGTGAACCGTGTCGAGCTGCGCCTGACCCGCCGGGGTGAGGACGAGGTTGGTACGGCGCCCGTCGGTCTGGTCCGCTTCACGACGTACCAGGCCTGCGGCCACCGCCGCGGCGGTGAGCTTGCTCGCGCGGGGCTGGTCCACGCCGAGTGCCGTCGCGACGCCGTTCACGCCGATCGGATCCGGTGCGGCGGCCTCGATCGCGTCCAGGACCTCCTGGACCGGGTCCGGTCCGTGGCCGGACTGGACCGCGAAAGTACGGCGGGTCTGCCGTCGCCGGATCGCGATCATCGCCGCCTCCACCGCGGCCACCGGATCGGCGTCCGCCGCCGCTCGACGGTCAGGTTCGTCCTTGTCCATGTCCAGCTCCAACTATATGCTCATCGACATGTATATGTCAGATGACAACAAGCCTATCGGTTGGTGGCTGAAAGAGGTCGACCGCCTGCTCGAGTCGTCGTTCGAGCGGCTGCTCGCCGACGACGGGCTGACCCGTCGCCAGTGGCAGGCGCTGAACGCGGCCGCCGGCGACCAGACCATCGCGGAAGCGCTGGCGCCGTTCCTGCACGGCGACCCGGCCGCGCTCGCCGCGGTGACGAATCCGCTGGTCGAGCGCGAGTGGCTGACCGGCGACGAGTTGACCGCGGCCGGGTCGCACGCCCTGGAGGACCTGACGGTCAAGGTCCAGGCGCAGCGCCGCAGGATCACGGCGGGCATCACCGACGAGGAGTACGTGGCCACCGTCGACGTGCTCCGCCGGATGGCGAACAACCTGGTCTGGAGGCTCCGAGTGTGACCGCCCAGGCGCGGCGGTCACACTCGGAGCCGGCCACCTCAAGGGGGAGGTTCCCGGTGAGGTGTCGGGAGCCTCCGGTGTCCTACCGCCCAGGACACTCGGCCCTGCCTGGCCCGAGGTGTCGGCCAGGAGGTGGTTGGAACGGCTGGGCGGCGGCGATACAGGGGTCAACCGCCACGCCCAGCCGGGTCAGGTGGGCGGTGCGGTCCGGAGCTGAGGAGTGCTCCGGACCGCACCTCGGGTTTCGTCCGAGGACTGAGGAGTGTCCCGGACCTTCCAAGCGCTGCCCCCTGGACGTGAGGAGACCCCAGGGTGCAGCTCACCGGGTCTGAGGAGGACCCGGAAAATCGGGTGTTTCAGTCGGTTGCGTCGAGTGGCCCGAGCAGGTCGTTGGTGACCTTGAGACCGGCGAAACGGCGCCGCATCGCCTGTTCGTAGCGGGCTGCCAGTGGCGCCTCCGCGACGTACTGCGCGATCACGTGCTCGCCGAACCAGACCCGCACCCTGCGCCGGTGCTGCCTCGACGTCATTTCCGCGATGGTCACAACCTCTCACCCCGTAACTCTCAGGCCTTGCAACCAGTTGGACTTACTGGTTGTCATGGCAGTAATGGTGCACGAGCCCAACGTGACCGCTCTAGGACCTGGACCGGACCTTTGCCGGACCTCTTCAGGTCCTCTCGCGGACATCTGGGGGACAGCACCTTGTCGTGGGGCACAAGTCGAGACAACGTCTGACTGACGTGAACGGGAGGAACGATGGCGGGTAGGTACGCGCCAAAGACGGTCCTGGCGCACCTGATCCAGCGCCGGAACCAGACCTACTCCGAGATCGTCGCCGAGTTCGTCGAGCTGGGTGGAACCATCACCGAGCGGCACCTGCGTCGCCTCGCATCGGGCGAGCGCGCAGGGACCACTCCTCAGACCCGGCGCACCCTGCAACGCATGTTCGGCAAGCCGGTCGAGGAACTCCTCGCGCCGTACGTCGCCGAGCAGGCCGCGCAGGTGGTGCCGGCACCTGCCGCGAGTGGACGGATCACGACAGGTAACGAGATGGAGGTTCTCGACATGGCTGCCAGCCGAGCAAGGGCGTTCGCCCTTGCGGCCCAGTCCGGTCTCGGAAGCGAGGCCATGGAACAGGTGTACGACGACGTACGTCACGCCGCCCAGGCGTACCCCCAGCGCCCGCTGCCGGAGATCCTCGGCCAGCTGGTCGAGACCCAGGACCTGGTGTTCGGCCTGCTGGAGAGCCGCCAGCGCCCGGAGCACCACCGCCAGCTGTACTTCCTGGCCGGTGTCACCGGCGGTCTGCTCGCGAAGGCCTCCCACGACCTCGGCAACCCGCACGCCGCCCTGACCCAGGCGCGGACCGCGTTCATGTGCGCCGACAACGCCGACCACCACGGCCTGCGCGCCTGGGTCCGCGGCCTGCAGTCGCTGGTCTCCTACTGGGCCGGCAACCCGCACGACTCCGTCCGCTACGCCCAGCTCGGCGCCGGGTACGCAGAGCAGGCGAACAGCACCACCAGCGTCTGGCTGCCGGTCAGCGAGGCCCGCGCCTGGGCCGCGCTCGGCAATCCGGAGGCCACCCGGGCCGCGCTGGAGCGCGCCGAAGAGGCGTGGAACTCGGTGCAGAACGACGACCTCGACGCCATGGGCGGCCTGTGCACGTTCGGCCGCAACCGCCAGCTGTACTACGCCGCCGACGCGCTGGCGCAGCTGCCCGGTGAGGTCGAGCAGGCGCAGCGGTACTCCACCCAGGCCGTCGACGCGTACACCGACGAGAGCCACCCGGAGTGGGCGTTCGGCGACGCGGCCGGCAGCCACGCCGCGATGGCGATCACCCGGATCGCGAGCGGTGAGCTGGACGGCGCCGCGGACGCGCTGGCCCCGGTGCTGACGCTGCCGACCGAGCGCCGGATCAACGGTGTCGTGCACTCGGCCCGCCGGGTCCACCAGGCGCTGCGCCAGTCCGGTCGCGCGGACGACGCCCGGGAGCTGCAGGAGGAGATCGAGTCCTTCACCCGGACGCCGATGCAGTCCTTTCCCCGGTAGCCTGCGCGAATGGAGCTCAGCGGACAGCTGACTGTATTGCGCGAATTCCGGATTTCCGACCTCGACGACTACCTGGCCATCGCCGGCGACGACCGGGTGACCAGCTGGATGGCCTTCGACAGCTACGACCGGACGAAGGCCGAGCAGAACCTGGCCGGCATCGTCCAGCGGTCCGCGCTGGAGGACCGGCCCGACTACATGCTGGCGATCACCCGGCCGAACGACGATCGGGTGATCGGGTTCGGCCGGATCGCGCCGAGCGGGTCCACGGCGGCCAAGCTCGGGTACGCGATCGGCGCCGACCACTGGGGCCACGGGTACGCGACCGACGCGGCCCGGGCGCTGCTCCGGTTCGCCTTCGGCACGCTCGGCCGGCACCGGGTGACGGCCGCGATCGGCCCGGAGAACGAGGCCTCGATCGCGGTGGTGAAGCGGATCGGTTTCACCTACGAGGGCCAGCTCCGCGATCACGTGTTCACGAACGGCGCCTGGCGCGATTCCCGGCTCTACTCGCTGCTCGATCACGAGTACGCCGACCGAGCAACACTGGGGGCATGGCCGCCACCACCCTCTCCGCCCAGCTGAACCCACTGCGGGACAGCCTTGCCAGGATGATCCTGACGAAGGTCGCAGGACCGGACCCGAATGCCGAACGAGACCGCGTCCACAACACCCCCGGTCCGCGCTGGTTCGCGCACGACCGCCCGATCCGCCGGGTGCACGGTGACGCGTCCATGTTCGCCGGCGGCCTGCGGGCGCTCCTGCTGCAGTCACTGCACCCACAGGCGATGGCTGCGGTCGCGGCGCATTCCGGATACCGGGGCGATCCCTGGGGACGGCTACGGCGTACCAGCTACTTCCTGGCGATCACGACGTACGGCGCGATCCCGCAGGCCGAGGAGGCGATCGCCCACGTCCAGGCGGTGCACGAGCGCGTACGAGGTACCAGCCCGGACGGTGTGAAGTACCGGGCGTCCGATCCGCACCTGCTGAAGTGGGTGCACGTGGCGGAGGTCGACAGCTTCCTCGCGGCACACCAGCGGTACGGGGCGAACCCGCTGACTCCCGAGGAGCAGGACCAGTACGTCGAGGACGCGGCGCTCGTGGCGGAGAAACTGGGCGTCATCGACCCGCCGACGACCCTCGCCGAGGTGCAGCGGCTCCTCCAGGAGTACCGGCCTGAGCTACGCGGTACGACGGAAGCACGGCAAGCGGCCCGCTTCATCCTGATCCACCCGCCGGTGCCGTGGGCCGCACGACCCGCGTACGGCGTGCTGACGGCCGCTGCGGTCGGACTGCTGCCGTGGTGGACCAGGCTGCCGCTACGGCTCCCGTACCTCCCGCTGGCCGAGCAGACCGTCGTACGGGCGGCCGGCGACGGGCTGACGAAGACGATCCGCTGGGCGCTGGCGTCGCCGACACTGAGCCCGGATGTCCTCTAAGTTGTTCTCGTGCCGCTGCGTCCTCATCGTCCGCTCCCCCTGGCCACGCCGGCCGGGATCGAGGTGCTGACCAGGATCCTGACGCAGGGGCCGATCCCGCGGGTGGAGATCGCGCGCCGGACCGGGCTGTCGCAGGCCGCGGTGACGAAGGCGGTCGCGCCGCTGATCGAGACCGGGTTCGTCACCGACGCGCCGGCCGACGGCGACGGTCAGCTCGGCATCGGGCGGCCGGTGAGCCCGCTGACCGTGGTCCCGAGCAGCGTGTCGGTGATCGGCGTCAAGGTCACGCCGACGAGCCTGATCGGCGTCACCACGGACTTCACCGCCGGGATCCTGAACGTGCGGCACGACGACCTGGAGAGCACCGATCCGGCGGCGGTGATCGAGCGGCTCGCGGACCACGTGAAGGCGCTGATCACCACGCTCAAGTCCGGTACCGCCGTGGCCGGCCCGCTGATCGGGATCGGGATCGCGATCTCCGGTGACGTCGACGCCGCCAACGGCGTGGTCCGGGACTCGCCGCTGATGGGCTGGCGCGGTGTCCCGGTCGCGGAGTTGCTCGGCAAGCGGATCCGGGTACCGATCGTGGTGTCGAACGACGTCCGCGCGCTGACCGTCGCGGAGCACTGGTTCGGCGCCGGGGTGAACGCGGACTCGTTCGCCGTGGTGACGATCGGCTCCGGGATCGGCTGCGGGCTCTACATCAACGGCGAGGTGGTCTCCGGCGCGTACGGCGTATCGGGCGAGCTCGGCCACCTGCCGTTGGCGCCGGGCGACTTGGTGTGTACCTGTGGCCGGCGAGGCTGCGTGGAAACGGTCGCGTCGTCGGACGCGATCCTGACGCGGACCCGGGAGAAGACCGGGCGTACCGACCTGGATCTCGCCGGGGCGATCGAGCTGGCGCACGAGGGGAACCAGCAGGCCCGGGAGGCGTTCGACCGCGCGGGCGAGGTGATCGGCGCCGCGCTGGCCGCGATGGTGAACCTGGTCGGGCCGGAGCTGGTGATGATCGCCGGCGAAGGCGTCGCGGAGTACGACCTGTACGAGGAACGCCTGCGCCGCACGTTCGCCGAGCACGCGTTCGGCGCCGCCGGGGACTGCCGGCTGACGCTCCGGTCGCACACGTTCGACGACTGGGCGCGCGGTGCGGCGGCCACCGTGATCCGCTCGTACGTCCGAGGCGAACCGCCGCTCCAGCGCTGACGTGCTACGTGCGGGCCGCCGCCAGGATCTTGCGCCAGACCTTCTTGTAGGACTCGAGGCCGTCGGCCGCGAGTGGGCCGGTCGGGCCGGCGGTGATCGAGACGCGCTCCGGGATGGTGCCCCAGACCGGGATGTTCTCGGCCGCGTACTGCTGCATCGCGTCCTGGTACGAGCGGGTGTAGGTGCGTGCCGAACAGATCACCAGGCCGGCCGGCACGTCGTCCGGGACGAGCTCCATCACGGCCTTCACCCGCGGCGTCTCGACGCCGCCGACGCGGGTCGGGATGACCACGATCCGAGCCCGTTCGAGCGCCTTGTTGAGCAGCCGCTCGTGCGACGGCGGCATGTCGACGATGCCGATGCCCTCCGGCGGCACCTTGTCCAGCGCCTTGTTCAGGAGCCGCTCGGTCGGCGCCTCCGAGATCTCGATCCGGTTCAGTTGGTCGTCGGTGGACTCCGTGATCCAGTCCGCCGCACTGCCCTGCGGATCCGCGTCGATCAGAGTCGAGGTTCGACGGTTGGAAGATGCCAGCGCGGCCAAGTACACCGACGTGGTTGTCTTACCGACCCCGCCCTTCAGTGCAGCTGTCACGATGATCATGGGCACGAACTTACCCGGTTTTGTCCGAAATCCGGCGTGTCGTCGGCGTTGCTCGCCCACATCGTGATAGTTGCCCCCGGCCCGTGTGCACAAGCTCAACCCCACTTCAAGCCGGGACAGCAGCCGGCTACGGCTTCCGGACCATTTCCGCCAGAGCGCTCAGGCCGTTGCCGCCGAAGCCGGCAGCGTCGGCCCGCGCGAACAGCTCGGCCACGGCAGAAGGCACCGTCACGTCGAGCCCTGCGTCCGTGAAAGCCTGTACGACGTGCTCCGCGCCGACCGCCTGCATGTGGAGGTTGTTGTCGGCCCCTGGGTACTCGCCCGACTCGAGCTCGCGGGTCAGGATCCGCAGGAAGCCCATCGGGCCGTCCTGGGTCAGGTCGGTGAGCATCGTCGCGACGTACGGACGCAAGTGCTCGGCGTTTCCGACCAAGGCGGCGGAGTAGAAGTAGCTGATCAACGTGGTCCAGAAGATGTTCAGCATGGCCTGGTAGTAGAGCATCGCCAGGCCGGGGTCCGTGCCGACGTGGTCGACGCGGCCCAGGACCTCCAGGGCGGCGCGGTGGGCCTCGATCGCCTCCACGGGTCCGGCGTAGAAGGCGTAGGCACCGGGCTTCCCGATCCCCGGCGGCGGGACCATGATGCCGCCGGTCACCAGCGTGCCTCCGCGTTCGGCGACCCAGGCGGCGGCCTCGCGCAGCCGCTCCGGGCTGTCCGAGCTGAGGTTGACCAGCACGCGTCCGCGCAGATCCGCATCGGCGAGCGAGTCGAACATCGCCGGGTAGTCGACCTGGCTGATCACCACGACCGTGCCGGCCGCCACCGCGTCGGCAGCGGTGGTTGCCGGTACGGCTCCTAGTCCGTCCGCCTTGCCGGGCGTCCGGTTCCAGACGGTGGTGGGATGCCCGGCGGCGACGTACGTCCGGGCCATCGTGGACCCCATCGCGCCGAGGCCGATCACTGTCACTGCTTCTCGTGAACTCATGCAGCCGATGCTCGGAGAACGCGCTACGGGTTTACTACGGGTATGTACTTCGGGGTGCTCGGTCCGCTGCTCGTGCGGACGGACACCGGCGTACCGGTCGCCGTACCCGACACCAAGGTCCGGCTCCTGCTCCTGGACCTGCTGGCGAACCTGGGTACGCCGGTCAGCGCCGACCGGCTGATCGAGGACCTCTGGGGGTCGCGTCCGCCGCGCAACGCGACCGGGACGTTGCAGGCGCGGGTGTCCCAGCTGAGGTCGGCGCTGGATCGTGCGGAGCCCGGCTCGCGGGCGCTCGTGCAGCACGGTCCGGCCGGGTACCTGCTGGCCACGGAGGTTGTCGACAGCAACCTCTTCGAGAGGTACATGCGAGCCGGCCGGCTCCGGCAGGCGCTCGAACTCTGGCGCGGGCAGCCGTACGCCGACGTCCTGGATCACGAGTTCGCCCGCGCACCACGTGAGCACCTCGAGGGCCTGTACCTGACGGCGCTCGAACACACCGACGACGTACTCCAGCGAACCACCGCGCTCCTTCCGCAACGCCCGCTCGACGAACGGCTGCACGCGGTCCACCTCAAGGCGCTCTACCGCGCCGGTCGGCAGCACGAGGCGCTCCGCGCGTACGCCGACCTCCGCGCAGCGTTGTCCGAGGAACTCGGCGCCGACGCCGGCCCGGAACTGGCTGCCCTCCACCGGGCGATCCTGCGCCACGACCCGTCCTTGCAACGCTCGCCAACGCTGCCGGCGCCGCTCAACCCGCTGGTCGGACGGGCGGACACGCTGGCGGTTGTGCAGCAGCAGCTCGCCACCAACCGGCTGGTCACGCTGGTCGGCCCGGGTGGCGTCGGCAAGACCCGGCTGGCGCTCGAGGTCGGCCGCGGCATCGGCACCGTGCTTCCGGAGCTGGGGCAGGGCGGCGTGCGACTGGTGGAGCTCGCGGCATTGCGAGACGGTGACGTGCTGGAAGCGTTGGCTACGGCGCTGGATCTCCGTGACGAGTCGGGAGACCTCCTGCCTCGGCTGTTGGATTCGCTGCGTCACCGGGAGCTGCTGCTCATTCTGGACAATTGCGAGCACCTGGGGCCGGCGGACCTCGTACAGCGCCTGCTGGTGTCAGCGCCAGGACTGAAGGTGCTGGCGACCAGTCGTGAAGCGCTCGGGGTGCCGGGGGAGCAGGTGGTGGAGGTGCCGCCGCTGACACCGGCAGCCGCGGCTGAGCTGTTCCAGGCGCGTGCAGGCATCACAGAGGACGTCACCGCGATCTGTGAGCGCCTCGACGGCATCCCGCTCGCGCTGGAGCTGGCTGCGACCCGGGTGCGCTCCCTGGGCGTTCAAGGGCTCGCGGAGCGACTCGACGACCGGTTCCGGCTGCTGTCGGGTGGCAAGGCCGGCCCGGAGCGTCAGCGCACGCTGCGCGCGACCATCGACTGGAGCTGGGATCTGCTGGCCGCCGACGAGCGCCGGATGCTCCGGAGTCTCGCCGTCCACGCCGGTACGTTCTCCCTGGAAGCGGCGGCGCAGGTCAGTGAGCTACCGGAGCAGGTGCTGTTGGCACTCGTCGACAAGTCGCTCGTGGTCGCAACGGCGGGCCGCTACCGCCTGCTGGAGTCGATAGCGGCGTACAGCCTCGAAAAGCTCGACCCCGCTGAAGAGGCGACGCTGCGGCAGCGGCACGCGAGCTACTACCTCGGGCTCGCCCAGCAGGCCGAGCTGCACGGCGAGCGGCAGCGCGAATGGCTGCACCGCCTCGACCAGGAAGTGGCGAACTTCCGCCTCCTCCCGCCGTCGCTCGAACTGGCGAACGCGCTCGCCTGGTACTGGTACCTCCGCGGCCGCTACGGCGAGGCCCGCCGTACCCTCGCCGCCGCGCTCGACCTCCCCGGCCAACCGCCCGCGCTGCGCGCCCAGGCCGCCGTCTGGCTGGCCGGCATGACCGCGACCGATGCCCAAGGCACCGATGTCGCGGCCGTCGGCGACAGTGCGCTCGCGGCGGTCGGCGACGACCCGCACGCGCTCTGGTTCCTCACGATGACCCGCTGGGCGTACGGCGACCCCGGCGTACTCAGCGAGCGGATCGACCGGGCGATCGCGCACTTCACCGAGCGGGACGACCGCTGGGGACTGGCCGCCGCGCTGAGCACCCGGGCACAGCTCAACATCGTGCACGCGGACCTGGACGCGATGCAGCGGGACAGCCGCCGCAGTCTGGAGCTGTTCGAGGAGCTCGACGACGACTGGGGACGGCTGCAGGCGACGTACGCGTTGATCGTGGCCGCCGAGATCAGTGGTGACTACCCGACGGCGACGGCGTACCTGGAGGACGCGGTCAGACACGCGGAGGACCTCGGACTGTGGACGGAGGTCTCGTTCCGTACCGCGGGACTCGGCCGGATCGCGATGCTGACCGGCGACTACGCCCGCGCCGACGAGCTGCACGAGCAGGCCCGGCGGCTGGCGGTCGAGCAGTCGAACAAGTCCGCCGAGGAGTACGCCGAGGTCGGGCTCGGCCTGTCCGCGCGCCGCCAGGGCCGCCTCGACGACGCGGAACGGCACTTCAGCATGTGGCTCCCGTGGTTGGAGCAGGTCGGCGGGACGCCCGGGATCGGATTCATCAACAACCAGCTCGGCTACATCGCCGAGCAGCGCGGCGACTTCGCCGCGGCCCGGCGACTGCACGAGCGCGGTCTCGAGCTCGGCCGGCGGACCGGCGACAAGCGGGCGATCGCCCTCGCCCTCGAAGGGCTGGCGGGCGCGACCGAGGATCCCGGTCGCGCCCTGTCGCTGCTCGCCGAAGCATCAGCGCTGCGTCAGCAGGTCGGCGTACCGCTGCCGCCCGCCGAGCGCTTCGACGTGGAGAGAGTTATTTCCCGAGCCAGGCGTTGACCTTGGACTGGTTGGCGTCGACCCATTTCTCGGCGGCCTGATCGGGGGTGAGTTTGTCGACGGCGATCATCCGGGCGACGGTGTTCTGGTCCTCGTTGGTCCACTTGAAGTTCTTGACCAGGTCGTACGCCGGGCTGCCCGAGTCGGCGAACTTCTTGGAGACGATCTTGTCCAGGTCGTACGGCGGGTAGTCGCAGGCGACCTTCGCAGGGATCGCGTCGCAGCCGGGCTTGTAGGCGGGCAGGTTGATCTTGACCAGCTTGACTTCGTTGAAGAACCACTGCGGCTCGTAGAAGTACGCGAGCAGCGGCTTCTTGTTCTTCTCCGCGTCCCGGAACGCCTGGATCAGCGCGGTCTCGCTGCCGCTCTGCACGACCTTGTAGTTCAGCGACAGGTTCTTCACCAGCGCCTCGTCGTTGGTGACGTACGACGGGTCGCCGTCGAGCAACTGCCCCTTGCCGCCGGACTCCGAGGTCTTGAACAGCGCGGCGTACTTGTTCAGGTTCTTCCAGTCGGTGATGTCCGGGTACTTCGCGGCCATCCACGGCGGCACGTACCAGCCGATCACGCCCTTGACACCGGTGGAGCCGGCCTCGACCGCGACCTTGTCGGTGTCGATGTACTTCTTCTTCAGGTCCTCGTGGCCCCAGTTCTCCAGGTTCACGTCCACCTCGCCGGTGGCGAAGCCCTGCCAGGCGACCTGCTCGGCCAGGTTCTTCTTCGTCACCTTGCAGCCGAGGTCCTTGGTCGCCACGTACGACACCACGGCCGCGTTCGCCTCGTACCCGACCCAGGGGCTGACGGTCAGGTTGAACGAACCGCACTCCTTCCCGCCGGCGGCCGGCTTGTCCGCACCGACCTTCTGCCCACCGCACCCCGCGACCGCTAACGCGACCGCCGTCAGCACACCGGCGTACCGGAGTTTCTTCACCGCTTGTCTCCTTCGTAGTTGTGGGTACGGCGGGCCGCGGCCTGCGTCACCCGGTCGAGCATCACGCCCAGCAGCACGATCGCCAGACCGGCCGCGAGGCCCTTGCCGTACAACTCGCTCTGCGCGAAACCTGCCGCCACGTCGTACCCGAGCGCGCCGGCACCGACGAGTCCACCGACGACGACCATCGACAGCACGTAGATCAGACCCTGGTTGACCGCGAGCGTGATCGCCCGCCGGGCCACCGGCAGCTGCACCTTGCTGATCACCTGCCAACTGCTGGAGCCGACCGAGTTCGCCGCCTCGACGGTCGCGACCGGTACCGCCTTGATGCCGTCGGCAACGATCTTGGTGGTGACCGGGACCGCGAACACCACCGCGGCCGCGATCGCGGTGAACCGGCTCGTCCCGAACAACGCGAGGAACGGGACCAGGTACACGAACGGCGGCATCGTCTGTCCCGCGTCCAGTACCGGACGGATCCAGGTGTCGACCCGCCGGTTCCGCCCGGCCCACACGCCGAGCGTGAGCCCGACCGCCACCACCACGACGGTCGCGAGCAACGTCGACGCCAGCGTCACCATGCTGTCGTGCCACACCCCGGTCGCCACCAGCAGACCCAAGCACACCGCCGCCGGTACGGCGCCTCGCCACCCGCCGAGCACGAAGGCCAGTGCGACGACCACGACGGACACGAGCCACCACGGCGACCCGGTCAGCAAGCCTTCGAGCGGATTCAACAGCGCATTGGTCACCACGTCGCGGACGCCGTACGTGAACCCGCCGAAGACGTCCTGTACCCAGTTCGTCAGGTCGGTGGTGACGACCGCGATCCGCGAGCCGACGTTCACCCCCGACGGGAACTCCGCCGCCCACACGTACGTCCGGGAGAACCAGATCGCCACCAGTACGGCGACCGCGCCCGCGCCGAGCAGAACCTTTCGCTTCAGGCTCGCCGTACGCCAGGGCCGGTCGCCCGCCGCCGTCGTCACCCGGTCGAGAACGATCGCGAGTACGACGATCGCGAGGCCGGCGTTGAACGCGACGCCGACGTCCAGTGTCTGCAGCGCTTTCAGCACGGTCTGGCCGAGGCCGGGCGCGTCGATCAGGGCGGCCACGGTCACCATCGAGAGCGCCGCCATGATCGTCTGGTTGATGCCGACGACAACAGTCGACCGCGACATCGGCAGCAGGACCTTCAGCAGCGTCTGCCCGCCGGTCGAGCCGAGCGAACGGGCCGCCTCGACGCTTTCCGCCGGCACCGAACGGATCGCGTGCGCGGTCAACCGGACCGCGGGCGGCGCCGCGTAGATCAGCGTGGCGATCGTCGCCGCGGCGGGTCCGATCGCGAAGAACAGCGTCAGCGGCGCGAGGTACACGAACGTCGGCAGCGTCTGCATCAGATCGAGGACCAGCGTCGCGACCTTGAACGCACGGTTCGACAGCCCCGCCCAGATCCCGAGCGGGATCGCGACCAGCAGCGACAGCAGCACCGCCGCGATGGTCAGCGCGAGGGTGTCCATGCTCTCCTGCCACAACCCCTGCAGGCCGACGAAGCCGAGGCCGGCGGCGGTCAGTACGGCGACCTTCCAGTTGCCGAAGGCCCACGCGCAGTACGCCGCGATCGCGATTACGCCGAGCCAGCCGATCACCGGTACCGGGCGGTCGAACGACGGCTGCGAGATCGCGTCCTGGAGCAGGACGACGAACTGGTCGACGACCGCCCGGATCGCGTCGAAGAAGACGTTGCCCTGGCCGACGTCGTCGCGGTGCCCGGTCAGCCAACGGTGCAGCGCGGTCGTGTCCTGGCCGCCGAGGACAAGCGTGTCGATACCGCGCAGGACGAAGTACGCCGCGACCCAGACGACGAGCAGTACGCCGACAACCACGCTGCGCCGCGGCCGGCGTACCTCGACCTCCACATTGCTGGTGATGGCGGCCATCAGGCGTCCGCGACGACGGCGAGGATCTCCTCGTCACCGATGACGCCGAGCAGCGTGCCGTTGTCGACGACCTTCGCCGGGCGGTCGGCCTCCAGGACCAGCCGGGTCGCCTCCCGGACCAGCACGTCCGGACCGAGCTCGGGCCCGTCGAGCGGCTCGTCCGGCCGCGGGTCCCGGACGATCCAGCGCAGCGTCAGTACGTCGGCGCGCGGGATGTCGCGGACGAAGTCGCGCACGTAGTCGTCGGCCGGCGCACCGACCAACTCGTCGCCGGTGCCGAGCTGGACGGCCGCGCCGTCGCGCATCAGCAGGATCCGGTCGCCGAGCTTGAGCGCCTCGGACAGGTCGTGGGTGATGAACACCATCGTCTTGCCGACCTCGCGGTGCAGCCGCACCACCTCGGTCTGCATCTCCCGCCGGATCAGCGGGTCGAGCGCGGAGAACGGCTCGTCGAACAGCAGCACGTCGGGATCGTTCGCGAGCGCCCGGGCCAGGCCGACCCGCTGCTGCATGCCGCCGGACAGCTGCTCCGGGTACAGGTGCTCGTTGCCGGCCAGGCCGACCAGGTCGATCACCTCCTGGGCGCGGCGGCGGCGATCCGGCTTGCTCTCGCCGCGGATCTCCAGGCCGTACGAGACGTTGTCGATCACCTTGCGGTGCGGGAGCAGGCCGAAGTGCTGGAAGACCATCGAGAACTTGCTCCGCCGGAGTGCCCGCAGCCGCTTCTCGTCGGCCGCGCGCAGGTCCTCACCCTCGAACGTCAGCCGTCCGGCGGTCGGCTCGATCAGCCGGGTCAGGCAGCGGACCAGCGTCGACTTGCCCGACCCGGACAGCCCCATCACGACGAACACCTCGCCGGGCGCCACGTCGAAGCTCAGGTCGCGGACCGCCGCCGTACAGCCGGTCCTGGCGTACAGCGCGGCCCGGTCCAGCGCGGCCAGCTCGGCCCGATGCGGCACCCGCTGCGGCTTCGGACCGAACACTTTCCACAGCCCCTGGACGGACAACAGCGCATCGGAATCCTGTACGTCGGGGTACTCGAGCTGAGCGGTCACAGACAAAGCCTCGCATCCCCGCCGGCGGACACAGCGTGAATCGGGACTCTACCCAACCTGTGGGGGCGCGACTCCTGTCAGGGCTGGTACGGCGGCGCCTCGCCCCAGCCCCAGTGCGGCACCGGCGCCTTGGGCGGCGGCGTGGCACCGGGCTGGGAGTTGGCAAGCGCGATCCGCGTCCCCCATTCGATGTACGCGACGAACGCCGAGCGGAACTCCGGATCGCCGGGCAGACCGGCCGGGTCCGCGCTGGCGGCGATCAGGCCGGCCCACCGCGCCCGCTGCTCCTCGGTGAGGCCGAGGTTCAGGTGGTGGGCGAGCATCGCCGGGTAGCCGCCGAGCTCGTCGGTGTACCGGCTGGGGCCGCGGAACACCTCGCCGAGCCAGATCGCCACGTGCTCGCGGTGGTTCTCGCTCATGTGCGCGAAGACCGGCGCGAGGATCGGGTCCTCGAGCACCTTGTCGTAGAACACCTCGGTCAGCCGGCGGAGCGCGTCGTGCCCGCCGGCCCATTCGTACAGCGTGGGAGTAGTCACGTAATCATGTAATCACGCGAGGAGGGCATCGGCGACCGTCTTCAACTCGTCCTCGATCCGGGTGTCCCCGTCCTCGGTGAACCACAGCACGTTCTGCAGGATCCGGCCGGCGGTCCACGCCAGCGCCCGGTCCCGCTCGATCCCGGTCACGTCGAGCATCAGATCGAACCGGTTCCGGATCGCCTGCCGCACGTCACCGGTCGCGACCAGATCCTGCCACCGGTTCCACACCGCGGGCATGAGTTCGAATCCCGGGTCGCCGGCCAGCGGCTTCGGGTCGATCACCAACCACGGCTGCCGGTCCGCGGCCATCACGTTGTAGTAGTGCAGGTCCCAGTGCAGCAGCCGGTCGCCGGGCTCCGGCAGCACCTCCGCCATCCGATCCGCCAGCCGGCGGCTCAGCGCGCGCTCGGCCGGGTCCACCAGCAGCGGGATGATCGCGGGCGCGTCCGCCAGCATCTGACCCGCGATGTCCGCGAGGCGCCGGACGCCGGGCGGGGCCGGGACGACCATCAGGTGGGTGAGGATCTCGGCGAGGATCTGCGTCGCCTCGATGTCGTCGGGCAGGTCGTCGAGCGTCTTCGGTTGGAGGCGTTCGAGCAGCAGGGTTGACGTAGCCGGGTCGTCCTCAAGCACCTCGACCACGTCGTCGTGGTTCCAGGTCCGCAGTGCCAGCGCTTCGCTCTCGGACTCGTCATTCACCGACTGCAGCTTGAGCATGGCCGGCGTCCCGTCGCGCCGTACGACGGGAACGATCAACGACGCCTCGCCGCTCAGCACGTCACCGTCGATGGTCAGATCCCACTCACCGACGTACCGCTCGACATCCATCGGCAGACCGTCCAGCCAGTCGGACGCCTTCTCACTGTGGTTCCGAATGAGCCTCGCGGGAATCTCGATCACGTCCTGCACAGTAGGTGCTGTCGCAGGGATGTGCTTGGGTTTTCCCTGTGGAGAGCAGGCTTCGGCGGGTGCATGGGATCGTGGCGGCGGCGTACCTGGGGATTCCGGTGCTGCTGCTGGTGGTCGTCGCGGTGATCGCCGCGAGCGGTCCGGCGGCTGCGTGGATCGGGTGCGTCGTACCGCTGGGCATGCTCGTGCTCGGGTTCGTACTACGCCGCCGGCACCGGTACCAACCGCGCTGGTGGACCGGCGTCGCCGGGTTGTTCGGCGGGCTGACCGGGCTGATGGTGACGCTGTTCCCACTCGCGGTCGGAGTGTGGTGGCCGGCAGTCCTCGCGTTGCCCGGGCTGATCCTGGGGATCGTCGCGGGCCTCGCACTCGCACGCGCGGCGGATCGTGCACTGCTCGTCCCGTTCGTGCCGGAGCTCGCGAGTACGCCGTACGAGCTGGTCTTCCGGCTCCGCGGCATCCCGTTGGCCGCCGTCCTGGTCGGAGCGGACGATGTCACGATCCAGTCGCACCCGGTGCCGCGCTCGGACCAGCAGTCGCGCAGCTACCCGCTGACCGCGATCACCGGCAGCCACGAGTTCTCGCTGTCGGGCGCGGAACGGCTCAAGTTCCCGATCGCGATCAGCCACGCCGCCGCCACCGCGGGCCCCGCGGTCATCCTGCAGGCGAACGGCGAGGACTGGGTCCTCCCCACCAACCAGGCGAGCACGCTGATCGACGTACTGACCGTCCGCCGCGCGGACCAGCCGGGCTAGGCCGTCTGGCGCTGGCGGGTCTCGGCCTTCTCGGCCTGCCAGCCGTCCTCGTTCTTGCCGAGGCGCCAGTAGCCCGACAGCGAGACGCGGTCGCGGGGGAGGCCGCGGTCCTGGAAGAGGTTCTTGCGGATCCGGAAGACGAACCCGGCCTCGCCGTGCACGAACACGTGCGGCGTACCGTCGGGGAAGTCCAGCGCCTCGACCGCCGCGACCAGACCGTCACCGCGCTCACCGGCGCCGCGGTGGAACCACCGCACGTCGACATCACCCACGCCGCCGAACTTCTGCTGCTCGGCCTCGTCCGCCACCTCGACCAGGACGGTCGCCCGCGCGCCGGGCGCGAGGTTCTCGACCGCGGCGCCGATCGCCGGCAGCGCGCTCTCGTCACCGACCAACAGGTGCCAGTCGGCCTGCTCGTCCGGCGTGTACGCACCTCCGGGGCCGTTGAACCACACGACGTCACCCGGCTGCGCCGACGCCGCCCACGGTCCCGCGATCCCCTCGTCGCCGTGATGCACGAAGTCGATGGTCAGCTCGCGGGCGTCGGCGTCCCAGTTGCGTACGGTGTACGTCCGCATCGTCGGCCAGTGCTCGGCCGGGTAGGTCTCCCGGACCACGCCCATGTCCAGCGGCTCCGGGTACTCGACGCCGTCCTTGCAGAACAGCAGCTTCACGTACGCGTCGGTGAAACCGTTGCCGGTGAAGTCGTCCGAGGTCAGCACGACCCGGATCATGTGCGGAGTGATCCGCTCGGTCCGCCGCACGACGGCGCGCTTGCAGACACGGTTACGACGGGGTGCGGGGCTCGGCACGCGACCACGGTCCTCTCGGGCGGGTAGGTTAGGTCAACCTAAGTAGCCTAACCCACCCGCTCAATGCGGTCAGGTGCCGCGGATGGAGAAGGCCTTGCTGACGGCGCCGATCGAACTACAGGCCGGGACCCACGCCCGATACAGGATGGTGCCCTTGTACGCCGGTTGCGCGTTGACCGTGTAGCGCCCGGAGGAGCGGACCATGGCGGCGCTGACGTTGCGCCACTGCGTCGCGCCGTACAACCGCTGGAGGTACACCTTGCAGCCGGGTCGCACCGTGTAGACGCCGCCGTTCACCGGGACGACCGTCCCGACCGGTGCGCTGGTCCGCGACGGCACCGCGGTGACCGTGGGCTTGGTGACCGGACGCGCCACGAAGAGGCCCAGTCCGCCGACGGAGGCGGGGTTGCCAGGCAGCAGCAGACAGTTGACCCAGTTGGCGTCCGTGGCCGCGTATGCCTTCGTCACCGTTCCGTCGGTGGCGGTGAGATTGGTGTAACTGGGACCGGAGTACTCCGCGCAGACGTTGTCGATGCCGAGGACCACGCGGACGCGGCTGCCGTACGGCTTACCGGTCTGCGCGTCGGTGACCGCCCACTTGATCGAGTACGGCTTGCCGTACGGCACCAACTTCGGGTTCACCGAGGCGGTGATCTTCGGCTGGTGCGTCCCGGTGACCGCGAGCGACGGGCCGGCGTACGGCGTCGGGTCTGTCATGCTGCCGCTGCCGGGGAAGAACGGCCCGGTCTGTACGCCGGTCACCTTGAACGTGCCGTTCGCCGTGGACGGGACGTTCAGCGGACCGCTCCACGCACCGGCCGACTCGTTGCGGACCAGGTTCGTCGAGAACAGCCAGCGCTCCTGGCCGCTGCCTCCGGTCCGCTCGAGGATCACGTTCACGGGCTGCGTCGGCCCGGGAGCGTACGAACCCTTGACCGTCACCGTGACCGGCACAGTGTTCAGGCCGCTGACGGCGACGCCGGTCTTGTTCAGCGTCACCGAGGTGATGTGCAGGTCTGGATCCGGGGAGGCATTCGCCGCCACGGGTGCAGCAATCAGCGGTATTGCGAGCAGAGCGGCGGCGAGTACTCGGTTGGTTCTCATCTCTCACGTCCCTCGGATGGTGAACGAGTTGCTGACCCCGGCTCCTCGAGCGATTCGCATAGCACCGAGGGTGACAGTGCCGGCCGAGGCGCTCCAACACTTGCGGCTCAGGACTGCGCGATCGGGCGGCCCCGATAGACCGGTTGTCCGGACGGCGTGTTCAATTTCCGGGAGTCGAGTGTTAACCGGTAGGTAACTCACCGACAGTGTCACCGACGGCTACGATCCGCACGCTTGCCCAATGGCCCAGGTCTTCGACAGCCTCCGGGTGACGCGCACCGACCGGCTCGGTCATCCGATCTCGCTGGGTCACGAACTGCCGGAGAGCAAGGCGATCCTGTTCACCGGGCCACCCGGGATGGGCAAGAGCAGCGAACTCGACCGCGCGGAGGACCTGGCCGCCCAGCACGGCTGGACCACGATCCGGCTGTCCGCCTCCGCCGACATGCCGCTCGAGCACCACCTGACCGGCGCGGTCCGGAACAGCCTGGCCGCACTCGAGACCCGCTTCGCGGGGCGTGCACCCGCGGCCACCAGCGCCGGTCGGATGCTGCGGCGACTGCGTCCCGACCCGCTCCGCAACCTCCGCAAGACGGTCAACGACCTGACCCGCAGCGGCCGGAAGACCCGGGTCGGCATCGAGACTCGCGTCGGTGGCGGTGCGCTGCCGGTGCAGGCGATCCACAAGACCGAGCAGGACACCACGGCGTACGACAAGCTCGGCACCACGCTGAACGACTTCGCCGACGAGCTCGGCAGGCTGACCGAACTCGACGGCCGGCCGATCGTGCTGCTCGTCGACAACATCGACCGGGCCAAGGAGAAGGACCGGGCCGGTCTGAACGAGCTCGCGATCCACATCGAGGGTCTCGACCGCCCGGTCTGGTTGGTCGCCGCGGGCGGCTCGATGTCGACGCCCGCGCTGATGCAGGCGTCCCGGCGGATGTCCGGTATCGCCACCACGACGTCGAACCAGTTCGACGTCCGCGAGCTCGGAGCACTCAGCGACGAACAGCTCCGGCCGGCGATCACCGCGATCCTGCGCGACGCGCGGATCCCGTACGAGGACGCCGCGATCGAGAGCCTGCTCGCGGCCGCCAACGGGCATCCGACCAGGCTGCGCAACCTGTGCAACGCCGCCGTCGCATACCGGGACGGCGAACACGGGATCACGGTCTTCACCGCCGCGCGGGCGACGGCCCGCGTGAACGCGGACGCGGCCCAGCTGTACCAGGACCTGTGGGACCAGAAGGGTACGACCGGAGCCCAGAAGGACCTGCTCACCCGCGTCGCCGCCGAGGGCCGGAACGGGCTGTACATGCCGGCCGTCACCCAGGCCGCCGGCCCCGGGGCCTGGCAGCAGATCGACGAGGCGCGTCAGGACCTGGTCGCCCGCGGGCTGCTCCGCGAACACGACGGCACCGTGGTGACGATCCCGGACCACGGCTTCCGGGACTGGCTGAACGGCTACCTCGGCCAGACCCCGAAGCCGCCGGCCACCCAGCCGCTGCTGCCGGGCAGCGGACCCCACGAGAGCGCGCTCGCACCGGCACACCCGACCGGCAAGCGGGAGAAGGCGAACCAGCTGTTCGGCCAGGCGGACAAACTCGTCCACCAGGTCGACCGCAAGGACGAGCACGGCCGGGCGCTCTCGCTCGACCAGCGGGTGCCCAGAGGTACGTCGGTACTGTTCACCGGCCCGCCCGGATCCGGGACCAGCCACGAGCTGACCCGGACCAAACAGCTGGCCGACGCGGAGGGCTGGATCTCGATCCGGATGGACGCCACCCGGCGCGAGTCCATCGAGGCCCGGATGATCCGCGCGCTGCAGGATCAGCTGGAGACCTTCGAGGAGCGCTTCCCGCCGGGCGAGGTGAAGGAACTGAAGAAGCTCCTGACCAAGATGGCGGTCCGGACCCAGAACCAGATGCACACCGCCCAGGTCCGGTTCGGCATCGCGCCCGGCCCGCGGGTCGGCGTCCAGACCTCCTGGGAAGGGGTGGCCAAGGACTCCGTCGGTACCACGCTGAACGAGGTCGCCGCGCAGCTCGGCAAGATGGCCGCGCCGACCGGACAGCCGATCCTGCTGATGGTCGACAACCTGGACGCCGCCGACAAACAGGACCTGAGCACGCTCACCTCGTTGTCGGCGGAGCTGCGCCGGGCCAAGCAGCCGCTGTTCCTGATCGCGGCCGGCGGCGAGGAAGCCACCAGCCGGTTGCTCGAGGCATCGGGCGGGGACGCCGGCAAGGAGACCATGGACGCGGCCCGCTGGGACGTCCGCCGGCTCACCCCGCTGAGCACCGAAGAGCTGCGGCCGGCGTTGACCCGCCCGCTGGAGGCGGCCGGCATCCGGTACGACCCGGCGGCGGTCGAGCACCTGATCGCCGCGGCGAACGGCAACCCGAGCCGGATGCGGACGCTGACCGGCGAGGCGCTCGAGCTGGCCGGTCCGGACCGGACGCTGACCGCCGACATCGCCGCAACCGCGACCGGCCGGCACGAGCTCCGCTCCCGGGTGCTGTACGACGCCGCCTGGTACAACTGCTCGCCCGCCGAGAAGGACATGCTCGCGAAGACCGCCGCGCACGGCGCGCACGGGATGCCGATCCCGACCCGCGCCGGCGTCGAGGGGCCGGAGCGGTGGACCCTGGACGCCGCATCCCAGAAGCTCGTCTCGCGCGGCCTGCTGACCCGCACCGGCCATCAGGTCAAGGTCGGCGACCCGGGCTTCCAGAAGTGGGTGCAGACCCGCCTCGGCCTCGCCGCCGCGCAGTCCGGTATCGCGCAGGTCACCCAGCTACCCGAAGCGAAGCAGGCGGCCGCTGTGCGCCCACCGGAGACCCGCCCGGCCCTCGGGCAGGCCGGACGGGATCTGCAGACGTACCGGTGAGGCCTACGGCCAGATCGAGCTGATCCACTCCGGGTGGTCGATGAACGGGTTCCGGTTGTGCTGGAACTGGCTGTAGATGACCTCGTTGCGGTTCTTCTCGAACGCGTCCGGCGGGTCGGCCGCGGCCCAGGCCTTCAGCACCGAGAGCTTGCCGATGTACGGCGCGGTGCCGTTGTTGACCTGGTCGTCGAGCTCCAGGTTCGCGAACCCGTCGTCGCCCTCGTACCGCACGGCCATGTAGAAGATCATCCGGGCGACGTCGCCACGGACCGCCGGGCGGGGCGCGAACGAGTCGGAGTCCGCCGTACAACCGGTGCACTGGGGAACCGCCGTACCGCCGTTGTCGAAGTCGAGGTTGCCGCGGGCCGAGTTCACCGAGACGTCCTCGGGACGCAGGTGGTGTAGGTCGGTCCCCGGGCCGGTCGCCGTACCGAAGTCGCCGTGCGACTTGGCCCAGACGTGCTCGCGGTTCCAGTCGTCGACGCCACTGCCGTTGAGGCTCTTCGCGATCGAGCGGCCGGAGTAGACCTCGATCACGTTGTTGCTGTTGTTCGGGTCCTGGTCGGTGACCTTCAACGCGTCCCAGACCTGGTCGTAGCTGAGCTTGGTCTGCTGCGAGATGATCGCGTGCAACGCGGACTTCAGCGCGGCGCCGGTCTTGCCCGTCGCGGTGGCGTAGTAGTCGCCGGGATCACCCGGGTCCGACGTACCGCCCCCGCCGGCGAAGGCCGTCGCGTTCTTCAGGCCGGGATGCGAGAAGTACGCCGTCAGCGTGCCGGTGACGGTGATCTGCTTGCCGAGCAGCGTCGGGTTGCTCTGCAGACCGTACGACGCGCGGAACGCGTCCGGGATCTGTACGTAGAGCATCGCCGACGTACTGGTCTGGGACGCCGTGTCGGCGAGCGCCAGCGCGTAGTCGTTCGGGAAGTTGCTGCGGACAACGGTGCTGGTCGCGGTCGGCTGCCCGACGACGTAGCCGGTGACGGAGGCGGCCGAGCCGTCCTGTCTGCCGATAGCGGTGGCGACCGTGATCGTGGTGGCGGCGTTCGACGGCGTGACGCCGAAGCCGAGAAGGGCGAGTACGGCGCTGATCAGCAGCGTCGGACGCAAGAGTCGTTGCACGGCAACTCCCAGGGGCGGTTGGGAACCGGTGGACGCAGGTCAGTCTGCCCGGCTTCCCGGGCGGCGTAACAAACACCAGGTGAAGAGTTGAACCGGTGGGGCGCCGACGGAGTGAGTGTCCGTCAGCACCCCACCTGGGCAAGCGGGCCCCCATCAGGCCGTGACGTACCGCCGCGGCCTGCTCTGCCCACCTACCTGCGAGGTACCACTGGCGGGCGGTACCTCACGACAGGGTGGCGTCAGGCGGGACGCAGTTACGGACCGTACTCATTTCGACACGTCTTGTCCATACCCTCGGGTGGCCAACTGGAGGTCGGCGCGCTGGGCGCGCTTGAGGCCGTACAGCAGCAGGCCGATCGAGATCGCACCGACGACGGCGTACGTGATCCGGCCGCCGATGCCGTCCCAGACCGTGTGCAGCGCGACGGCCAGCGCGTACATCCCGACGAAGCCGGCGAAGTGCCGGCCGGTGGGCGCGATCACGAAGCGCCAGAGTCCCCAGCAGGTCAGGCCGGTCCAGGCGGCGTGCCCGGCGGGGGACAGCAGGCCGCGGATGAACAGGGTCTGCTCGGCGGCGCCGACACTCCCGCCGGATCGCAGTAGCGCGACGAACGCGTACCCCATCGTCTCGAGGACGGCGAACCCGGTGCCGACCGCGATCCCGATCACGATGCCGCGGCCGATCGACGTCCGGTACCGGTGCCCGAAGAACACCACCAGCACGGTCGGCACGATCAGCTTGGCGGCCTCCTCGATCAGCCCGACGCCGAGCATCGGCAGCGCGCCGAGCCGTCGCATCGCGTCGTACTCGAGCAGGCCGGCGACTACCACACCGACCACGCCCCCGAACAGCAGGCAGCCGCCGAGGGTCGGCCCGTCGATCAGCCAGCGCCCGGACCGGCCGGCCGCGAACGTCACGAACGTCAACGGCACCACCAGCGCGCCGAGCAGGATCATCGTCGGGAACAGGTTCGGGTTCCCGGTGTCGGTCAGCACGGCCAGCACCGCGAGATACAACCCCGCCCCGATCAGGAACGTCCCGATCCATGCCCACCTGCGGACCAGTTGTTGTGCGGTCATGGGGGCCTCCCGGCCTGGACTGAGGAGCGGAGGGAGCGCAGCGACCGGAGCGACGAGGGAAGGCCGGGAGTCACAGCCCCCATGACCCGCCGAGCCGGAGGCGAGGCAAACAGTATGGCGTGGTTGCGCCATGTCGCAGGGACGGCAGTGATGGACAGGCCGGATTCCTGTGAACGGATTGCAAACTCGGTCCGAAGGCTGTCCCGCCCGAAGGAGAAACTGCCCATGTCCTTCCCCCGACGTGCCGCCGCGCTGACCACGGCGGCGGTGCTTGCCCTCGGCGCGGCGACGGTGATCCCGTCCGCCGCGGCACCCCCACCAGCCAACCACGTCGCCACAGACTCCGCCGGAGACTCCGCCACGATCACGCTGATCACCGGTGACGTGGTTCAGGTGACCGACGCCGGCGGCGGCCACAAAGCTGCCACGGTCCGCCCGGCCGCCGGACGGGAAGGCGTCTCGTTCCACACCGTCGAGGCCGACGGCGGCCTCCGCGTGCTGCCGAGCGACGCCGTACCGTACATCTCCAGCGGCGTCCTGGACGTCAACCTGTTCGACGTCGACGAGCTGATCGCCGACGGGTACGGAGCCGCCGACGACCTCCCGTTGATCGTCAAGGACACGCCCGGTGTCCGCGCCGCGGCGAACCTCGCCGGTACGACGACCACGCGGCAACTGCCGTCGATCGGCGGCCGCGCGATCGAGGTGGCGAAGGACCAGCTCCCGGCGCTGTGGAACTCGTTGAAGCCGTCCGTCGGTGCCCGTTCGCTCAACGCCGGGGTCGCGAAGATCTGGCTGGACGGCAAGGTCAAGCCGGTACTGGACAAGAGCGTGCCGCAGATCGGCGCGCCGGACGCGTGGCAGGCCGGGTACGAGGGCTCCGGCGTCGAGGTCGCCGTACTGGACACCGGTGTCGACGCGACCCACCCGGACCTGCAGGGCAAGGTGAAGGAGAGCCGGGACTTCTCCGGCAGCCCGAGCGGTACCGAGGACCACTTCGGCCACGGCACCCACGTCGCGGCGACGATCGCCGGGACCGGCGCGGGTGCCGGCGGTACCCGCAAGGGCGTCGCACCGAAGGCCGACCTGCTGGTCGGGAAGGTGCTCGGCGACGACGGGTACGGGTACGACTCGTGGATCATCGCCGGCATGGAGTGGGCCGCCGGTGCGGGCGCGAAGGTGGTGAACATGAGCCTCGGCGGTGACCCCACCGACGGCACCGACCCGCTCAGCCAGGCGGTCGACGACATCACCGCGCGGACCGGGACGCTCTTCGTCGTTGCGGCCGGCAACGAAGGCCGGGACGAGTCGGTCGGTACGCCAGGCGCCGCCGCCGCCGCGCTGACGGTCGGCGCGGTGGACCGGGAGGACAAGCTCGCCGACTTCTCCAGCCGCGGCCCGCGGCTCGGCGACTCGGGCCTGAAGCCGGAGATCACCGCGCCCGGCGTGGGCATCATCGCCGCCCGCGCCGCCGGTACCGCGATGGGCGACCCGGTCGACGAGCTCTACACCGCCGCCTCCGGTACGTCGATGGCGACGCCGCACGTCTCCGGTGCTGCCGCCCTGCTTGCGCAGCAGCACCCGGACTGGAAGGCCGACCAGCTGAAGAACGCGCTGGTCAGTAAGGCGAAGACGCAGCCCGGCCAGACCGTCTACCAACAGGGCGCCGGTCGGGTCGACCTGACCCGCGCTGTCGCGCAGAAGGTGACCGCGAGCGGCGTCGCGGACTTCGGTCTGCAGACGTCAGCTGATCCGAGCACGCGGACGATCACGTACCGGAACGACGCCGACAGCCCGGTCACGCTGAATCTCGCCACGCAGATCACCAACCTCGACAGCGGTAAGCCATCGCCGGAGGGATTCACCCACACCCCCTCGGTCACAGTGCCCGCGCACGGGACTGCCGACGTAGGTCTGTCGCTCGATCCGGCGAAGCTCGGGCGCGGGCAGTACAGCGGATGGATCGTTGCCACCGGCACCGATGGAACGGTCACGCACACGGCGGTCGGCGCGCTGCGGTCCGGCCCGAAGCACAAGGTGACGCTGCGGGCGATCGGGCTGGACGGCCGGCCGACCGGATCGCCGGTCGTCTCGTTGTACGGCGACAACGCGCGGTCCGACGTACTGGGCTGGATCGGCGACGGGCAGACGTACACCGCCGAGGTCGAGGAAGGCACGTATCTGCTGCACTCGCTGGTCGAGAACAACGACCCGCAGAACGAGCAGGCGAGCCTGTTCACCGACCCGAACATCGTGGTGAACAAGGACACGGACGTCGTCATCGACGCCCGCAAGGCGGTCCCGATCACGATCGAGACGCCGAAGCCGTCGGAGCAGCAGGCGGTACTGAGCTACTACGTGCACCGCGTGTACGGCAACGGCCGCTCGATCAGCCATGGCGTGATGCACTTCAGCACGGTGAAGCAGGTCAACGTCACTCCTACGAAGCCGGTGCGCGACGGTACGTTCGAGTTCTCGTCGCGCTGGCAGCTCGTGGCCCCCATGGTCCAGGCGGCTGTCCCTGGCGTCCCGGGCCCGCTGGACATCAACCTCCTGCACCAATCTCCCGCCTTCGAAGGCAAACGCCACTTCCCCCTCGTGTACTCGGATTCGTCGCTCAAGGGTGTGCGTGGCGCCGTGGTGGTGATGGCCGGTGACGACGAGACCGCTCAGATCACCGCGGCAGCCCAGGCAGGCGCCGCGGGCATCATCCTGATTCGCCCGCCCGACTGGTCCGCCTGGACGGTGTGGACTCCGACGGGCGACCGCGAACCGATCCCCGCGATGGTCACCACCTCCAAGGACGGCCAGAAGCTGATCGACCGCACGAAACGCGGCCGCGCCACGATCGACCTGACCCTGACCACCTCCAGTCCGTACCTGTACGACGTACAGCAGGTCTCGACCGGCTTCATCCCGGCGAAGATCGACTACAAGGTGACGCCGGCGAACAGCGCGCGGATCACCACGCGGTACGCCGACAACGGCGGGTTCAACTGGGCCAAGGAGCAGCGGTTCGGGTGGCGGCCGTGGCAGGAGTACTCCTGGAACGACTCGCAGCGCTTCGTCGAGACGCCGAAGGTCCGCGAGGAGTGGGGGACGTCGGGCGACTCGCTCTGGCAGCACCGGGTGTCGCACCTGTACACGTGGGACACGATGAACCCGCTGAGCGGCGGGATGGCATCGCTGCCTCAGAGCTACCGTCCTACCAAGTCCGAGGAGACCTGGTTCGGCCCGATAGTACGCCCGGCCGCGGCGCCCGGCGTACCGTCCACCCGCACGGGCGACCGGCTGTCCTTCCGTATCCCCACCTTCGTCGACGCCGCCGGCCACTACACCCGAGGCGAAACCACGTCCTCGTCCGCAACCCTGTCCCGCAACGGACAGGTCATCGCGGAACTGCCGAACGCCTGGGCCGACGTGATCACCACCAGCCCCGACGCGGCGTACAAACTCGACGTCTCCACCGCCCGCATCGACGAAGACGGCGAATGGAACTGGGGGACGCGGACGGACACCTCCTGGGAGTTCCGTTCGGGCGCGCAGCCGGACGACAAGGCGGTGCCGCTGGCGCTGCAGCAGGTCGGCTACACCGTTCCGGTTGACCTCACGGGCCGGGTGAGCGCGCGTACCCACGTGATCGGCCTCGCGTCGCCACAGGCTCGCTCACTGCAGGCATGGGCCTCGTTCGACGAAGGGGCGACCTGGCGGCGGCTCGCGGTAGTAGGTGCCTCCGGCCACTACTTGGCGGTCGTACCGAACGCCCACGACACCGTCTCGCTCAAGGTGCAGGCAGTGTGCCCGAACGGCGCCAAGATCACGCAGACCGTGATCCGCGCGTACGGAGTCAGCAACTAGATCCAGTCATGTTTGGCCGCTTGATAGGCGAGGCCGGTGCGGGTGTCCACACCGGCCAACGCCATCAGGCGGTCCAGACGACGTTGGACAGTTCTGCGACTGATCCCGAGCTGGTTGGCGATGGACTTGTCCGGCACGCCGCCGACCAGCAGCGACAGCAGCAGCCGCTCGGAGTCGTCCAGGCCGTCGGACTCGACGAGACCGGTCTGCAGACGTACCGGCGTCGCCAGCTCCCAGTAACTCTCGAACAGCGCCAGCAACGCGTCGAGCAACTGCCCGCGGCTGATGATCGCGGCCGACGGCTCACCGATACGGGCCTCGTCGTCCCTGACCAGTGGGCAGATCGCCGTCTGCCGGTCGACGATCGCGAGCCGCACCGGCAGGGTCGGGACCACCCGCGCCTCCTCGCCCCAGCTGACTCCTTCGGCGATCGAGTCGAGCTCGCCGGGTGTCTCGATCAGCGCGCGTTCGTAGATCGCTCGGTAGCGCACCCCGCGCGACAGTGCGCCGTACTCCTCGGTGTTGTCGGCGCCCTGCATCGCGAGCGGATTCGCTCGGCAGAACCACAGGATCTCCTCGCGGGCCGAGTTCTGCAGGTCGCGGAGGCGTTCGCGCAGGGTGGTCGTACCGATGATCACCTCGACCAGATGATGCGCGTCCCGCCGGCTCGCACTCGCGCGGAACTCTTCGCTCAGCGACGCCACGGTCTGCCGCGCCGCCTCGAGCGACTCCTGCCGGCGCAGCAGCGTCGTACCGAACGCGACATCCGGCGGCAACGGCCGGAACACCGGCTCGTCGGCTCCCTGGACCGATACCAGCCCCTTCGCCTGCAACCGCTGCAGTACTTCGTCGGCCTCGTGCGGCGGCAGTTCGGCGACCTCGGCCAGCTCCGCGGCCCGCGCAGCGGACAGCCCCACCAGCAGCCGGTAGGTGTGCTCCTCATGCGGATCGAGCAACGAACCGTCGTGCATGCCCCCACCTAACCAGGATTCCTGAGAAGGAAGCGAGCGCTTTCCCAATGACACAACCAAGCCATGACCCAACCGTGCCATCAGGTACGCGACCACCCCCCACCCGCACCGCCAGACACCGCGGCGCCCCCACCCTCAGACTCCCCCGCCCGACCCACCCGGAGCGGGCCGCGTCCCGCAGGTGAGCAACTCCTCCGAAAGGAGGAAATCTGCCCGGGAAAAGGCCCCGGGAAAAGCAAAAGTCCCGGTCGGATCGACCGGGACTTTGTCTGTGCGCGAGGGGGGAGTTGAACCCCCACGCCCTTTCGGGCACACGGACCTGAACCGTGCGCGTCTGCCTATTCCGCCACCCGCGCGCTGCCGCCTGAGATGATCTCCTGGCGACGAGAAGGAACAGTAGCACGGGTTCGACCGGTGCTTCACATTGCGGGTTCGGTCGAACCTCCCGATACGATCGATCGTCGTACCCGGTGTGTCCGTCTGACCGGTGGACGACGGATGGCGTACCGACCGTGGAGGAGGAGGCGTGCGACCGCTACAGCGCTTCGAGCGACGCCTGGAAGGCATTGTCAGCGGTGTCTTCGCGCGCGCTTTCAAGGGTGATGTCGAGCCGATCGAGCTGGCCGCGGCACTCAAGCGTGAGATCGACAACACCGCGCGGATCCTCTCCCGGGACCGCCGGCTGGTGCCGAACCACTTCACCATCGAGCTGGGACCGGACGACTTCGAGCGGCTGAACGCGTACGGCCGGACCCTCAACCACGAGCTGGCCAACGAGCTCCGCGACCACGCCGACATCCAGCGGTACACCTTCTCCGGGCCGATCGACATCGAGCTGGTCCAGCAGGACGACCTCCCGACCGGTAAGTTCCGGGTGGTCAGTGAGACGCTCGGAACGCCACAGCGACGCCCGGCCCAGTACCAGCAGCCCGAGCCCGCGCCCTTCGAGCCCCAGCCCTACGAGCAGGAGCCCTACGTGCCGCCGAACCCGCCGCCGGTCGTTCCGCAGTACCAGCAGCCGCCGGCCCAGCCGGCGCCGCGCCGCGGCCACCCGCAGGTGATGCTCGAGGTGAACGGCCGCCGCCGTCCGGTCAACCCTCCCGGGGTGGTGCTCGGCCGCGGTACCGACGCGGACATCCAGATCAACGACCCGGGCGTCTCCCGCCGGCATGCCGAGATCCGGCTGATGCCCGAGGGTCCTGGCGGCATCCGCGTGGTGCTGGTCGACCTCGGTTCCACCAACGGCACGCTGGTGAACGGCCGTCGGTCCACCGAGGCCGAGCTGACCGACGGTTCCACCGTCCGGATCGGCAACACGACGATGACGCTGCGTCTGGCGGACGAGCCGATGGCCCAGCCGCCGAGCAGCGGGTGGTGATTGTCCTTCCATGTCGGAACTGACCCTGACCCTGATCAAACTGGGGTTCCTGGCCCTGTTGTGGATGTTCGTCCTCGCGGTGCTGTCCGTGATCAGGTCCGACCTGTTCGGCGCCAAGGTGGACAGCCGGGCCGCGGCCGCGGTCGCACAGCAGAACTCCCGGACCCCGAAGCCGCCGAAGCCGGTGAAGAAGCGCAAGGGCCTGCCCGGGTCGCTGACCATCGCGGACGGGCCGCAGGCCGGGGTCGGTGCGTCGCTGGTCGACGAGCCGGTGATCATCGGCCGCGGGTCGGACTGCCAGATCCGGCTGGACGACGACTACTCCTCGACCCGGCACGCCCGGTTGTTCCAGTCCGAGGGCCAGTGGTGGGTCGAGGACCTCGGTTCCACCAACGGCACGTACCTGGACGGTCAGCGGGTCACCCGCCCGGTCCCGGCCGAGATCGGCGGATCGATCCGGATCGGCCGGACGACGCTGAACATCGCGAAGTAGGCCTGCCCCGATGACCCTGTCGCTCGACTACGCAACCCTTTCCGACGTCGGCCGTGTCCGCCGCAACAACGAGGACTCGGCGTACGCCGGTCCGCACCTGCTGCTGCTCGCCGACGGGATGGGCGGCGCGGCCGCCGGTGAGGTGGCCAGCGCGGCGGCGGTGCAGGTGATCCGCCGGCTGGACACCGCCGACATCGGCGGCGAGGACATGATCGAGGCGCTGGCCGGCGCCGTGCACCGCGCGAACGAGCGGCTGTCCGAGCTGGTCGAGGAGGACCCCGAGCGCGAGGGCATGGGATCGACGGTCACCGCGCTGATGTTCGACGGCCGGCAGCTCGGGCTGGCGCATCTCGGCGACTCCCGTGCGTACCGGCTGCGCGACGGGCAACTGCAGCAGCTGAGCCACGACCACACGTTCGTGCAGTCGCTGGTCGACGAGGGCCGGATCTCCCAGGAGGAGGCCTTCACCCACCCGCACCGGAACCTGATCCTCCGGGTCCTGGACGGCCGCCCGGACTCCGATCCGGACCTGCAGATCCTCGACGTCCGGGCCGGTGACCGGCTGATGCTGTGCAGCGACGGCCTGCCCGACTACGTGAGCGACGACGTGATCGCCGCCTCGATGGCTTCCGGTACGCCGGACTCCGTCGTCGTCGACCTGATCACGCACGCGCTCGAGGCCGGGTCCAACGACAACGTCACCTGTGTCGTCGCGGACGTGGTCGAGACCGCGCCCGCGAGCGGCACCCAGCCGCAGCTGGTCGGCGCGGCCGCCGAGCTGGCCCAGGGCAGTACCGGTCGCCCCGAGCCGACGGTCGCGGTCCGCGCCGGTGCTGACGGGCACGGCGGTGGCGATGGCCACGGCGGCTCGGTCGACCCCGAAGAGCTGCGGTACGCCCCCCGCCCGCCCAAGCGGTTCCCGTGGCCGCGGCGGATCGCCGTACTCGTGGTGATCCTCGGGCTGATCATCGGCGGCGCCTGGTTCGGCTACAGCTGGACCCAGAAGCAGTACTACGTCGGCACTGACGGCGACTACGTGGCGATCTTCAAGGGCGTCGAGGCGGACCTGCCCGGATTGTCGCTGTCGAAGGTGTACGAGCGGCAGTCGCTGCAGGTTGACAAGCTCCCGACGTACAGCCGTGAACAGGTGGAGGGCAACATCCAGGCGGACAACCTGGCCGGAGCGCGATCGATCGTCGCGACGCTGGAGCAAACTGCTGCCCAGTGCGCCGCGAAGACCAAGCCGACCCCGACGCCGACACCCAAGCCGACGGTGAAGCCATCGACCACGGTTCCTGCTTCGAAGCCACCGGTGAAGACCCCGCCGAAGCCGTCCACAGCTCCGGTCACGACTCCGACGACGACGCCGAGCGCGCCGGTCGATCCCGACAACTGTGACGGGGTCCGATGAGCATCGCGTCGACGTCCGTAATCCAGATCATCCCGCGTACCCGGCGTGGGGTGGAGTTGCTGCTGCTCGTGATCGCCGTCGCGGTCGCGGTCGGCGCGTACGTCAACATCGGCCTCACGGTCCAGAACTCCGTCCCGGCCAGCACCGGGTACTACGCCGCCGGCATGGGGCTGCTCGCACTGATCGCGCACCTCGCGCTCCGGTACCGGGCGCCGTACGCCGACCCGGTGCTGCTGCCGTGCGCCGTCCTCCTGAACGGTCTCGGCGTCGCGATGATCCACCGGATCGACCTCGGCCTGGCGCTTCTGGCGGAGGCGCGCGGCAAGGCTCCGAAGGCCCCGGCCGCGCCGCAGCAGATCACCTGGACCGCCGTCGGCGTCGTACTGTTCCTGGTCGTGATCCTGGTGATCCGGGACCACCGTCGCCTGCAGGCACTCACCTACACCGCCGGCCTGGCCGGTCTCGTACTGCTCGTCCTGCCGTTGATCCCCGGCCTCGGCGTGAACCTCAACGGCGCCCGAATCTGGATCCGGCTGGCCGGCATGTCGTTCCAGCCAGGGGAGTTCGCGAAGATCTGTCTGGTCGTGTTCTTCGCCGGCTATCTCGTGGTGAAACGCGACGTGCTGACGCTCGCCGGGCACCGGTTCCTCGGCCTGGACCTGCCGCGGGCCCGCGACCTCGGCCCGATCGGCATCGCCTGGGCGGTCAGCCTGGGTGTCCTGGTGTTCGAGAGCGACCTCGGTTCGTCGCTGCTGTTCTTCGGCCTGTTCCTGTTCCTGCTGTACGTGTCCACCGAGCGGGCCGGCTGGTTGCTCATCGGTGGCCTGCTGTTCGCCGGCGGTGCGTACTTCGCGTACGCCACGTTCGGCCACGTGCACCGCCGGATCACCGACTGGCTGGACCCGTGGGCGATCGACGGCGGCCAGATCAAACTCGGCCTGATGGGGCAGGCGTGGGGCGGTGTCCTGGGCCGCGGTCTCGGCCAGGGCCACCCGGAGGCCACGCTGTTCGCGCAGAGCGACATGATCATCTCGTCGTTCGCCGAGGAGCTCGGCCTGACCGGGCTGATCGCGATCCTGCTCGTCTACACGCTGATCATCGAGCGCGGCCTGCGGACCGCACTCGGCTGCCGGGACATCTTCGGCAAGCTGGTCGCCACCGGTCTGGCGATGTCGTTCGCACTGCAGGTGTTCGTGATCGTCGGCGGTGTCACCGCGCTGATCCCGCTGACCGGTCTGACCACGCCGTTCATGGCCCTCGGCGGTACGTCGCTGGTCGCGAACTGGGCGATCATCGCGCTGCTCCTGCGGATCAGCGACCAGGCCCGGAGGCCGCAGACGCCGGCCGCCCCGGTTTCCGACGAGACGATCGCGATGGCGGTGCAGAAGGCATGAACTCGGCGATCCGACGACTGGCCGTGGCGGCGATCATCCTGATGCTCGCGCTGATGGCCAACTCGACGTACCTGCAGGCCTTCCGCGCGAGCGAGATCAACGGCCGCAACGACAACAACCGGGTCCGGGACTCGCAGTTCTCGGTGAACCGCGGCCCGATCCTGATCGGCAGTACGCCGGTCGCGAAGAGCGACCCGTCGAACGACCGGTTCAAGTACCAGCGCAAGTACGCGTCCGGCCCGGTGTACGCACCGGTGACCGGCTTCTACTCCTACCTGTACGGACGCGGCGGCATCGAGCTGACGATGAACTCGGAGCTGAACGGGTCGGACCCGTCGATGGCGTTCCGGCGGATCATCGACGTGATCAGCAACCGCCCGCAGCAGGGCGGCAGCGTGACCCTGACGCTGAACGCGGCGGCCCAGCAGGCGGCGTACGACGGCCTGGCCGGGAAGACCGGTGCGGTGGTCGCGATCGAGCCGAAGACCGGGCGGATCCTCGCGATGGCCACGCGGCCGTCGTACGACCCGAACCAGCTCGCCTCGCACGACACCGACAAGGTGTCCGCGGCCTGGAAGAGCCTCAACGCGGACAAGAACAAGCCGCTGTCGAACCGCGCGGTCCAGGAGCTGTATCCGCCGGGCTCGACGTTCAAGCTGGTCACCGCCGCGGCCGCACTGTCCAGCGGCAAGTACACGCCGGAGAGCAAGGTGAACTCACCGGCCGAGCTGCCGCTCCCGCAGACCACGGTTCCGCTGGTGAACGAGGACGGCAGGAACTGCGGCGGCAGCAACAGCGCGACGCTGACGATCGCGCTGCGCTACTCGTGCAACACCGCCTTCGGCACGGTCGGCATGGCCCTCGGCGCGGACGCGCTGAACGCGCAGGCCGCCAAGTTCGGCTTCGGCGCCCGGCCGCTGACCGAGCTGCCGGCCGTCGCCACCAGCCAGTTCCCCGGTGACCCGAACGAGCCGCAGACCGCGCAGTCCGCGATCGGCCAGTTCGACGTCCAGGCCACGCCGCTGCAGATGGCGATGGTCGCGGCCGGGATCGCGAACAAGGGCAACGTGATGAAGCCGTACCTGGTCGAGAACGTGAAGACCCCGGACCTGAAGACGGTCTCCGAGACCAAGCCGGAGTCGCTGCACCAGGCGGTCACGCCGGAGGTCGCGAGCCAGCTGACCGCGATGATGGTCGACGTGGTGAACAACGGCACCGGCAAGCCGGGCCGGATCAGCGGGGTCCAGGTGGCCGGCAAGACCGGTACGGCGCAGACGTCGAAGGACCGCCCGCCGTTCGCCTGGTTCACCGCCTTCGCACCGGCGGACGACCCGAAGGTCGCGGTCGCGGTGCTGATCGAGGACGCGAACGTCCCGCGCACCGACGTGGCCGGCGGCACCCTGGCCGCTCCGATCGCCAAGAAGGTGATGGAGGCGGTGCTGGGCCAATGAGCACGATACGGAATGATGCGATGACAGGGCGTCTTTCCAACGGGGACCCAGGTGTGGCGATCGCTACGGTGGGCAAGTTGAGTTTGTTTTTCCGGACTGGTTGGAAGGCTGGGTCATGACATCGCAGGCACGTCTCGTCGGCGGCCGGTACGAAGAAGGCGAACCGCTCGGCCGCGGCGGCATGGCCGAGGTCCGCAGGGGCGTCGACAACCGGCTCGGCCGGAGCGTCGCGATCAAGCGGCTGCGGGTGGACCTGGCCAGCGACGCCACGTTCCAGGCCCGGTTCCGGCGCGAGGCCCAGTCGGCCGCGTCGCTGAACCACCCGACGATCGTCTCGGTCTACGACACCGGCGAGGAGCCGGACCCGAACGGCTCCGGCGTCACGATCCCGTACATCGTGATGGAGCTCGTCACCGGCAAGACGCTGCGTGACCTGATCCGCGAGGGCCGCAAGATCATGCCGGAGCGGGCGCTGGAGATCACCTCCGGCGTGCTCGAGGCGCTCGACTACAGCCACCGGGCCGGCATCGTGCACCGCGACATCAAGCCCGGGAACGTGATGCTGACCCCGCAGGGTCAGGTCAAGGTGATGGACTTCGGCATCGCCCGGGCGGTCGCCGACACGTCCTCCACGATGACCCAGACCGCGGCCGTGATCGGCACCGCGCAGTACCTGTCGCCCGAGCAGGCCCGCGGCGAGACCGTGGACGCGCGTTCCGACCTGTACTCGACCGGCTGTCTGCTGTACGAACTGCTCACCGGCCGGCCGCCGTTCGTCGGCGAGTCCCCGGTGTCGGTGGCGTACCAGCACGTCCGGGAGCAGCCGCTGCCGCCGTCGTCGTTCGACCCGGAGATCCCGCCGGAGGTCGACGCCGTCGTGCTCAAGGCGCTGGCGAAGAACCGCGAGGAGCGGTACCAGAGCGCGTCCGAGATGCGGGCCGACATCCACCGGGTGCTGGCCGGTCAGCAGGTGACCGCACCGATGGCCGCGGTCGCGGAGACCCGGGCGATGCAGCCGACCGCGATCGCGCCGGCCGCTGCCACCCAGCAGTTCCGGCCGACCGGCGGGAACGACCTGCTGCCGCCCGGCGGTGACGACCTCGAGGACCTGCCGGACGATCGCTCCCGCCGCAACCGCGGCCTGGCGTACTTCCTGCTCGGGCTCGCGATCGTCGCGGTCGCCATCGGTGCGTACGCGCTGTTCTCGAAGCTCAACAACGACAACAACTCCAGTGGTGGCGCGACGTCGTCCAACACGCCGCCGGCGACCGTCAGCGTGCCCGACGTCTCCAACAAGTCGGTGCCGGACGCGACCCAACTGCTGACCGCGCAGGGCCTGCAGATCAAGACCTCGTCGGAGAAGAGCGACTCGGTCGGCAAGGGCCTGATCATCCGGCAGACGCCGGACGCGGGCACCCAGGCGCAGAAGGGTTCCACGGTCACCGTGGTCGTCTCGGCCGGCCAGAACGCGTACGGCGTACCGGACGTGATCGGCCTGAGCGAGTCCAAGGCGCGCAAGGCGATCGAGGACGCCAAGGGCCAGTTCAAGGTCAAGGACCAGTCGATCGAGGCGGACAGCGACCAGAAGAAGGGCACCGTGATCGCGGTCAGCCCGGACCCGGGCGGCACCTACCCGCCGGGCACCGAGTTCACCCTGACGGTGTCGAGCGGCGTGGTGAACGTCGACGTACCGAACGTCGTCACCCAGATCGCCGACGACGCGACCAAGACGCTGACCGACGCCGGCTTCCGGGTCGGGTACGCCTCGGTCGACGACCCGAACGCGCCCGACGGGACGGTCGTCAAGCAGAGCGTGCAGGCCGGGACCAAGGCGCCGAAGGGCACGCTGATCACGCTGACCGTGAACAACCACCAGAACCAGCCGACGCCGCCGCCGTCCTCACCGACGCCCGACCCGACCGATCCGACCACGCCGACCATCACCCTGCCGGGCGGCTGATCCCGAACAGCCAGAACCCCCTCGAAGCCACCGCTTCGAGGGGGTTCTTCGGTTCTGGGATCAGCTGACGACCGGTGCGAGGCCGGCCGACTTGGCGACCGCGTCCGGGTCGCCGCACAGTGTCAGCCAGTTCGCGAGCATCCGGTGGCCGCCCTCGGTGAGCACGGACTCAGGGTGGAACTGCACGCCCTCGACCGGGAGTTCGCGGTGCCGGGCGGCCATGATCACGCCGGCCTCGGTCCGCGCGGTCACCTCGAGGACGTCCGGGACGCTGTCCTGGGCGATCGCGAGCGAGTGGTACCGGGTCGCGGTGAACGGTGACGGGAGGCCGGACAGCACACCGGCGCCGTCGTGGAACACCTGGCTGGTCTTGCCGTGCAGCAGCTCGTCCGCGCGGCCGACGACGCCGCCGTACGCGACGCCGATCGCCTGCAGGCCGAGGCAGACCCCGAAGATCGGGACCTTCCCGCCCGCTTCCTTCACGATGTCGACGCAGGCGCCGGCTTCTTCCGGCGTGCCCGGGCCGGGGGAGAGCAGCACCCCGTCGTACTCGGCGGCCTGCCAGGGGGTCACTTCGTCGTTGCGCAGCACGGTGGTGTCGGCCTGCAGTTGCTGCAGGTACTGCACCAGGTTGTAGACGAAGGAGTCGTAGTTGTCGACGACGAGGATCCGCGGCATGCGGTCCATTGTGACAGCTATCTTCCAGTCACGGACGGGCTGACCGAGGGCGTGTGCGGGAAGCCCGGGACGGTCGCGGTCTGCAGGTCCAGGGTGCCCTCGTAGGCCGGCAGCTGGACGGACGACTCGTTCTTCACGTCGTACCCGAGCTGGAACCGCACGACGTAGTCCTGCAGGTTCTGGATGTACTGCGAGTCGTTGAGTGCCTTCTGCAGCTTCCGCCGGTCGCCGATCGCGGTGATCTTGTACGGCGGGAGGTACGGGACGCCGTGGAGTACGACGGAGTTGCCGACGCACTTGATCCCGGTGGTGGAGATGACCCGCTGGTTCTGGATCGTCATCGCCTCGGCGCCGCCGGCCCAGAGCGCGTTCACCACGGCCTGGATGTCCTGCTGGTGGATGACCAGCCAGTTCTCGTCGACGTCCGGGTTGTCCTTGACCACCTCGGGTGGTGCATCCCGCAGTGTCACGGTGAGGCCGGGGCCGACGACCGGGCGGGTGCCGACCTGTTCGGACAGGTCCTCGAACTGCTTGGCCAGCTTCGGGTCGATCGATCCCTGCTGTGCCTGCAGCGCCTCGATGTCGTGGGTCAGCGCGGCGTGCTGCTTGACCAGGCTGGCGCTGCGCCGGCTCTGTTCCTCGACGAGACCCGCGAGCGTAGTGTTGCGGCTGGGACGCAGGTCGGTACCCCGGGCGTTGGTGGCGCTGGTCGCGAACAGCAGACCGGCACACATCAGCGCCAGCGGCGCGCCCGCGCGCCACAACGAAATCCGCCTGAACCTACGCACCCGTGATCCCTACATTGGTCTCTGCACTACGCTAACCCGCACCGAACGTCAGCGGTTAGCTTATGCGTCCTTACAAGGAGTTCCGTCGTGCCCGAGTCGAGCAGTCGCAACAAGAAGAAGACCGAGAAGGTCAAGGCGGAGAAGACGCCGAAGAAGCCCCGTCCCCAGTCGCGTGTCTGGGTCGCGCCGCTGATGCTGGCGTGTTGGCTGCTCGGCCTCGCCTGGCTGGTCGTCTTCTACGTTGCCGGCCAGGACGTCCCGGTGATGAAGGACCTCGGCAACTGGAACCTGCTGATCGGCATGGGCCTGATCGCCGTCGGCTTCGTCGTCTCCACCCAGTGGGTCTGAGGAGTTATCCACACCCGTATCCCCAGGTGTGCACACCGATTTCGGGAAGTAATCCCCAGCTTCAGCCACAGTTTTCCACGGAAACCGCCCAAAACCCGCCCGGATCTGTGGATAACTCAGGTTTGAAGAACTGAGTTTCCACACCGTTCACGTCGGCAGCGGCCGGTTGTCCACGATCTTCTTCATCACGATCGTCGAGGTCAGGCGCAGTACGCCGGGCAACCGCGCGAGCCGTTCGTCCCGGAGCTTCTGGAACGCGCCGAGGTCCGCCGTCGCCACGCGCACGAAGTAGTCGGGCTCGCCGAACAGCCGCTCCGCGTGCACCACCTCAGGGATCTCCGCGAGCCCGCTCTCGAAGCCCGCCACCGATGTCTCCCGGTCGATCGTCACCGCGAGCAGCACCTCGAACCCGTGCCCGACTGCCGCTCCGTCGACGAGAGCGCGGTACCCACGGATCACTCCGGCCTTCTCGAGCTCCCGTAGCCGGCGATGACACGGCGCCGCGCTCAGCCCGACCCGCTGAGCCAACTCGGTCACCGTCAGCCGGCCCTCGGTCTGGAGCACGGCAAGGATCTGTCGGTCGATGGCATCCACAGCAAGAATCCTATCGCCGCGCGACCATTATCGGCAGGAATTCGCACGATTCTTTCGATCGATCAGACGTAATCTTGCGTCATGCTCGATTTCCTGCCTCTGGTCGCCGCCTGCTTCGGCATTCCGCAGTACCTGCCGCAGATCGTCAAACTGCGGCGCACCGGCGACACCGCGGGAGTGTCCTGGTCCTGGGCAACGCTGACCAGCATCAACAACGCCGCCTGGTTCGGCTACTTCATGGCCTCGGGCTACTGGACCGCAAGCCTGCCCTCGACCGCCGCGGCCACGCTGGCCGGCACGCTCTCGGTCCTGCTGCTGCGCCGCGGCGCCCTGAACCGCCGCGCGATCGCCCCGATCGCGACGTGGTGCGCACTGCTGATCGTTGCCACGGTCCTCGGCGGCCGCATCGCACTCGGCACCCTGCTGGCCGCGGCCTCGATCGTCCAGGTAACGCCTTCGCTGTGGACGGCCTATCGCACCGCCCGGCCGACCGGGATCTCGATCGGCACCTGGGGGCTGGTGTTCGGCGAGCTGTCCTGCTGGTTGACGTTCGGGCTGTGGAAAGGGGACACCCGTCTCATCGTCCTCGGCGCCACCGGAGTGCTGGCCAGCGTCCTGATGATCGTCCGGGCCCGGCAGGCCCGCGTATCTACGTACATCTCTACGTAGACATATGCGGAGACGTCTGCGTATAGTTCTGCGTATGCCGAACAAGACGATCTACGTGTCCGACGACGACCTGCCGCTGTACAAGCGCGCTCAGGAGATCGCCGGGAACCTGTCCTCGGCGATCTCGATCGCACTGCGGAAGTACGTCGAGATGGAGGAGGGCCGGCTCGAGGGGTACGACGAGATCACCGTGCGGGTGGGCCGGGGCACCGGCCGCAAGCAGCGGTTCTCCGGCGTACTGCTCGCCGAGGGCGGTCGCTCCAGCAGCACCGGGTACGAGGCCTTCCAGGTGTACCGGAGCCGCACCGGCAAGTTCGTCCTGCACGCCGACCGGCGCAACCAGTTCAAGCAAGGCGCCGACGACGAGCGGTACCTGACCGGCTGGCGCTCCTGGGTCGGCAACTGGAGCTCCGACCAGTCCTGGAGCATGGCGCAGGGCGAAGCCACGCTGTACGTCGTGGACACCGTCGAGGAGCTTCGCGCACTCATCCCGGAAGACCTCTACGAACTGGTCGAGGAAGCCGCCGAACAACCGGCCGTCGAAGACCTCGACATCTAACTGAAGCCGGACCACCGGACGCCCCCAGCTGAGCGCCCGGGCGGTCAGGCACGCCCGAATTCACCCATCGAGCCAATGGGCCGGTTCCCCCTGCCCGAAAAAGGACTCCTCATGTCACCAGCGATCGACGTCCGCGGACTGCGCAAGTCCTACGGCGACAAACTCGTGCTCGACGGCATCGACCTGAACGTTGCCGAAGGCACCATCTTTGCCCTGCTCGGACCGAACGGCGCCGGCAAGACCACCGTGGTCCGCATCCTGTCCACCCTGGCCACCGCGGATGCCGGTGAGATCCGGGTGGCCGGGCACGACCTGCGGCAGGACCCGGAAGCGGTCCGCGCCGCGATCGGTGTCACCGGCCAGTTCTCCGCAGTCGACGGCCTGATGACCGGCCGGGAGAACCTGATCCTGATGGCCGACCTGTACCACCTCGGCAAGCAGCAGGCCCGCCGCCGGGCGGACGAACTGCTCGAACAGTTCGACCTCACCGACGCCGGCAAGAAACTGGCGATGACGTACTCCGGCGGCATGAAGCGCCGGCTCGACCTCGCGATGACGCTGGTCGGCCGCCCGCGGATCATCTTCCTGGACGAACCGACCACGGGTCTGGACCCGCGCAGCCGGCACAGCATGTGGACGATGATCCGCGACCTGGTCGCCGGCGGCGTCACGGTCCTGCTCACCACGCAGTACCTCGAAGAGGCCGACCAGCTGGCCGACCGGATCGCGGTCCTCGATCACGGCCGGCTCGTCGCCCAAGGTACGGCGGAAGAACTGAAGCGGCTCGCCCCGGGCGGCCACATCCGGCTCCGGTTCACCTCGCCTGACGAGCTCGCACTCGCGGCCCAGGTGCTGCCGAGCGCCGTACCGGACCACGAAGCGCTGGTGCTGCAGGTACCGAACGACGGCAGCGTGCACGCGCTGCGCGACCTGCTGGCCCGGATCGACGACGCCTCGCTCGAGGTCGACGAACTCACTGTCCACACCCCTGACCTCGACGACGTGTTCTTCGCCGTCACCGGTCAGCCCGCCAAGCCCACCAAGCCCAACGAAACGGTGACCGCATCATGAGCTACGCACTCCAGGACACTTCGACCATGCTCCGCCGCACGCTGCGGCACGCCCAGCGGTACCCGGGCCTGTCCCTCGGCGCCCTCGGGATGCCGGTGATCATGATCCTGCTGTTCGGTCTGGTCTTCGGCAACACCTTCGCGCACGGCCTCGGCGGCGTCGGGCGGGGCGAGTACATCAACTTCCTCACCCCGGGGATCCTGCTGATGTCGATCGCGTCCGGGACGATGTCGCCCGCGGTCGCGGTCTGCATGGACATGACCGAGGGGATCGTCGCCCGGTTCCGGACGATGGCGATCTTCCGGCCCGCCGTACTGACCGGGCACGTGCTCGGCAACGTGCTGGTGACGATCGTCAGCCTGGCGCTGGTCGTCGGATTCGCGATCCTGATCGGCTTCCGCCCGGACGCGTCCGTCGTCGACTGGCTGCTGGCGGCGGTGCTGATGATCGCGCTGACCTTCGGCCTGACCTGGTTCGCGATCGCGCTCGGGCTGACCAGCAAGACACCTGAGGCCGCGAGCAACGTCGTACTGCCGATCAGCCTGCTGCTGCCGTTCCTGAGCAACACGTTCATCCCGCTGGACGCGATGCCGAGCGGCATCCGCTGGTTCGCGCGGTACCAGCCGTTCACTCCGATCATCGACACCCTGCGGCACCTGCTGCTGGGAACGCCGCTGGACAACGCCAACGGCTGGCTCGCCGCGGCGTGGTGCGTGGTGATCGCGATCGTCGGCTACCTCTGGGCCCAGAAGAACTACAACAAGGGCACCGTCGCCTAGCTGGGTGCACCCAGCAGGTTGGCGCGGGTGCGGACGTGGGCGGGGACGAGCAGGTCACAGTCGGGGTTGTTCTCAGGTTCGCCGGCGACGACGTGCAGCGGGATGACGCCGGTCCAGTACGGCAGGTCGAGGTCTTCCTCGTCGTCGCTGGCGGCGCCGGAGCGGGTCTTCACCGAGGCTTCGGTCAGCGAGAGAGCCAGTACGGACGTCTTCGCCAGCTCCTTCCGGTTGGGCGGGCGTACCGCGGTCGACCGGCCGGGGACCAGGTGGTCGACGATCCGGTTGAGGCCGTGCAGTTTCTCCTCCGGGTCGGTGACGAGCCGCGGTACGCCGAAGATCACCGCGGACCGGTAGTTTACCGAGTGGTGGAACGCGGACCGCGCCAGCACCAGCCCGTCGGCGTGGGTGATCGTGACGCAGACCGTCCGGTGCGGCGCGGCCACCATGCTGCGGGCGGCGACCGAGCCGTGCAGGTACAGCGTCCCGTCCACCCCGCGCTCGAGGTCCACGCCGTACGCCGTCGGCAGTACGACCGGGTCGCCGTCGACGACCACGCCGAGGTGGCAGAACATGCCGTCGAGCAACACGTCGTACAACGCCTGGCGATCGGTGGCGGCGCGTTCCTTCGAGCGGCGGAGGGACGTCCGGGCGGTCGGCTGCAATCTGGTCATGTACCCAGGTTCGCCGCGCAGTGGCCTGGCGGCACGGGCCATTGCGGTACGAATCAGCTAGTCCATTCGTGCAGCGGGACGGCGGGGCGGACCACGTGGCGGCGCCGGACCGGCAGGCCGAGGGTCGGCTTCGCGACACCCCAGGCGGCGCCCTTGCAGATCAGCTCCTTGTAGACGGCGGCGATCCGGCCGGTCAGGGTCGCGTTGACAGCGCGGTCGTCGCTGGTCACGTACTGGATCAGCCCGTCCTTGCGGCCCAGCGAGATGCACTGGTTGAAGTACGCGAGCGGCGCGTGCGGGAGCTTGCCACCGGTCAGCCGGGCCGCGATCGAGTCGGCCGCCTGCCACGCCATCGGCTGGCCGGACGCGCAGGACATCCGCAGCGGCTTGTTCTTCGAGCCCATCGCGTACGCCGCGTCGCCGATCGCGTAGACGTCCGGGTGCGAGACCGACCGCATCGTCTCGTCGACCACGATCCGCCCGGTGTCACTGACCTCGAGCGAAGTCGTCCGCACGATCGGGTGTACGGCGAACCCGGCCGTCCAGACCGTCACCGCCGCCGGGATCATGCCGCCGTCGGTCGTCACCTTCTCCTCGTCGACCCGCGTGACCGCGGCGTTCTCGTGCACGGTGATGCGCAGCCGGTCGAAGACCTTCCGCAGGTGCCGGCGTCCGCCCGCCGACAGCCAGTCACCCAGCTCGCCGCGGACGACCAGCGCGACGTCGAGGTCCGGCCGCGACTCGGCCAGCTCGGTCACGAACTCGACGCCGGTGAGACCGCCACCGACCACAGTCACGCTCTGTCCGGCCGTCAGCGACGCCAGCTTCTCCCGCAGCCGGAGAGCGCCCGGGCGGCTCGCGATCTGGTACGCGTGCTCGGCCGCGCCCGGGACGCCCTGCGAGTTCCAGCCGCTGCCGAGCGCGTAGACGAGCGTGTCGTACTCGAGCTCCTCGGCTTCGAGCGCGACCGTCTTGCGGTCCACGTCCACCCCTGTGACCTTGGTGACCTTCAGCTCGACGCCGGTGCCGGCGAACAGTTCGTCGTACGGCCGCGGCTTGAGGTCCCGCCCGGTGGCCAGCTCGTGCATCCGGACCCGCTCGACGAAGTCCGGCTCGGCGTTGACCAGCGTGATCGCGACCTCGTCGCGGTACAGCCGGGCGGCGAGGCGGCCGGCGGCGACGGCTCCGGCGTACCCGGCGCCGAGGACGACGATGCGGTGCTTCATATCAGTGCTCCTGTCTGTTGCGGTGTTGCCCTTTGAACCGGGCAGACCGCGGTTTCATGACAGGTCTTGGTGTGAAGCAGCTCACAGGATCGTCAGCAGCGGCTCTCCGTGGTCGGAGGCGGCGAACAGTTCGGTCGCCCGGGCCAGTTTGTCCGGGTTCGCCTGGGTGCGGACCGAGGTGATGCCGTCGGCGGTGACCTCGAGGCACATCACCCCGATGACCTCGCCGTTCGCCAGCACCACGAGCGACGGTTCGCCGTTGACGGGCCAGGCGTAGACGTCCGCCGTACCGCCGACGTACAGGCGCTTGGCCTCGCTCGGCTTGAACAGGCCGCGGAGGAACCGGGCGACCTGGAGCGCACCCTCGATCGCGCTGGTCCGGGCCGGCACCTTGCCGCCGCCGTCGCCGATCGAGACCGCGTCGGCGGTCAGCAGCCGCACGATCGAGTCGGTCTGCCCGCTGGTCGCGGCGGCGATGAACTCGTCGACGATCCGCCGGGCGACGGCCGCGTCGACCTCGGTCCGGGCGCGACCTTCGGCCAGATGCTGTTTGGCGCGGTGGAACAGTTGCTGGCTGGCCGACTCGGTCAGCTCGAGGATCTCGGCTATCTCGCGGTGCGGGTAGTCGAACGCCTCCCGCAGGACGTAGACGGCGCGCTCGTTCGGCGTGAGGCGCTCCATCAGCGTCATCACGGTGTACGACACCGACTCGCGCTGTTCCACGGTGTCGGCCGGGCCGAGCATCGGGTCGCCGTCGAGCAGCGGTTCGGGCAGCCACTGGCCGACGTACGTCTCCCGCCGCGCGCGGGCGGACGTCAACTGGTTGAGGCAGAGGTTGGTCAGCACCTTGGTCAGCCAGGCCTCGGGTACGTCGATCCGCTCGACGTCGGCGGCCTGCCAGCGCAGGAACGTCTCCTGGACGGCGTCCTCGGCCTCGGCGGCAGAACCGAGCATCCGGTACGCGATGGCCTCGAGCCGATGCCGGGACTGCTCGAAGCGAGACACGTCCTCCGCGGCCATCACCATGCTGAGATCCTAGTCTGCGTGCAGAGTTCACTGCCGCTGACGATCGACCGGGGCTCCGGGGTGCCGCTGCATCTGCAGTTGGCCGAGCAGTACCGCGCGGCTGTGCTGGACGGGCGGCTGCAGGCGGGTCATCGGCTGCCGTCGACGCGGGACCTCGCCCGGGAGCTGTCGGTGTCGCGGTCGGTGACGCAGGCGGCGTACGACCAGTTGCACGCGGAAGGATGGATCGAGGGCCGGACGGGCGCGGGGACGTTCATCACGGACGTGGCGCCGCTGCAACCCGCCGTACGACGTCGTGGGGAACACCGGTCGGATCCGGACGCGGACCTGCTCACGTTGCGGCCGGGGATTCCGTTCATCCCGCCGACGCCCGACCCGGGGTGGCGGCGCGCGTGGCGGGTGGTGTCGACGCAGTCGCCACCGCGTGGGTATGACGATGCCGCCGGGCTGCCCGCGCTCCGCGCCGCGCTCGCGGACCACGTCGCCCGGGTCCGCGGGATCGCCTGCGGCCCGGAGAACGTACTCGTCACGAACGGGACCGTGCACGGACTGCGGCTGCTGTTCACGGTCACCCGCGAGCGCGGCGACCGGATCGCGATCGAGGATCCCGGGTACCTGAACGCGGTCATCGCCGCCCGCGACCATCAGCTCGAGATCGTCGACGTACCGGTCGACGAAGACGGGCTGCAGGTCGGGGCCCTGCCCGACGACGCGGCCGCGGTCTACGTCACGCCGTCGCACCAGTATCCGCTCGGTGGCCGGCTACCTGTTGCCCGACGCAACGAACTGGTCCGCTGGGCGCGACGCACGGACAGCCTGCTGATCGAGGACGACTACGACAGCGAGTTCCGGTACGACGTGGCGCCGCTGCCCGCACTCGCGCACCTCGACCTGGACCGGGTCGTCCACCTGGGCACGCTCTCGAAGACGCTCAGTCCCGCGCTCCGCCTCGGCTGGCTGGTCGCCTCCGAACCGATGGTCGACCGCCTCGCGACCTTCCGCGCCAACTCCGGCGACTGGCCCGCCTGGCCGATGCAAGCGGCCCTCCTGGCCATGCTCCAAGACGGCTACCTCGACCGAGCCGTCCGCCGCAGCCGCCGCCTCTACGCAGAACGCCGCACCCACACCGTCGAAACCCTGTCCCCCTACGGCCAAGTCATCGGCCAGGACGCCGGCCTGCACGTCACCCTCGTCCTCCCCGACACCATCGACGACCGCAAACTCGCAGCCACGGCCCGAGAAGCAGGCGTCGTCATAGCCCCCCTCTCCGAATACCGCCGCACCACCCCAGGCCCCCCAGGCCTGGTCATCGGCTACGCCACCCCCACCCCCAAAGCCCTCCACCAAGCCCTAACCATCCTCACCAAGGTCCTCAGAGGTCATTGATCGGGTTGGTTGTTGGACGACGGGGTGGTTGTTGGGCCAGGTGAGGTGGGAGAGCCACATGGTGCGGCCTTTGGGGTCGGTGCCTGGCTGTGCCGGGTCCCAGGCGTGGTAGACGAACCAGTTGCCCAGGACCATGTTGTGGCCGGGGCCTGCTGCGTCCGGGGAGCTGGTGAGGATGGGGGCGCCGGATTTCACGCAGGGGCCGGTGGGGGATTCACAGAGGGCGTGGCCGACGGCGTAGTCGGCTTTGTCGAAGGCGTTGGCGGAGTAGAACAGGTGGAACTTGCCGTTGCGTTCCACCATGTACGGCGCCTCGACCAGGTTGCCCTCCCATGGGAGGTCCTGCTTGATCAGCCGGTGCCTCGGGCCGATCAGTGACAGGCCCTCCGGGGACAGCTCGGAGACGTAGATCCAGGTGTCGACGCCGATCGCGTTGCCGTCGTTCTTCCAGTACAGCCAGCGCCGGCCGGTCGAGTCCTGGAACGGGGAGGCGTCGATCGAGCCGCCCTCGTCCACCTGACTGATGAACGGATTCATCGATTTGTCGACATATGGACCTTCGGGCGCGGACGCCTCCGCGACGCCGACCGCCTGCCGATCGGCGGCGACGTCGCGGGACGTGTAGTACATGACGTATCGGTCGGGGGCGTGCGCCGCGACCTCGGGTGCCCACACCCGTCCTGGCGCCGTCCAACTCGGCAACGACGGCAGCGCGTCGCCGACCGGCTCCCACGACACCAGGTCGCGGGACGTCAGTGTCTGCACGTTGCCGAGCGGTCCGTTCGTCGCGAACGCGTAGTACTCGTTGCCGACCGCAATGATCTGCGGATCGGCAAAGCTGCCGTCGTACACCGGGTTGGAGAATCGCATTATCGGCTCTCGTAGAAGTTCAGGTAGTCGAAGGTCGCGACCGGTGGCGGGTTCGCGCCGGTGAACTCGCCGTGCGCGTAGATGCCGATCTTCGCCGCCGACGGCAGCACCCACGCGGCGCCCCACGTCCAGTTCTTGCCGTCGACCGACGTACCGGCGCGGTACACGTGCTCGCCCGCGGCGTTCTTGTGGTACGCGAGCCGCATCCACAACGTCGGCGCCGAGCGCCCGATCGCGGCCGCGCCGTACGACGTGGCGCCGTCGGACGGGCGAGCGACGAGCTCGCGTCCGTACTCCGTCTGGCGTGTCTTCCAGATCGCGACGTTGCCGAGCCGCGCGAAGTCGTCGTCGTTGAGGTACGCGATCATCCCGGCCTGCTGGTAGTTGCGGACGTCACCCTGCCCGGTGTCGAGATGCAGCTTGGTCTCCGCGATCCAACTGTCGCCGGAAGGGATGCTGTGGAACAGCAGTCCGGCGTTGTTCGAGGAGCCGGTCATGTCGGCGTTCTCCAACGGCCACGACAACTTGCCGTCGGCAACAGTCACCTTGTCGTCCTGACGCACCCAGGACCAGTCCGGTCCGAGTGGCCCGTTGAAGTCGTCGCCGGTGAGCAACTTCCCCGTCCGCGGGACAGCGACCATCTTCGTGACAGGCTTCGCGACCGACCGCACCGTCAGGTTGTCCACCTCGGCCGACCCCAACCACCGCACCGGCGCAGACCTGAGCTCCAGCCCAGGCACAGTCAGGCTCGCCTCCCCGTAGACATCTCCCAGGCCGGCGTCGTTCAGTCGTGCTGTCACGGTTGATTCGGAGACTTGCACCGACAGCTTGTTCCACTGGGTGCGGTCGAAGTCCGCCGGCAGATTCACCGACGAGGTACGCCGACCCACCGTCACCGTCAGCCGATTGTTCGCCACAGTAGTCACCACCTGATGACCCAGAACTGTGGTGAAGGAAGTGCCCAGGCGGACATCCGCTTCCACGCGGAGGGATCCGCCTGGGGCAGCCTCGCGGGTTTGGGCGGCGGTGGTGATGGCGGCGGTGGGGCCGCCGAGGGTGTCGCCTGGTTGACGGGTGGCGCCCAGCAGGCCACCGGACGGGTCAGTGGAATCGATGCCCAACGCGGAGCCGGTGGCCGGGGCGGGGACGGGACCTTCGGACGGGCCGGCGCCGGCGTTGGTGCGTGGCCAGCCGTTGATCCAGTTGATGCGGTCGATCAGCATCGGCCGGCGGTTGATCCCGAACGGGTCGGTCAGCCACGGCTTGTTCCGGTCGATCGCGTGGTACACGATGTGGTCCTGCCCGGCCGCGTCGGTGATGAACGCGTGGTGCCCCGGCCCGATCCACCGGTTGCCGTTCTGCGTCATCACCGTCGTACCGCCGACGCGAGAGTCGGTCAGCGCCGCGCCGTCCGCATCCAGGAACGGTCCGCGCGGCGAGCGCGACCGCCCGGCGAAGACGGAGTACCCGGTGGTGGGTCCGGCACAGCAGTTCATCGATGAGCCCATGAAGTAGTACCAGCCGTCGCGGTAGACGACGTACGAGCCCTCGTACCGGTCGCCGATCGTGACCTGCGTCGGGCTGCCGACGGCGTGCATGCCGTCGGCGCTCAGTTCGGTGACGGAGATGCCGCCGTAGAAGCCGCCGTAGTACAGGTACCGCTTGCCGTCCGCGGCGGTCAGCATCGCAGGGTCGATCGTCCCGAGGTACCCACCCGCGCCATCCGGACGCGGCGCGACCACCGGACCGTCACCAGCGGTCCACGGGCCGGCCGGGGTCGGCGCGGTGGCGACACCGATCGCGGGATCGCCGCCGGGGTTGGCGGTGGTGTCCGTGACGGTGAAGTACATGACGTAGTGGCCGTCGAAGTACCGGATGTCCGGTGCCCAGAAGAACGAGCCCGGTGCGGCCCACGACGGTTTCGTCTGGTCGTTGAAGACGTTGCCGAGGTACTCCCAGGAGCTGAAGTCCTTGGTCCGCGCCATGTGCATCAGGCCGAACGGGCCGTTCGCCACGAGTGGGTCGGAGGTGGCGTACGCGTACCAGTAGCCGTCCCGGCCCTGGATGATCGACGGGTCGGCGAACGTGTCCGCGAAGCTGGACGTGACCGGGTTGGTCGTGGTCAACACTGGTGCCGCCGTTGCGGCAGTGGTGCCGGCTGCGACGGCAGCCAGGGTCAGTACTGCGGCGAGTAGTCGTTTCGAAGGCACGGGCGGGTCCCCTCTCGAACTAACTGCTGACTAACTGCTGAGCTGAATCAGATGCCACGAAGCGGGCGGCAGCGTGGTACGGCAGACACCGTCGACAACTTCGGTGGTGCCGACGGCCCGGGGCTTGACCCGGTCCGGATCGTCCGCGGTGTTCAGCGCGGCGCGATCCTCGTCGTACAGAGCGACGTGCCGGACAAGACGTCCGGACGCCGGGATCTCCAGATCGATCGTGTCGTTCTCGCTCCGGTTCACGACGAAGATCGCCGTCTCCCCGGTGTTCTCGTCGTACGTCGCTGTGCTCCACAGCGCGGGGACCCGCCCGAACGCGGCGGTGTCGATGTCGGGTCCACCGGTGATCGCGGTCTGCAGCACCGTCGAACCGGCGTACTGCGCGGTCAGCGCGAACGGGTAGAAGATGGTCTGCCGCCAGGCGCGGCCGCCGGGCTCGGTACGGATCGGGCCGATCACGTTGACCAGTTGCGCAAGGCAAGCGATCTTCACCCGGTCGGCATGCCGGAGCAGGGTGATCAGCAGACTGCCGACGACCACGGCGTCGTCGACGGTGTAGGTGTCCTCGATCAGCGCCTCGGTCTCGCGGATGTCCAAGCCGAGCTCGCCGGGGAACTCCTGCTGGCGCCACACGTTCCACTCGTCGAACGAGAGCGTCAATTCCTTGTCGCTGCGCTTCAGCGCCTTGACATGGTCGGCGGTGGCGACCACCGCGGAGATCATCCGATCCATCTCCTCGGCGGCGGCGAGGAAGCTCGTACGGTCGCCGCCGCGAGGTTCGTAGTACGCGTGCAGGCTGATGTGGTCGACCAGGTCGTAGCTGCGTTCCAGGACGACGCGTTCCCATTCGCCGAACGTCGGCATCCCGGCGTTGCTCGACCCGCACGCGACCAACTCCAGGTCAGGATCGACCCGGCGCATCGCGTTCGCGGTCTCCTCGGCGAGCCGCGCGTACTCCTCGGCGGTCTTGTGGCCGATCTGCCACGGGCCGTCCATTTCGTTGCCCAGGCACCAGATCCGGATGTCGTGCGGTTCCGGGCTGCCGTTCGCGATCCGGCGGTCGGACAGCGCGGTGCCGGCCGGAAGGTTGCAGTACTCGAGCAGATTGACCGCGTCGCGGATACCGCGGGTGCCGAGGTTGACGGCCCAGATCGGCTGGACGCCGGCCTTGCGGGACCAGGCGACGAACTCGTCGGTGCCGAACTGGTTCGGCTCGATCGACCGCCAGGCCAGGTCGAGCCGCCGTGGCCGCTCGTCCTTCGGCCCGACGCCGTCCTCCCAGTCGTAGTTCGAGACGAAGTTGCCGCCGGGGTAGCGGACCGCGGTGACACCGAGCTCGCGGACCAGCTCGAGCACGTCCGCACGGAAGCCGTCGGCGTCGGCCCGCGGATGCCCGGGTTCGTAGATACCGGTGTACACGCAACGCCCCATGTGCTCGACGAACGAGCCGAACACCCGCCGGTCCAGCGCACCGACCGCGAACGCGGGGTCCACCACAAGCCGAGCCATGAGGCCTCCCGTGGAACGTTTACAACGTTTACCGTGGATGTCTACAACGATTGACAATCGGTGTAAAGGGCTCGGCGATGGCACACTCGGGACTCGCACGCGAGTGACAGGAGGCGGTTCGATGGCGACCAGGCTCAGCGACGTGGCCGCACGGGCCGGGGTATCGGTGAAAACCGTCTCGAACGTGATCAACGACTACCCGCACATCACCGCACGCACCCGGGCCAAGGTCGAGGCCGCGATCGCCGCACTGGACTACAAGCCGAACGTCAGCGCCCGCTCGCTGCGCAAGGGCCGCTCGGACTTCATCGCGTTGGCCATCCCGGAGATGGGTTCGCCGTACTTCGCCGAGCTCGGCGCCGCGATCAGCCGGGCCGCGAAGCGCCGCGGGGTGACCGTGCTGATCGACCAGACCGAGGGCGAGGCCGACGCCGAACGGTTCGTGCTGGACGGGATGCGCGGGCAACTCATCGACGGCATCATCTTCTCCCCGCTCGCCACCGCGCCGGCCAAGCTGACCTCGGACTCGACCGGGAAGCCGCTCGTCCTGCTCGGCGAACGCCCGGCCGGTGGCCAGTTCGACCGCGTCGCCGTCGACTCGGTGCAGGCGTCGCACGACGCGACCTCGCACCTGGTCTCGCTCGGCCGGCGGCGGATCGCGGCGATCGGTGTCGGGGGGACGAGTACCGGAGCTGTCCGGCGCAAGGGGTACCGCAAGGCGCTCAAGGAGGCGGGGCTACCGCACGATCCCGCCCTCGAACTGGCCGGCACCGGCTATCACCGACCCGACGGCGCCGCGTCGATGCGCGAACTGCTCGCGTTGCCCAACCCGCCGGACGCCGTGTTCTGCTTCAACGATCTGCTTGCCCTCGGCGCGCTCCGGACCCTGGCCGATGCCGGGCTGCGGGTGCCGGAGGACGTCGCGGTCGTCGGCTTCGACGACATCGAGGACGGCCGGTACCACTCACCGTCGCTGACCTCGATCTCCCCGGACAAGGAGTGGCTGGCCGACAGCGCGGTCGCCTTGCTCCTCGACCGGATCACCGGCAACGACAACTCCACCCACCGCGACCTCACGGTCCCGTACAAGCTCGAGATCCGCGAGTCGTCCGCGGGTTAACGCTCCGGGAAGCCGGCGAGTTGCTTGGCCAGGCCGGTCTGGGTCTTGCCGACGCGACCGACGAGGCGGAGTACGGCGTTGCGCACAGGGCGGACCGCGTACGGAACGTTCGCGAGGCGGGTCAGGCGGTGGGCCAGGCCGATCACCCGAACCGCCTCGGAGCGGCTCTTCGTGGCATATGCGTCGAGACCTGACTCGTCGCCCTTCAGCGCCTGGTCGAGCGCGTCGGCCAGCGTGACCGCGTCGCGCAGGCCGAGGTTCATGCCCTGACCACCCGCCGGGCTGTGCGTGTGAGCCGCGTCGCCGGCCAGCAGCACGCGTCCGGCCCGGTACTTGTCCGCGACCCGCTCGTGGATCCGGAACCGCGAGCCCCACACCACCTCGGTCACCTCCGGGTGCGCGGTCCGCGGGCCGCGGTCGGCCAGCAGCTGCTGCGCGAACGCGACGTCTGGGTGTTCTGGCGCGTCCTCGACCTCAGCGACCAGGCGGAACGAACCGTCCGGCAGCGGCGCTACCACGAGCATTCCGGCGGAGGCGAAGTACAGGCCGACCTCGTCGGTCGGCAGGCCGCCGGCGACGCGGACGTCGACCAGGCTCAGCGACAGCTCCAGCGTGTTGCCGGGCATCCGCAGTCCGGCCAGCTCGCGGATCGTGCTGTGCATCCCGTCGGCCGCTACGACGTACCGCGCGTCGATCACGTCGCCGTTGTCCAACGTGACGGACGCGCCGTCGGCGCTCTGGGTCAGGCCGGTCGCGGCGTACGGACGCAGTACCGAGCCGCCGAGCTCCACCAGACGGTCGAGCAGCACCTGCTCGGTGACCGGCTGCGGGATCATCGTGACGAACGGGTACGCCGTCGGCAGGTCGGCGAAGTTGACCGGGATCAGTTCCTGGTCGCCGGACCGGATCGCGAAGTCCTGCAGCTGCAGACCCAGCTGGACGAGCCGCTTGGTGACGCCCAGCTCGTCCAGGACCTCCAGCGTCCGCGGGTGGATCACGCACGCGCGGGAGGTGTTCGTGCCCTCGGTCTGCCGGTCGACCACGACCACGTCATGCCCCTTCAACCGCAGCCCGACAGCCACCGCCAGGCCGACCGGACCCGCACCTACCACCACAACCTCGGCGTTCCTGGTCATTATGGTCATCTCCTTGTCAACGCTTGTTGACTTTTACCGTAGGACTCCAGCTAGCAAAAGTCAACAAGTGTTGGCATATGCTGGGTGCATGGCGGAGAAGAAGTCCGATCGGACCCGGGCGGCGATCCTCGCGGCGGCCCGGGAGCGGTTCGGTGCGGACGGGTACGAGCGCGCGACGATCCGGGCGATCGCGGCGGACGCGGCGATCGACCCGGCCATGGTCATGCGGTACTACGGCAACAAGGAGAAGCTGTTCGCGGCAGCGGCCGAATTCGACGTCCGGCTACCGGACCTGAGCAACGTACCGCGCGAGCAGGCGGGTGAGGTGCTCGTCCGGCACCTGATCGAGCGCTGGGAGGAAGACGACACCCTCCGCGTACTGCTCCGGACGGCGGTCACCAACGAGGCCTCGGCCGAGCGGATGCGGCAGGTCTTCGTCGGGCAGCTCACGCCGACGTTCGAGCGCGCGAGGATCGACCGACCCGACGTACGGGCAGGACTGATCGCGACGCAGGCGCTCGGGTTCGCGCTCTGCCGCTACATCCTTCAGTTCAAGCCGGTGGTCGAGCTGACGACCGACGAGGCGGTCGCGTGGCTCGGGCCAACCGTGACGCGCTACTTGACGGCGGCGTCGCCCAGCCAGGCATGAACCGCCGGTAGCGTCTGCGCCAGCGGGGGCAGGTGCGGGTGCCACTTCAGCTCCCACTCCAGCGAGAGCGGGTAGTCGGTGCCTTCGAGGACTGTCAGTAGCTCGCGGATCGGGAAGTCGCCCTCGTCGATCGCGACCGGGCGGTAGTCCTGCTTCGAGTCGGCCTGCTTGAACTGCACGAGCTCGAGCCAAGGCTGGAGCAGCGCGTACGACTCGGCGAGGGTCTCGCCGTGCGACCAGGTGTGCGAGCTGTCCCAGAGCGCCCGCACCTGGTGGCCGGGCACGTCGCTGTCGAGCAACGTGAGGAACGCGGCGACCTGCCGGGCGGTCGAGTGCGAGTCGTGCGTCTCGAGCAGGATCGGTACGTCGCGAGGCGCGGACGTCACCCGGTCGAGCGCGCGGATCTCGCCGGCGCTCGGGCCGTCCGACAGAGCGTCGTCGTCGCCCGGGAGGACTCGCACGCCACGCGCACCGAGATCGGCGGCCAGTTCGAGGTGTGCCTCGAGCGGCTGGTCCTCGACCGCACACAGCCGGACGTAGCTGCTGACCGCGAAGATCTCCAGCCCGGCGTCCTCGATCCGGCTGCGCAGCTCCCGCCGCTCGGCCGCCGACAGGCCGGTGTTGGTGAACTCGTCCGGCGCCGCCCGCAACTCCAGACCGGTGAAATTGTTGCCCTGGGCAAGTGCCAGGACGTCGTCGAGTGGAGCTCCGGGACAACCGAGAGTGGCGAAACCTAAGCGCATGGAGCTATCTGATCAGACCCAGCGGCCGCGGCGCGGACGGGGCCGCGGGTTGACCGGCTGCTCGGGGTCGGCCGGCTGCTCTTCCTGCTGCTGCCCGTACTCGGTGTTCTCCTGGTGCTGCGAACCGTACGACTCGGTCGCGTAGTTCGGGCTGTAGGTCTCGTACTCCGAACCGGTGTACGCGTCGTGCTGGTAGCTGTTCGAGCTGTATTCGGAGTTGTACGACGACGCGTAGTCCGACGTGTACGACGACGAGCCGTAGTCGGTGTAGTCGTCGTTCGGCGCGTACGTCGGCTCGGGCCCGTACGACGGCACCGGCGGGAGCGGCTTCGACGGAGTCAGGAAGTCGTCCGGGGTGTTGTAGCTCGGCGCCGGCGCGGGCTCGTAGTACCCGGAGGAGGCCGACACGTGCGACGACGGCTGCGTGTGCTCGGACTGCCCGTAGACGGTGTGTTCCGAGTACGTGTGGTCCCTCGAGGGAACGGCCGGCTGGATCGCCGAGGGGCTGTCGACCGCGACCCGAGCGGCCCGGCGACCCGCGCGCGCAACCGGGGCGGGCTCAGGCTCGGGTGCGGGCTTGGGTGATTCGAGGGCCTCCGCGGGGGAGGACGTCGAGGTGCGGTCCGGATCGTAGGAGTACGGCTCGGAGTAGCGGGCCGCCCAGTGCTGCTCCTCCGCGGGCTGTACCGGCTGCTGCGGCTCGGGCTGGTACGAGTACGGGTCGGGCTGGACGACGGTCATCGGAGCGGCCTCGTCGAGCCAGCTGTGCCCGGAACCGAGCGTGTCCTGGGCGATCGTGTTGCGGTACTCCTCCCAGGTCGGCTGGGAGTACGTCGTTTCCTCGACCGGCTTCTCGTCCTGCCAGGACTGGATCGGGTTGAACTGCTCGGTCGCCGGACCGGCGTCGTCCTGCCAGCTCTCCGTGACCGGCGCGAACGGGCTCCACTTCGGCGCCTCCGGCAGCTCCGGGTCGCCGGCGAACGCGGCCGGGGCGGCGGCGCCGTCACCCGGGAAGCCCTCCGGCTGGGGCGGCTGCGGTGCGAACGGGCTCGAGGCCGCCGGGGCCGGCGCTGCGGGCGGAGCGAACGGGTTGGCGGACTGGAGCTGCGGTGCCCCCGCCAGCTGCAGCTGCGGCTCGCGGACCAGGCCGAGCGACGGCGCGATCGGCTCCGAGATGGCCGGCTGCTCGTCGGTGTCGTCGTTCGCGTACGACGGGACCTGGGTGACCTCGTAGGTCGGGACGGCGCTCAGCTTCGGGCCCTGGTCCCACCACGGCACCCACTTGCGGGTGGTCTGCATGTGGTTGATCTTGCGGATGATCATCGTCGCGGCCACCGCGGACACCGCGGTCAGCACCAACGACGCCGTACCCGCGAGCGCGATCCCGCGCAGCGAGCCGACCGTCGCCTCCATCCACATCAGGAACCGGCGGACCACCACGTCGAACGCAAGAGCGCCTATCCAGGCGACCCACCACACCGACGTGAGTGGGGGAGTCCTGAACCGGCGCAGGTCGTCGGCGTACACGGGAGTCTTCGGATCGCTGGCCAGCCAGACGTCGTCGACGATCTGTTTCGGGTACCAGAGGTTCGGGCCGGGGACGAACCAGCTCGCCAGCACCCAGCCGTGGCTGCGGCGGTGGTCGGCCTGGCAGAACACCTCGGAGTTGACCCGGACGCGCCACAGCCAGACGACGAAGACGACCGCGGCGGCGACGGAGATGATCACGTTCGGGACGGCGGTCACCTTGGCGATCGCGTCCGCGCGGTTCAGGTCCGCGTCGTCGACGTTCGGCATCCCGCCGAGATAGCGGTGCACCACGGAATACGTGTTCCAGTCGGACCAGGTGGACAGCAGGTGCGTCACCGTGGACGCCCCCAGCAGTCCGATGGCGATCTTCCCGACCGTCCCGACCTGCTGGAACTCCTCAGCCGCGTGCGGCTGCCATTCTTCCTGTTCTTCGACAGCAGTCATCAATGCCTGCGGGTGGCTCACGTCTCGCGTCCCTCGCGTTACTGGAACTCCGTCGTCTGTCCGGCGCCTCTGCCTGGCCCTGCCCCCGCTTGACCGAGCCACATTGATACCACGAAGTAGGTACGCCAGGGCAGTCGGCCCCAGCACAGAGGGTGTCGACTTAACGTGTTCTTTTCGTACGCCCATCACCACTGGTAACGAGTCACCGAGCAGCGCGTGACGGTTTGGTTTACCGCGCAGGTGGTTGGAAGCCGTTCTGAGGTGTTCCGACCGCCCACCACGGCACCCAGGGCCGCGCACTCTGGAGCTCGTCGATCCGCTGGATCAGGATCACCGCGAGTACGGCCGCGCCGGTGGTGAACAGCGCCGAGACGGAGGACAGTATGACGTTCGTGCGCAGGTCTCCGAGCTGCGACGCGCCGGCCAGCACTCCTCTTTGCACGATGTTTCCGGTGACCAGTCCGGCCACCCAGGTCAGCCACCACGCCCACACCAGCCGGGTACCGGGAACGTCCTTCAAATCCGGTGTCAGCGGATCGGTGCGCTGGTCGCTGGCCGCGACGATGTCGTCGACGATCTGCTTGGGGTACCAGAGGTTCACCACCGGGACGAGCCAGCAGCCGAGCACCCAGCCGCGGCTGTAGCGGTGCTCGCCGCGGCAGAACATCTCCGCGTTCCACCGGACCCGCCAGAGCCAGACGATGAACACCACCGCGGCCGCGAACAGGGCGAGCGCCGCGACGATTCCGAGCGAGCCGGAGATCAGGTTCGCCTCGGACAGCTCGGCGGCGTCGTCGCCGTACGTCCGCCGGGTGCGGTACAGGTTCCAGTCCGACCACGCGGTCGACCACGCGGTGACGGTGACCAGCCCGATCAGGACCGAGGCACCGACGCCCATCGCCCGCTCGGAGCTGAACCACCTGTCCAGCGGCACCTGGCTCGGCATGGATCAGACATAGCACAACAGGCCGTGACCGGGCGAGAACATCACGTTGCGGTGCCTGGGTGGCGTATTTCTGCCAGAAACTGTCGGAGGTGAGCGGGAGGATGGGGGTATGCACTGGACCGTGGTCGATTCGCCGATCGGCGACCTCACGCTCGCGGTCGACGACACCGGGCTCTGCCGGCTGCATTTCGGCGGCACCGACCGCCCGCTGGACACCGACCCGCTGCTGACCGAGGCCGCCGAGCAGTTGAAGGCGTACTTCGCCGGCGAGCTCCAGGAGTTCGCGCTGCCGCTCTCGGTCCGCGGCGGCTCCGACTTCGAGCGCGCGGTCTGGCAACAGCTCACCCGGATCCCGTACGGCGAGATGCAGACGTACGGCGAGGTCGCGAAGATCGTCGGCGACGCCGGCGCGGCCCGGGCCGTGGGGACGGCGTGCAACCGGAACCCGATCGCGATCGTCGTGCCCTGCCACCGGGTGGTCGGCGCCGGCGGCAAGATGGTCGGCTTCGGCGGCGGCATCCCGACCAAGCGGCACCTGCTCGAGCTCGAGGCGCGGGTCAGCTTCGAGACGATGTGGAACTAACGAAGATCTGACACCGGGGCAGGCCGACTCGAGGCGCGGCTGACATCTGCGGGCACTAACGTTTGAAGCGAGCGATTAAGGCGTCCTCCCCAGCCCTTGGAAGACATATAAATGAACAAAGCCCGCAGTGACCACCTGCACCCCGACCTCAGCGCGCTGATGGACAAGAGCGCCGAGGAATGGTCGGCCCCGGAGATCCAGGACGCTGCTCGCGCGGCGCTCCAGGTGCACGCGCCGGACCGGGAACCGCTGACCTGGATCAAGCGCTTCAAGGTCGTTCCTTGGCTGCACCGCAACGACGCGGTCTGCCTGAGTTGTGGCGGTTCCTACCCGTGCATCACGCACCGCTACGCGACCCAACTGCTGTCCGCCGGCCGGTATCAACTGGCCAAGGCCGAAGACCCGGACCCGCAGGTCAACTGAAGCGCCGTACCCACCCGGACGAACGAAGGTCCCAAACTCCACCTGGGGTTCGGGACCTTCGCCGTTGCGGTGGTCTCAGGACTCGGTCGAGCTGCTGTCGCCCGTCGGCTTCCTGGTCGTGGTCTTCTTGGCGGCGCCGTTCGCCGCGGCCTTCACCTCGTCCTTGGCCTTGTCGTCCGTGGCCCCGGTCCCAGGTCCGGTCTCGGTCCCCGTCTCCGGCTTCGTCTCGGCCTTCGGTGCGTCGGCCTTCGGCTCCTCCGGCTTGGCGTCGGACTTGCCGTTCGACGAGGTGCTCTCGGCCGGGCGTGCCGTCGTACCGGCCGGGGCGGAGCTGTAGTCGCGGCCGCTGGTCGGGGTCGACTGCCAGGCCGGCTCCGGCGGCGTCAGCAGCTTCTTCACCGCTGCCGCGGCCAGGGCGCCGAGGCCCAGGAACAGCACCAGGTTGCGGAGCTTGTGGCTCTTCTTCGGCAGGTCGATCTCGCCCTTCAGCGCGGCCTTGGTGGCCTTGCCACGGCGGGCGGTCTCCTCGACGACCGGTTCGGCGGCGGCCGCCAGGGTGGCCAGCGCCGCGGTCACCTTCGGCAGGACATCGTCGTTCAGCCGCTCACGAGCCCGCTCGGCGGCGTGTTCGGTAGCCGGGCCGACCTTGGCGAGCGCGTCGTCGAGCACCGGACCGGCCTTCTCCACCGCCTGGTGGGCCAGGTGTGCACCCCGCTCGACCGCCTTCTCGGCGTACGGCGACACCTTCTCCCGTGCGGTGCCAACGGCCGGCGCGAGGTGATCGCGGACCTGACCGACGGCCGGTCCGAGCTTCTCCGACGCCGACTCGGCAAGCGGCCGGACGCGGTCCTTCGCGGCCTCGACCCGGTCCTTCGACTTCCTCAAACCCACGGTTCCCTCCTAGGTGCCGCCCATCCCGCGGACGGCTCTCCCGCCCATCGGCGACATGGGCTGACTCTGGACAAATCCGGCAACATCTGCATCGTACGACGTAACAAGCCGATAACCCTGTGCCCCACCCCACTCTGCCTACACCTGGGGCACCAATGCGGGGGTTCTTGAACACCCATGACAGGATCGAGGGGTACGCAGATGTATCCCGACTAGGAGTGACTCCCGTGGCCGAAGAGCTGTACGCGACCCTGCAGACGAACAAGGGCGACGTCGTCATCAGGTTGTTCCCGAACCACGCGCCGAAGACGGTGAGCAACTTCGTCGGCCTGGCCGAGGGCACCAAGGAGTGGACCGACCCGAACACCGGCCAGCAGGTGACCAAGCCGTTCTACGACGGCCTCGGCTTCCACCGGGTGATCGACGGCTTCATGATCCAGGGCGGCTGCCCGCTCGGCACCGGTACCGGCACCCCCGGCTACCAGTTCGACGACGAGATCCACCCGGAGCTCCAGTTCGACCGCCCGTACCTGCTCGCGATGGCGAACGCCGGCATCCAGTACGGCCACGGCACCAACGGCTCGCAGTTCTTCGTCACCGTGGTCCCGACGCCGCACCTGAACCGCAAGCACACCATCTTCGGCGAGGTCGCCGACGACGAGTCGAAGAAGGTCGTGGACGCGATCGCGACCGCGAAGACTGCCCCGGGCGACCGCCCGATCGACCCGATCGTGATCAACAAGGTCGTCGTCGAGCGCAAGAACGCCTGACAGCTTGACCGCGGGGCCGGGTCACTCCCGGCCCCGCGCTACCGGAGAGGGACGCGCCCGCGTGACCGACACCGTCTGCTACCGGCACCCGGATCGGCCCGCCGGGGTGCGCTGCCAGCGCTGCGACCGGCCGATCTGCCCGAACTGCATGAACAGCGCCGCCGTCGGCTTCCAGTGCCCGGAATGCTTCAACCAGGGTGCCCGCTCGGTCCCGCGCACCCGCACGTCGCTCGGCGGCATCCAGCGCGGCGGCAGCCAGCAGGTCGTCACCTACACGATCCTGGCGCTGAACGTGCTGGTCTTCCTGGCCGCGCGCTTCGGCAACCCGCAGATCCTGAACGACCTGGTGATGGTCCCGGCGCTGGCCGGCAGCGAACCGTGGCGGCTGCTCACGTCGGCGTTCACCCACGTGCAGATCTTCCACATCTTCTCGAACCTGTTCATGCTGTGGCAGCTCGGCCCGCCGCTGGAACAGATGCTCGGCAGGCTGCGCTTCACCATCCTTTACATCCTGTCGGCCTTGGGCGGCAGCGTCGCGGTCTGGATCCTCTCCGCCCCCGGCGGCGCCACCCTCGGTGCGTCCGGCGCCGTACTGGGCCTCGTCGGTGCGCTGCTGGTGATCAGCCGCGCCCGCGGCCTCGACGTCACGTGGATCATCATGTACGTCGCCGTCACCGCGTTCCTGTCCTTCGCCATCCCGAACGTCTCGTGGGAGGGCCACCTCGGCGGTTTCGTGGTCGGTGCCGCGGTCGCCTGGATCTACCTCCAGCTCTCCAACCACAACCGCCGCAACCGGCAACGGGCATAAACGGCCTAGGCCACAACTTTCCGTCAGTTGGGTTAATTCTGGTGACAAGCGGCTCTGGACGCTTGTCTAATCAGGTGACGTCCCGACGGGGGACCAGTTGGTAAGGACTTTCGTATGAGCCCACGCGCTGTGGACAAGCGGGCCCGGCCCGGAAACGAGCATCAGGTCGTGCGGCCGAAGGCGCCGGAGACGCCGAGCGCGGTCACCGCGCTCCAGACCACCAACCGCATCTCTGAGAAGAAGCCGGCGGCCAAGGCCTCCTGAGCTCAACGCAGGAGCAGGCAACTGTCGCCGAACTCGTGCCACAGGTAGCCGTGGTCGAGCGCTTCGGTGTAGGCGTTCTGCACCTGGTCAGGGCCGGCCACCGACTCCAGCAGGAGGAGGTGGGAGGCCTCGGGCGCGTGCCAGCCGGTGATCAGGCCGTCTACTACCCGGGGTTCTCGCGTCAGGCCGAGTACCAGGTCTGTCCAGCCATGTGACGGGGAGACCGTGCCGTCCGGCGAGGCGGCTGTTTCGATGGCTCGTACGGCGGTGGTGCCCACGGCGATCACCCGTCCGCCGTTCGCCTTCACCCAGTTGACCAGCCGAGCCGTGTGCGCAGGTACGTCGTACCGCTCGGGCTGAGGCGGCTCGTGGCTCTCCAATGAGGACACGCCGCAGTGCAACAGGATGGGTGCGATGAGAACGCCCTGCGAGGCCAGGTGGCTCACCAGTTCGAAGCTGAACGGCCTTGCGGCACTGGGCATCTCCGCACTACCAGGCTCGCGCGCGAAGACAGTCTGGTACGACGCCAGCGGCCAGCGCTTCCCGACATAGTTGTAGGTGATCGGCCGCCCGTGCCGCTGCAAGTAGGAGAGTACGTCGACCACCGGCGGCTGGGCGATCCACAGGCGATTCGGTGAAGCCTCGTACGGCGCCAGCAACGTCAGCACGCCTTCGGGCAGTTCCACCTGCAGCCCAGGCGTACCGTCGAACAACGGGGCGTTCCTGTCCCGCAGTTCGACGACCCAGGTACCGTCGTCGAGCGGCGTGGAGAAGTGCACGGTGTACGGCGTACCGTCCACGGCCGCGGCCAGCGTGCCGGAGGTGTTGACCAGCAGCAGGTCGCCCGCGCGGAGGTGGTCGCCGAGCCGGTCGAAACGGGTGTGCGTGACGGTCGACCCCTCCGCGACCAGCAACTTCACGTGATCCCTGGAGACACCACGTGCCTCCGGAGGTTCGCCCGCGTTCAACTGCTCCGGCAGCTCGAACCTGGTCTGTGGATGCACCCTCACGGCGTCACCGCCGGCGCGAACTCTGCAGCTCGGTACCTGCCGCTCTCCGGACGGCTGTCCAGCAGTTTCAGGAACGCCGGTACGACGGTCGCGGGCTCCGGCCGGTCCGAGATGTCCTCACCGGGGAACGCCGCCTGGTGCATCGCCGTCCGCAGATCACCCGGGTCCACGGCGTACACGGACAGGGCAGGATGCTCCGCCGCCAGTACCCGGGTCGCGTGATCCAGAGCCGCCTTGGCAGAGCCGTAACCACCCCAGGTCTCGTACGCCTCCACGGCGGCGTCGGAGCTGATGTTTATCAGCACACCGGATGCTGCGGTGAGAGCAGGAAGCAGGAGCTGCGTGAGCGCGATCGGTGCGAGTACATCGACCTCGTAGACGCGACGGAGCTCGTCGAGGTCCGCGTCGGCAAGGGCCTGGAGCGGACTCTGGCCGAGGTAGCTGGCGTTGTTGACGAGCAGGTCGAGACGGCCGAGCTCGGTGATCGCGTCGAGCAGGTCGGCGCGGTGCTCCGGGTCGGTGACGTCGCCGGCCAGCGGTACGACGTCGGTACGGTCCGCGAGTGCGTCCGCGGCGTCTTTGAGCGCTTCCGCGCCGCGCGCGTCGATCACCAAGGCCCAGCCGCGGTCGGCGAGACCATGGGCCAGCGCGAGCCCGAGACCCGCGGAGGCACCGGTGATCAGAGCAACAGGACGGTCGGACGGTTCAGGAGTCATGTCGTCACCGTCGTACCTCAACCAAACTTGAAGTCAAGAGAGGCGTTGGATCTCCGGCAGCAGGATGCCTGGGTTCATGACGTTGTGAGGGTCGAGGGTTTGTTTGACGGCATGGAGGGCTTCGAGTGCTAGTGGGCCGATTTCGGCTGTGTAGGCGGCTCGGTGGTCGGTGCCGATGCCGTGGTGGTGGGAGATCGTGGCGCCGGCCTCGGCGATTGCCTTGTTTGCGGCGGCTTTGGCGGTCCGCCATTGGGTGATCGGGTCGTCGGTCTGGGCGCAGATGACGGTGAAGTAGAGCGACGCGCCGGTCTCGTAGACGTGCGAGATGTGGCAGAGGACGAGCGGTGGGGTCGTGCTGAGAGCGTCGACGAGGGCTTGCGTGACGGCGGCTTTGAGCGCGGGGACGCGGGACCAGAAGGTGGCGGTCTCGAGGGTTTCGACCAGGGCGCCTTCGTCGAGGAGCGGGTCGCGGAGGTACGGCGCGCGGTAGCGGCCGAGGCGCCAGGTTTCGCCTGGCCCTTCGCCGAGGTTCGTACCGCCGGATGCGGTGAGGACGTCCGCGGTTGCCTGGTTGTACGGGCCGTCGAAACCGATGATCGCCAGTACGCCACCTGAGCCGCCGCCCAGTACGTCGGGATCGGCCAGGTTGACTGCTGTTTCGACCTCGTCCGAGAGGCGCAGCACGGTCGGGAGCGGGCCGTCCTGGGCGAGTCGGCGTACCGCTGTGAGGCCGCTGTCGAAGTCGTCGAAGCGCCAGCCTTCGAAGTGGCGTTCGGTGGGACGGGGACGGATCCGGACGACGACCGAGGTGATGATGCCGAAGGCGCCTTCGGAGCCGAGGATCAGCTGGCGGAGGTCGGGGCCGGCGGCAGACATCGGGGCGCGGCCCAGTTGGATCGTGCCGCGCGGGGTGGCGATGGTCAGTGCGACGACCATCTGGTCGAAGCGACCGTAGCCGGCGGAGGACTGACCGCTTGAGCGGGCGGCCGCATACCCGCCGATCGAGGCGCCCTCGTAGGACTGGGGGAAGTGGCCGAGCGTGTAGCCGCGCTCGGCCAGCAGCGCCTCGGCGACCGGACCGCGGACGCCGGCTTGCAGGGTCGCCGTTCTGGAGATCTCGTCGAGCTCTTCGAGTTGGTCGAGGCGGCGGAGGTCGAGGGTGATGAACCTTCTCGTCGGCGCCAGGCCGCCGACCACCGAGGTGCCGCCCGCGTACGGGACGACTGCCAGGTCGTGCTCGGCAGCCCCGGCGAGGATCGCTTGCACTTCGTCGTGCGTGCCCGGGTAGACGACCGCGTCCGGTACGTCATCCGTATCGCCTGCGCGGAACCTGAGCAGGTCGGTCGTCGAATACCCCCGCGTATGACCCCACCGAGCCTCCCACTCGAGAGCCACGTGCTGAGATCCGACAACTGACGACAGAAACTCCAGCTGCCCAGCAGTGACCCCGAGCCCCGCCCCACCCGCTGCCGCCGACCGGGCGCCGCCCGCACCAACTGCCGACCCGGCGCCGCCCGCCTCGGGGGCGGGTTCGGCGCCCGGATGTCCGCTCTCTTCGCCCGCTTCAGCGGGTGGGGTGGGCCGGCGGACGCCTAGGTGCTTGAGAGCGTCGCGGGCGGCGGCGGGGAGTTCTACGGACTGAGCCGGGTTGCCCCAGCGGCCAGGAGTGAGGTTTGCCACCGGGAGGTCGGATTCGGTCATGGGTGGCTCCCGTTCGGGGGTTGTGCGAGGTAGCGTCCAGGGGAGGTGGAACCCCCTGGCTCCCACCTCCCCTGGACAGTTCCGGGATGCCGCAGTCGCTGATACACTTTGGCATGTGATGTCTCAGCGTAGCAGCGAATCGGATTCAGAGACCAGCTCCCGTCCCACTCCGGCGAACGCGATCGGCGAAGAGCGGATCCTGGACGCGGCGTACGAGCTGCTGCTCGCGATCGGGATGCGCCGGATGACGATGGCCGACATCGCCCGGCACGCCGAAGTCTCCCGCGCAACGCTGTACCGGCGCTGGCCCAACGTGCAGGCCGTCGTCGCGGCACTGATGACCCGGGAGTGGACGATCGCCCTGGTGTCGGCGTTCCAGCCGGACGCCGCGGACGGCCGCGCCCGCCTGGTCGAGGGCGTCGTCGAGGTGGTCGCGAAGACCCGCGTCCACCCGCTGATGCGGAAGATCATCGAGCTCGACCCCGAGTTCCTCACGCCGTACCTGCTGGAGCGCCGCGGCAGCAGCACGGTCGCCCACCTCGCCCTCGTCGAGGAGGGCCTCCGCCAGGGTCAGGCCGACGGCTCGATCCGCGAAGGTGACCCGGTCTGGCTGGCCCGGCAGATCATCCTGGTCTCGCTGGCGTCCGCGGTGTCCGGGCCCGTGATGGCCGAGAAGGACGAGTACCCGAAGCTCGACGAGGAGCTCCGCGTGATGCTGACGAGGTACCTGATGCCATGATCTCCATCGGCAACGCGAGCCTGAACGCGGCACGGCGTACCCGCGAGCTGCACGAGCTCAAGGCGGTCGACGTGCTGGTGATCGGTGGTGGGGTCACCGGCGCCGGTGTCGCGCTGGACGCGGCCGCGCGCGGGCTGAGCGTTGCCCTGCTGGAGAAGCACGATCTCGCCTTCGGCACGAGCCGCTGGAGTTCGAAGCTCGTCCACGGCGGCCTGCGGTACCTCGCGTCCGGTCACGTCGGGATCGCGTACGAGAGCGCCGTCGAGCGCGGCATCCTGATGAAGACCACCGCCCCGCACCTGGTGCACCCGATCCCGCAGGTGGCCCCATGGTTGCCGGAGGCAAAGTTCGTCCAGGCCGCCCTGCTCCGCTCCGCGTTCCTGGGCGGCGACGTCCTGCGGACCTTCGCGCGGACCAGCGACGACTACCTCCCGCACTCCCGCCGGGTGTCGTCCGCCGAGATCCTGCGCTACGCCCCGACACTGCGTCCCGAGGGGATGCGCGGCGGCTTCCTCACCTGGGACGGCCAGTTGTACGACGACGCCCGCCTGGTCGTGGCGATCGCGCGAACCGCAGCGCAGTACGGCGCCCGCATCCTGACCCACGTCGCCGCCACCGACGTCACCGGGCGCGGCGCGGTCCTGGTCGACCAGCTGACCGGTCACCGGCTGACGGTGGACGCGCGGATCGTGATCAACGCCGCCGGGATCTGGGCCGACCAAGTTGCCTCCGGCATCAAGCTCCGCCCGAGCCGCGGCACTCATCTGGTGCTGCCGCAATCCGTCTTCGGCGGTCTGTCCGCCGTCCTGACGCTGCCGGTGCCGGGCGAGCTGCGCCGGGTGGTGATGGCGATCCCGGCGCCCGACGACCGGGTGTACGTCGGACTGACGGACGTGGACGCGCCCGGCCCGGTGAGCGACGTACCCCAGGCGACCGATGCCGAGATCGACTTCCTGCTGGACACGATCAGCGCCGCCGTCCAGCAGCCGGTGACCCGGGCCGACCTCCTCGGCACGTACGCCGGTCTCCGCCCGCTGCTCGACACGGGCCACCACAGCGGGACTGCCGACATCTCCCGCCGGCACGCGGTGATCACCAGCGACGACGGCGTGGTGACGATCGTCGGCGGCAAGCTGACCACGTACCGCCGGATGGCGCAGGACGCGCTCGACACCGCGCTCGCGCAGTCGACTCTCGAGGTACGGCGGAGTTGTGAGACGCATCGGATCCCGCTCGTCGGCGCCGCCGACCGCGTGCACCTCGCGGCGGTCCGAGCGCCGGTCCGGTTCGTCCAGCGGTACGGCGTCGAGGCGCCACAGGTGATCGATGGTCCGCCGGAGTTGCTCGAGCCGATCGCGCCCGGGCTGCGGACGACACACGCCGAGCTGCGGTTCGCGGTCCGGCACGAGGGCGCGCTGACCGAGGACGACGTCCTCGACCGCCGGACGCGGATCGGGCTGGCGGCAGCGGACCGGGAGCTCGCGCTGCCCGCCGTACGGGAGGCTTTCGCGGCCGTCTGAGACGGCGTTGAGGTTAACTTGGCTGCGGGGAGGTGGAAGGGTGACGCAGCCGTATCCGGGTCCGTACCAGGGACCCGGGCCGTATCAGGGCCCGTTCCAGCAACTGCCGTACCAGCCGGTGCCGCCGCAGTTCCGGCCGCTTCGGGCGGTCACGATCGTCAGCATCGTGCTGATGGGCCTGACCGTGATCGCCGCGGTGATCCAGTGCGTGCTGCTGTGGCGGTCGTACGACGAGGTCAAGCGCCTCGTCTACGGGCTGCTCTCCGAGCAGGAGATCGAGCGTGGCATCGACTCGATCGCCGGCACCGGGCCGTTCCTGAACCTGGTCAGCTACCTGCTGATCGGGACCGCGATCGCGTTCTTGCTCTGGCTGTGGCGGGCTCGCGAGAACGTCGACTTCCTGTTCTCACCCTTCGCACCACAACCGACACCACAACCGGCACCGCCCCCGCAACGCCTGCACCGGCGCTCGTCGGGCTGGGTGATCGGCTCCTGGTTCTGCCCGATCGTGCAGTTCTGGTACCCGTTCCAGGTCGTCGGGGACGTCGTCCGCGCCAGCGAGCCGCCCACGCAACCCGGCGTGGCTCGCTCCGCGCGGATCCGGGCCCTGCTGTCCGGCTGGTGGGGTAGCTGGACCGGCTTCTGGGTGATCCTCGTCGGCGGCGGCGCGGTCGCCACGGTCGGGTTCATCGTCTGGATCGTCCGTCTGGTGCAGATCTCCGACACCGCGGACGCGGAGAGCCCGTACGTCGACATCTACAACCTGCAGGACTTCATGGTCCGGGTCGCGCTCGGGTTCGACATCGGCTTCACGGTCGCGACGGTGCTGCTGGCCGTGGCCGGGATAGCGATGGCACTGCTGATGCTGCAGGTCGGTGGCTGGCAGCAGGTCCGGCTGACTCCGCCGCCACCACGGATGCAGGACTACCCGCAGCCTCCGCAGTACGTACCGCGGCCGGGCTTCCCGACCTACGGACGCTGAAGCAGTACGACGCTCGCATCGTCGTACTGCTTGCCGCTGGTGGGCGAAGCGGTGTCGTGGACCCGCACCCGGTCGATCAGCTCGCGCGGACCGTCGGTGGTGAGTACGTCCATCAGCTCGTCCCACGAGTGGCCGTAGCGTTCGGTATAGCGCGAGGCGCCGTCGGTCAGGAGCGCGATCGCGTCGACGTCCGCGCGATCCGTCGTACCGGCGACCGCCTCGTACGCCGCACCGGGCTGCGTGCTCGCCACCCAGAAGCCGCCCGGCTGGTTGCGCAGCCGGCGTACCGCCTCGAGGGTCCGCTCGGGGAGCAGGTCAATCCGGTCGTCGCTGTGGACGGTGATCCGGCCGTCTGGTGAGCGGAGGACGATCGGCGAGTCCGCGAGTACCAAGTGTTCGATGTGGTCGGGGAGCAGCCGGACCATCGCGACAGTGGACGACGGGCTGTCGGGATTGCTGACGTCGCAGGTACCGGCGTGTGAATCGCGGACCGCCGCGATCGCGTCGGCGAGGAGCTCGGGCAGTGGTGCGGGTGATCGGCTGAGCAGCGGTGGCGCGAGCCGGGTCGCCAACTGCATCACCAGCCAGGCGACCGTGTGCCGACAACCGGAGTCGACCGGGACGCGGGGTGCGGTCGCGCCGTCGAGGACGACGGCGAAGTCGGGGCCGGTGAGGATCAGGTCCTCGTTGACGGCGGGTGGTCGGCGGTCCGGTGCGGCCTCACTGAGCGCTCGGATTTCCACAGGGCAATTCTGCCCAGCTGTCGGCGAGGGACTGGTCGAGGGCGATCTTGGGCGACCAGCCGAGGGTCTGCTCGATCAGCGTGGTGTCGGCCTGCTGCCACGGTGCGCCGAGCGCGGTCTCCTGCTCGGCGTCGTCGACGATGGTCGCCGGCTGACTGCTCAGCTCGAACAGCTGCCCGGCGACGTCGCGCGCGAGCGTCGCCCGGCCGGTACCGACGTTCAGAACCGGCGGCAGGCTCCCGTCCGCGAGCGCGACCGCCAGGACCGCCTCGGCCACGTCGCGGACGTCGACGAAGTCCCGCCAGACATCGAGCGACCCGACCTCGATCAGCTGCCGCGACCGCAGGTCCCGGATCACCCGCCCGGTCAGCGTGGTCTCGGGCGCGCCCGGCCCGATCACGTCGAAGATCCGCAGTACGGCCGCATCCGCCCCGGCTCGGTGTGCCCGGAGGACTAGTTCGGCACCGGCCAACTTGGTGATCCCGTACGGGCCGAGCGGGCGCGGCGCGGCGTCCTCGGACTGGCTCGTCCCGTGCGGCGCACCGCCGTACTCTGCCGCCGAGCCGAGCTGGACGAACCGGGCGTGACCGGCGTGGTCGCGGACCGACGCGAGCAGGGCCTCGACCGCGATCACGTTCGCGCGGACCAGCTCGGCCGGCTCGCCGAGCGTCGCGCCGACCGCGTTGACGACCACGGTCGGCTTGTACATCCCGATCTGGGTGTCCAGCGCGTACGGATGCATCGCGGTCAGATCACACCGCCGGTACGGCTCGCTCCGGGTCCGGCTCAGCCCTCGGTACTCGATCCCCCGGTCGGCGAGCAGCGCACAGATCGTGGCGCCGAGGAAACCTCCGGCGCCGAACACCATCACCCTCTCGGTTCCGGTCACTCCTCCATCGTGCGGTCCGTATTTGTCGGTCGGCCTACCGTTGTCCTGCCTTAGCATCACAACTCTGTGTGCTGCGTGGCAGGGTTGGCACATGGCTGATCGAGTGGACGGGCGTCCGGCGGTGCCGACCGAGTCGACGATCCGGGACTGGGACGACGCCGATCCGTCGGGGGAGACGTACCGGCGGGTGCTGTTCATCGACTCGGACCTGACCGAGGTGGACAACCGCGGTGGGGTGTTCGAGGAATGCACGTTCCGCGGGGTCCGGTTCAACGCGTCGACGCATACCGACGCCGCGTTCGTGAACTGCACGTTCGTGCGGTGCTCGCTGTTCGACACCACGTTCAACCGGTGCAAGTTCGTCGGCAGCTTCTTCGACGACTGCACGTACAGCCTGATGAAGGTGTCCGGCGGCGACTGGTCGTTCACCGGGTTCCCCGGCGCGGACCTGAAGGGCGCGGAGTTCACCGGCGTGAAGCTCCGCGAGGCGGACCTGACCGGCGTACGGGCGCCGAAGGCGGTGCTCCGGGACCTCGATCTGTCCGGTGCACAGCTGCAGAAGGCCGACTTCACCGGCGCCGACCTGCGCGGATCGGACCTGTCCACGCTCGATCCGCTGACCGTCACGCTCAAGGGCGCCCGGATCGACCTCACCCAGGCCATGGTCGTCGCCACCGCGCTCGGTCTGGACGTACGGCCGTGACTGTGGATATCCCCAGGTAGTCACGCGGTCATCCACGGTTCCATCCACAGCCTGTGGATAACTATCCGGATAACTGTGTATTCGTTCTGTGATATCTCGCAGCTTCGTTACGACGCGTCGGTGCCACCAGCCGGTGCCTGGCCCGGGATCTTGGCGGTACGACGAGCAGCCCGGCGTGCTCGACGACGTACGGCGTGCTGACCAGCCGGCGTCCGCGGGTGACCGTCAACAGGCCGTGGGCGACCGTCTGTACAGCAGCCGCCAGGCCGACGCCGCAGACCGAGCCGAGCGAGTTCGTCAGCACGTCGTGCAGCTGGCAAGTACGCCCCAGCGTCGGGATCAGCGACTGGGTCGCCTCGATCGCCGCCGACAACCCGATCCCCGCCGCGATCGCCTCCATCCGGCGACCGCCGGCCAGCGTCAGCATGCCGGTGAACGGGATGAACAGCAGCACGTTGAGCGGCGCCTGGACCGAACTCAGGCCGCCGAACCCTTCCATCCGGGCGCCGCACAGCCCGACCGGACCGTAGCGCAGCGGCGTCGGAGTCAGGGTCGCGGCGATCACCAGCGCGAACGCGGCCGGCAGGCAGAACGCCGCCAGCCGGGGGACCAGGTCTCCGGGGCGGCGGAACGACGAGATGGCGATCGGCAGCAACATGCCGGTCAGCACGAGCCAGGTGTCCAGGAGATGTGGGATACCGCGATAAGTCTCGAGCACGCGTCCGCCTTCTGTGGTCGACCGGTTGCCTCGAACTGTCTCCTCGTGATTTCCGTTCCTGCCACCGACCTTCTGCCGTCCGTTCGGACAGCACCAGGCTTGTCCGGACATCTGCATCGAGCCGTAAACGCTCCGTGACAGTCCGTGCACAAACTGACACGCAAGAAAGGTGCTTAAGGCAACGATCCTGTGCCAGGGAGCGGCTTGGAATCCCGCGCCGGCCGCTCCGGCGGAGGCGGCGATCAACCGATCGGTGGAGGGAGGTGGAACCGCTCAGGCGATGTGGCGCAGGGGGCCGGAACGGGAGAGTCGAAGTACCGGAAGACACCCCGAAAGGACCATCGAGATGACCACTCCCGCCAACGTCGGACACCCGCGCAGCGCCTCCGCGTTGCGGAGCGTGCAGCTGCTGGTGACCGGCTACGTCGCGATCAGCGTGCTGACCCTGATCGCCATCATCGTCCTGCGGCACCACACGAACATCGTCAACAGCGCGGTCTGGGTCCGCGGCACGATCGTGGTCGCCAGCTCGCTGCTCACCCTGCTCTTCGCCCGCAGCGCGGCCAAGGGATCGCACCGGGGATTCCTCCGGCTCCGTATCGTCTCGGCCGTGATGCTGGTCGCGATCGTCACGATCATCGCGCTGCCCGGCACGTTCCCGCTCTGGCTGAAGGGCGAGCAGGCCGTCTGCGGCCTACTGCTGCTCGGCGTGACACTCATGGTCAACGGCAAGCACCTCCGCTCGGTGTTCACTAAGTGACATGAGTGAACAGATCTGGCCGCTGCGGCTCACGGTGGTGCCTTATCTGCTCCTCGCAGGGCTCGCCGCCGTCACCGTCCTGATCAAGCGCGACCGGCTCGGGTCACTCGCGGTCGACCTGGTGCTGTGCGCGCTGATCGGGCTGTGGACGCTCGGCATGTTCACGCTCCGACCGGCCAAGCGCACCGACCATCGCTGGATCGGCGTCTTCATCGCCGGGTTCGTGCTACTGCTCGCGGTGCTGGTACTCCGGGATCCGTGGTTCGGGTTCCTGACCCCGGCCGGGTACTTCTACACCTTCATCCTGCTGCCGTGGCCGATCGAACTGATCGGTGTCGGGTCGGTCGCGGTCCTCGCCGGCTACGCGCAGTCGTACGCGATCCCGAAGACCGACGTCCTCGGCGTGCTCGTCACCGCGGCGGTGATCGCGGTGAACGTGGTCGGGATGTGCCTCGCGTCGTGGCTCGGCCGGCGCAGCGACGTACTGAGCGGGCAGCGGCAGGAGGCGGTCGACGCGCTGACCGAGACGAACCGCCGGCTCGAAGACACACTCGCGGAGAACGCGGTGCTGCACGAGCAACTGGTGACGCAGGCGCGCGAGGCCGGCGTCATCGACGAACGACAGCGGATGGCGCGCGAGATCCACGACACGCTCGCCCAGGGGCTGACCGGTATCGTTGCGCAGCTGCAGGCCGCGGAAACCGCCGACGACTGGCGGCGGTACGTGACGAACGCGATCGGCCTCGCCCGCGAGAGCCTCACCGAGGCGCGGCGTTCGGTGCACGCGCTGCGCCCGCAGCCGCTGCAGTCGGCGACGCTGGGCGACGCGATCGCGGACGTCGTACGGCGCTGGTCGGCGCTGCACGGTGTCGACGGACAACTGACCACTACCGGCTCGCCGCGGGTGCTGACACCCGAGACCGAGTCGACCCTGCTCCGCGCGACTCAGGAGGCGTTGGCGAACGTGGCGAAATATGCACAGGCGACACGCGTGGGTGTGACGCTGTCGTACATGGAGAAGGAGGTCGCTCTCGACGTCCGGGACGACGGCATCGGGTTCGATCCTGCTGCGCCCAGGCCGTCGTCGGAGGCCGGTGGATACGGGCTGGTCGCGATGCGCCAGCGGGTCGAGGCGCTGAACGGGACGCTGGAGATCGAGTCCGAGCCGGGGTTCGGTACGGCGATCTCCGCGACCGTACCGTTGACGGGAGCGGGCGCATGATCCGGTTGCTGATCGCCGACGACCATCCGATCGTCCGGGACGGGCTGAGCGGGATGTTCGCGGCCGAGCCCGAGTTCGAGGTGGTCGGTGAGGCCGCCGACGGCGCGGAGGCGATCCAGCTGGCCGAGGCACTCCGGCCGGACGTGATCCTGATGGACCTGCAGATGCCCGGCATGAACGGGCTCGCCGCGATTGTCGAACTGGCCGAACGCGGCGTGCGGGCGCGGGTGCTCGTGCTCACGACGTACGACACCGACGGGTACGTCGTACCCGCGATCGAGGCGGGCGCAACCGGGTATCTGCTCAAGGACGCACCGCGCGACGAACTTCTCCGCGCGGTACGTTCCGCGGCCGACGGTCACTCGGTTCTCGCACCGTCGGTGGCGAACACGCTGATGAACCACGTCCGCGCACCGCGGGCCGCGGAGCTGCTCAGCCCGCGCGAACTCGAGGTCCTGAAACTGGTTGCCGCCGGCAACACGAACCGCGAGACGGCCCGGCACCTGTTCATCAGCGAGGCTACGGTGAAGACGCACCTGCTGAACATCTACTCCAAACTCGACGTCTCCGACCGCGCCGCCGCAGTCGCCGCAGGCTACAAACGCGGCCTGCTCTAACCTCTTCCGGCTCCGGTGTCGCGCGCGCGGTCCGCCCGGCTGGTGTCGTTGAAGTCCCGAGCACCAGTCGACCCGGCCGCCGCCGCGGTCCCGGTGTTAGCGCCCTCCGGCGTGCGCACCTGCCCGGCCGGCCCCTCCGCATTGACCGTCAGCCCATCACCGACCGCCTTGTCGGTAGCAGTCACGGTGACCGGGCGCAGGGTCGAACTCGCCTTCACAGTTCCGCCCTCGGTCGCATGCACGGAGACGGCACCGGTCCCCGAGTTGGCCCGCGCCGAACCACGGACGTCGCGGATGGTGACATCGCCGTCCTGCGAGCGCGCCGTCGCATCCTTGGTCGTCCCGATGTTCACGCTGCCGGAATGCGACCTGACGACGGCCTTGTCGGCATTTCCGACCGTGATGGCACCACTGGCCGTCCGTGCGCTGACGTCCTTCGAGCTGTCGACCCGCACGGCCCCGCTGGCTGTGGTGGCCCGGACCGTCTCGGCGTTGCGTACGCTCACGGCGCCGCTGGCCGAGTTGGCACGAACCTCGGTGGCGTCCCCGACGCTCACGGCGCCGCTGGCAGTGTTAGCGCGGACCTCGGTGGCGTTCCCGACGCTCACGGCGCCGCTGGCGGTGTTGGCCTGCACCTGGTTCGCGTTCTGGACGCGGACTTGGCCGCTGGCAGTGTCGGCCGTGACGGCGTTCGCCTGGTCGACGCTCACGTTGCCGCTGGCGGTGTTGGCCTCGACCACGTCCACGCGGCCATGGGTCTCGATGTTCGCGCTGTCGGTCGAGCACTCGACCGAGCTGCCCTCCGGGACGATCGCCTCGATCTCGATCGGCGAGGTCTGCGGCCCGATCGAGAACGCGCCGCCGCTGATGCTGCCGATCTGGATGCGACCGTTGTCGAAGCTGACGTTGTTGACGCTGCCGGTGATGACGGCACCGTTGCCGGACTGGCTGACCACCGAGAATCCGTTCGGCGAGTTCGTGTAGTAGCTGCTCACGACGTTGCCGTTGTGGGTCACGTACCCGTCACCGACGATGTTGCCGGCACCCGGCTGCGGTCCGTTCTGGACGAACGCGACACCCGGCTGCGTCTGCTGGGCCGAGGCGGTCATCCGCCCGTCGGGCGACGACTCCAGCGTCGCCCCCCGTACGGCGTCCGCCGCCGGCCCGGTCTGATCCGCAGTACGAATCGTGATCCTCGCCTCGGTGCAGTTCGGATCAGCCCGCACCACCACCCGGCCGGCAGCCCCCAGCAACCCCGCATCCAACTTCACCGGCCCACCCACCCCAGCCGCAATCGTCCGAGTGGTCCCAACCTGCCCCGCGCCAGGCTGCGCATCCCCCACCCCAGGCGCCTGATTGACGCCCGGCGCTTGGGCTCCCGACGCGGGCGCACCGCCCGCGGACACCTGGCCGACGCCGGGTGCTTGCGTTCGTGGTGGAGTCGGGACACCGGCGGGTTGGCCGGTTCCGGGGATCGGCTGCTGTGGTGATGCGGCGCGTCCGCCCACACCGGTCGTACGGGTCACGGACGGCGCCGGGCCGGCAGCAGGCGCCTGGCCGACGCCGGGCGCTTGGGCTCGCGATGCGGGCGAACCGCTCGCAGGCACCTGGCCGACGCCGGGTGCTTGCGTTCGTGGTGGGGTCGGGGCGGGGCCGGGGGTCTGGCCTGCGCCGGGTGTGGGGGACTGTGGCGCTGTGGCGGGTCCACTGGGCCCGGGGGCGCGGGTTGCGGGTGGTGTTGGTTGGGCGCCGGGGCCGGTCGGGGGCATCTGTCCGGCCCGTGCCTGTGGCGCCTGGGTTTGCGGCCCCAGCGCCTGGGCGGGACCTGTTGCGCTCGGCGCCTGGACCGGGCGGGGCGCGGTCGGCGCCTGGACCGGGCGGGGTGGAGTTGGCGCCTGGGCGGGGCGTGGGGGGAGCTGTTGGGCGGGTGGGGCGGCGGCCGGGAGTCGGGTGGTCGCTTGTTGGGTCTGGCGCTGGAGATTGGCCGCGGCTTCGGGAGCGCCGAGCTGCTGGAGTTCGGTGACCATCTGTTCCGCGCGCTGTGCCAACTGCGGCCGCAGGGCGAGGTACTCGTTGGTCGCCTGCCGTACCGCCGGATCCTGGAACACCGGATGGTCCCCGCGGATCTGCCCGAAAGCCTCGGTCAGATTGCCTTCCCAGCCGGGCCTGAGGAACTCACCGAGCGTGCGCGAGGCCTCCGGCGTACTGCGGCCCTGGTCGATCAGCCGCGTCAGCCCAGGCGCCTGCCGGTCCACCAGGCCGCGGAAGAACCGGCTGTCGTCGCGCGACTGGCGGTCCATGAACCGCATCATCATGCGCACGATCTCCACCAGTTTCTGGCGGGCCTGCTCGATGACATCTTCTACTTCGTCAGCCACCCGTCACCTGACCCCGGCTTGAATTGGTCTCCGGCCACGCAGCGTACCGGGCACCGGAACCACCCCCAGCTCCGTTAAAACAACGTTTTGATCTCGGTGCCGCGTGTTGTCGTCACAGTCTCAGATGACGAGTTCATGCACCCATTCCGCCGGCTCCTGCCGGTGCAGCCGCCAGTAGTGCTCAGCGATGTCCTCCGGATCCCACCCACTCCCCGGCGCCACGCCCCCGCTCACGGTCACGCTTGCCGCATGTACGCCGGCCGCGCCGTACTGCTGGTCCAGCAACGTCACCAGCGTCCGAACCCCCGCCTTGCCGATCGACAGGCTCGCGTAGTCCGGCTTCGGCACCGGCATGCCCCCGGTGATCAGGAACGATCCGCTACCCCGCTCAGCCATCGCCGGTGCGAGGCGCGCTGCGGTGGTGATCGCTCCGACCACGTTCACCGCCCAGGCATCGAGATGCTGCTGCGCCGTCAGGTCGCCGATCCGATCCGCCTGGATGAGTGCGGCGTTGTAGACCACCACGTCCGGTACGCCGTGCGCCCCGACCACCCGATCGAGCGCCGAACGCAGGCCGACCTCATCCGTCACGTCGGCCGTCACCGGCAGTACGTCGCTACTCCCGAGCGCGTCCGCCGCCGCCTGCACGGTGCCTTCCGAACGCGCAACCAGCCCTGCGCTCATCCCCTCCCGCACGAACCGCCGCGCGACCGCCAACCCGATCCCGGGCCCCACTCCGACCAGCACAAGTCCAGACATGTCGACGAGCCTAAACCTTGCCCCGAAGGTCAAGGTCAAATCAGGGCCGGTGCTCGGCCACAGCGTCAGCCAACTGCTCCTCGCCGTCACCCTGAAGCCCACCGATCACACCGTCGATGTCAGCTTCCGGCCGGTTCTGGCTGAGCTTGAACTTCGCCTCGATCCGCTTGATCGCGATCTCCACCCCGACGATCGCCCGGAGCTGACCGCTGACGTACTTCGCCGGCGCGTCATCAACCGACCACGGCTCCGGCCGCCCGGATTCGTGCAGCTCGGACAACCGCCGTACGACGTTCTCCACCCAGGCGGGATCGTCGTACACGGTCATCGTCCCGTACACATGCGCGGTGATGTAGTTCCAGGTCGGTACGACGCGGCCGTGCTCCTGCTTGGACGCGTACCAGGCGGGGGAGACGTACGCGTCCGGCCCGCGCATGATCACCAACGCGTCGCCGACGATGGGCTGCTGCCATTGCTCGTTGTTCCGCGCCAGGTGCCCGAGCAGCACGTTCCGCTCGCGGTCGTGGACGAACGGCAGCATCGTCGCCAGCAGACCGTCCGCCGTCATCGTCACCAGATCCGCGGCACCGTGTTTCGCCAGCAGTTCCTGAACCGCCTGCTCATCACCCGCGAAGTGCGCCGGCACGTACATATCCACATCCTCAGGTCGCCGTAAGTCCCCAGTATTCGGGGCCGGCCCCGGCCCCGGCAGGTCCAATCGCGCGGGCTTTCACCAGCCCACTTCAGGCGTGGTAACGAGCCCGGAGCTCGGCCGCTTCGTCGTAGTCGTGCCGCCAGTCACCAGTCGGCGGAAGGATGATGCGTTCGGTCCCGGCGGCTTCGTACGCGGCGAGCTGTTCGAGCGGATCGCCGGTGAGCTGCGGCGCCACCACCGTCGCCCGCAACTGCTTGCCGTCGGCAAGTTCGTTGATGCGGTCCAGGTTCGCGCGGACCTCGTCGGGCGGCAGCGCGATCGTCGCCCAGCCGTCGGCGTACTTCGCGGCCCGCCGGTGCGCCCGCGGTCCGCCGCCGGCCACGAAGATCGGCGGCACCTTCGCGCTCGGCGCGATCTTCACGTCGGGATCGTCGCCCGCGATCAGCCCGGGCAGTACGGCGAGCGCCTCGTCGGTCAGCCGGCCGCGGTCGGCGTACTCCACCCCGGCCGCCCGCCATCCGGCATCACCGTGCGCGGGATTGCCGGTGCCGACGCCGAGTACGACGCGGTTGTTCGAGACGTACTGCAGTGAGCTGATCTGCTTCGCCGCCCACGCGACCGGTCGCAGCGCCAGCAGCATCACGTTGTACCCGACGGTGATCCGCTCGGTCACCGCCGCCGCTGTCGCCAGGACGACGGAACTCTCGAGCAGTGGAGCACTCGCGACCAGGTGATCCGTCGACCAGACCGAGTCCAATCCGGCGTCCTCGGCGTACCGGGCACTGTCGCGTACGTCGCCGAGGATCGGTCGCTCCGGGTCCGGGGTCGACGTCGGGAGGATCACTCCGAATTCAAGGCTCATACTCGCGGCAACTCCCGTACTTGCGGAGCTATTCCGCGGCCTTGGTCAGCGAGAAGACCACCGGGCGGAGCAGTTCGACGATCTCGTCCGGTTCGGCGTCGGCCAACTCCTCGAACTTGACCAGGTGACGGCCGAGCACCACGCCGATCAGGATCGCGCTGAGCACGGCGGCGCGCAGATTGCCGTCGACGCCGGGGATCGCCTTGCTGACCTTGACGCGTTCGGCGTGGGCGTTGCCGACCTCGGCGGCCGCGTCGGGGTGGGTGAGCATCGACCGGAGCGCGGCCAGCGACCCGATCGGCTCCTCGATCAACGACTGCCGCAGGATCCCGAGCAACTGCTCGGCGACCTCCTCGGGCGTCTCGCCGCTCACCAACGGAGTGTCCGTCCGCGTCGACAACGCGAACAGCTTCTCCTTGCTGCCGAAGTAGTGCATCACCAACCCGGCATCCACCTGCGCCGCGGCCGCGATGGCGCGGATCGTGGTCCGGTCGTACCCGGTGTCGGCGAACAGTTGCCGCGCGGCGGCCAGGATCCGGTCCTGCGTCTCGATCCGCTGCTGTGCCCGCGACGACCGGGGCGTGGGCTCGTTCACCCCGTTCATTCTACGCCCGTTGACCCGAGGGCCGTTTCGTTCTACGCTCGTTGAATCATTCTACAAGCGTTGAACGAAAGGGTTGTCCTCATGCGCACTCCCGCCGAAGTCCTCGACCTCCGCCGCCAGTACCTGATCGCCCGCGACTACGAATCCTTCGCCGAGCTGTTCGCCGAAGACGGTGTCATCGAACTCCCGTTCGCAGTCGACGGCCTACCCGCCCGCTTGGAGGGTCGCGAAGCCATCCGGGACTTCTCACTGAAGACCAGCGACCGTCCGATCGAGATCCTCGACCTGCAAACCGTCCAGCTCCACCAGACCGCCGACCCCGAGGTAGTGGTCCTGGAACTCGTCACCAAAGGCCGCCACACCACCACAAACCAGCCCTTCGAAGCCCCTTGCATCCAGGTCTTCCGAATCCGGAACGGCCAGATCAAACACTTCCGCGACTACGTAGCAGCAGGAAAAATTCCAGGCCTGACCTAGGAGGTTGAATCGTGGCCCTCGAGATCCAGAACGTCGTGTTCGCCTGTCCGGGGAATTCACCGGAGAGCTATCAGCGTGGGGCCCGACCGGTGGCTGAGTTCTACGCGGCGTTGCTGGGGATGCGGATCGTTCGGGAGGACTGGTTCCTGGTCGCGGGGGACGGGCGGCTGATGTTGGGCTTCGGGGACGGGCCGATCGACTACCAGCCGCCGCGTTGGCCGGATCCCGCCTATCCGCAGCAGCTGCACGTCGATGTCGCCGTACCGGAGCTGGCGGCGGCCGGGGAGCGCGCCGCTGAGCTCGGGGCTGAGCTATTGGATGATCGGCGGGATTGGCACGTGTACGCCGATCCGATCGGGCATCCGTTCTGCTTCTATCAGGAGGCGACGGATCGGGCGCGAATCGTTCGGATCGTCATCGACTGTCCGGAGCCGCGGGAGTTGGCTACGTTCTACAGCGCCCTGCTGGAGCTGCCGGAGCGCGAGCTCGATACTCCGGATCGGGTCGTTCTTGCCGGTACGCCGCAGTTGGCGTTCCAGCGCTCCGACGCGCCGGCGCCGCGGTGGCCGGATCCGGCGTACCCGCAGCAGGTTCATCTCGATCTGTTCACCGACGACGTCGAGGAGGCCCGGGCGCATGCCGTCAGCGTCGGTGCTGAGGCGTTGCAGACCGACGGTCCGGATCACCACGTGTACGCCGACCCGGCCGGGCACCCGTTCTGCATCTGAGGGCAGGTTAGGGTCCGGGGGTGAGTCAGCGGGTGGGTGCTTATGCGGTGTGTCTCGACGGTGGTCGGGTGCTGCTGGCGCGGTATGTGTCGCCACACGGGGACGGGAGCTGGTGGACGCTGCCGGGCGGGGGCGTTGAGCAGAACGAGGATCCGTACGACGCGGTGACTCGGGAGGTCGCGGAGGAGACCGGGTACGAGTCGGTCGTCGAGGAACTGCTCGGCGTGGACTCGCGGGTGGTGCCGGCTGCCGTACGGCGCCGTCAGGGGCGGGGCGACCATCAGAACCTCGGCGTGTTCTACGCCGTACGCATCACCGCCGGCACGACACGGCCGGAGCCGAACGGCGAGACGGCCGAGTCGGTGTGGACTCCGCTCGAGGACGTACCGACGCTTCGCCGCGCGGCGCTCGTCGACATCGGGATCGCGCTCGCTCAACGGCGGCCGCTCACCGGGCACGTCGATCCGGTGATCGTCGGCGGTCTGATCGAACATTGAGGGGCGTGTCGATCCGCGGGCGGCTCGCGCATCGGTAGGAGTGAACACTCCGACGAGAAGGGCTCCGCCATGAACGACATCGTGATCGAGCACGTCGTACGCCCGGAGCGCGTGCTGACCGGATCGTGGCTCGAGGTGATCGCCTCGAACCTCGACTACCACCGCGCGACGTTCCTGTGGAAGTGCTCGGGCCTCACGGACGAGCAGCTGCGGCAGCGGCCGATCCCGTCGTCGGCGCTCTCGCTGCTCGGGCTGATGCGCCACCTGCAAGGCGTCGAGCGGTACTGGTTACACCTACGGCTGACCGGTACGCCGGCGCGGTTCGCGTCGTACCGGATGTACGAGACCGCCGACGGGGGTGAGTGGTACGACGAATCAGACCCGACCCCGGCGTACGACGTCTACACGGATTATTTGACAGCCTGTCAGACTTCGCGAGACCTGTTCGAGCTCGGCACCAAGGACCTCGACCGAATCGAACCGAACCCCGAGTACGGCAACACCGACATCCGCTTCATCCTCGAACACGTCATCGAAGAATACGCCCGCCACACCGGCCACACCGACCTCCTCCGACAATCCCTCGACGGCCAGACCGGGGAGTAGACGTTCAAGACGGACCTGCAGGAAGCTATTTGTAAGTTAGACGGCTTGTCAGACTTCGCGGCGGGCTGGTTTGAGGGTTAGCGGTGGTCGCCGTCGCCGTTGAGGACTCCTCGGGAGGCTCGGTCGGCGATTTTGGCGAGGTTGCGTTCGGCGACGTCCTCGAGGCGGATGCCGAGGCGGGTCGACAGTTCGGACAGGTACCAGAGCACGTCGCCCAACTCGAGCGTCAGCGCCTCGCGGTCGGCGTCGGTGATCACGCCCTGCCGGTCGCGGAAGATCTTCTTCACCTTGCCGGCCACCTCGCCCGCCTCGTTCACGAGACCCAGCGTCGGGTACACAATCGGGTGATCGGTTGCCACCAGCCCCGCGGTCCGCGCCGCGGCCTCCTGGTAGCCGGCGAAGTCGAACGCGCTCTGATCGGTCACGCCGCAAGTTTGCCACCGCCCACGGAGAGCTCAATGGGAAACCTCGTCACGGAGACATTCACGTACGACAGTGGCCGGCAGGTCGCCGTCTACGTACCGTCCTCGACCCCGGAGGCCGTCGTGTACGCCGGCGACGGGCAACTGATCTCGACGTGGGGCGCGGACCTCGAGCAGGCCGACGTACCACCGACCATGGTTGTAGGCGTGTACCGGACCGACGCGGCGGACGAGATGGTACGGATCCGCGAGTACTCGCCGTCCTTCGAGCCGGCGCAGTTCGCGGCTCACGAGACGTTCTTCGTCGACGAGATACGCGACTGGGTACGGACGCGATTCGGCGTCGCGTTGCCGCCTGAACGGACTGCGGTCTGCGGCGTCTCGGCCAGCGCGGAGCTCGCCCTCGCGCTGGGTATGCGGCACCCCGACGTCTACGGCTCGGTCCTCGCCGCGTCACCTGGCGGTGGGTACCAGCCGCCCTCGACGCTGCCGGAGCGACTGCCCCGCGCGTACCTCGTCGCCGGCACCGAGGAGCCGTGGTTCATGGAGAACGCCGCCCGCTGGGCCGACGCCCTGAAAGCCGCGGACGCGGACGTCGTCATCACGGAACGCCCCGGCAACCACGGCGACCCGTTCTGGCGGGCCGAGTTCCCGCTGCAGGTGAGCTGGGCGTTCAGCTAATCGGCCTGGACGATATCCACAGAGATTTCCACCGCCGGAACCGTGCCGCGGTTCTCCAGCCAGTGCAACGTGTTCTTGTCCTCCGCCCACCCGAGCCCCGGCCCGTACTCCGTGCTCGTCCCATCCCGGTGATCCGTGATCGTCCCCTCCAACACGTACACCGTCCCGGGCCGCCCCACATGGTCGTGCAGCGGCCCGAACACCCCACCCGGCTCGATCGTCACCATCCGCATCCGCAGCCGGCGCCCTTCCATCCCCGGAAGTTCGGCCCCCAGATCAACCGAGGCCAGCAACTCCACCGAAACCCCTTTGGACTCGTGCCCGTCGCTCATCCCCGTGTCCTCCCGTTGATCCTTAGGTGGATTGTGCACCCAAGCTGCGGAATCGGGCGTACCTTCAGAACGTGGCAGCAAAATCCTTGCCGCAACGCGCGCTCCGCGCCGTCGGCCACAGCGCCTGGTCGGAGCGGCTCGCCCGCGCCCAGGAGTTGGCGTACGGCCCGTTGATCGAACAAGTACGCCGAAGCCCGCTGCACACCGACGTACTGGGCCACTCCGTGCACCCGCCCCTCACCGACATCACCACCGGCTGCTGGCTGGCCACCACTGTCCTGGACGTAGCCGGCGGCCCCGACTCGCGCCGCGGTGCGACCCTGCTCGCCACAGTCGGCCTACTGGCCTCCGTACCCACGGCCGTGGCCGGCGCCGCCGACTGGTCCGAACTGTCCGGCGAGCAACGCAGAATCGGCGCAGTCCACGCAGTAGGCATGGACGCAGCGATCTTCCTCTTCGCCGCCTCCGTCCTCACCCGCCTCCGCGGCAACCACCAAAAGGCCACCAAACTAGCCGCCGCAGCCAACACCACCGCCGCGGCCGCCGGCTTCCTAGGCGCCCACCTAGCCCTCCACCACGGCACCGCCCGCCGACCGGCCGGAGACGAGAAGCTCTAACGCCACGCGGGCAAGGATTCGCCCAAGACGACCTCGACCTGAACATCCTTGCCGTAGAACGTGATGTGCGGACACCAAGGGCGTCCGGCTGCCACGTAGCGCAACTCGACCCCGGCAACCGGCCGGCTGCAAGGGCTAGCTGGGGTTGTCGGAATCCGTGGGGGAGAGGGTTGCGGCCCAGTCGGCGGACCAGCGGGCTAGGGGGCGTAGGGCTCGGTGGGCGGCGTGGCCCAGGTCGGTGAGGGCGTAGGTGGTGTCGGGATGCTGTTCTACGAGGGCGGCGTCGACCAGTTCCGTCAGGCGTTGGCGCAGGACGCTCGAGGACATGTTGTCGCAGCGCTCCTGTAGCGCGCGGAATCCGACCGGCCCGTGTTGCAGCTCCCAGACGATCCGCAGGTTCCATCTGCGGCCGAACAGGTCGAGGGCGGCCATCAACGGCCGGCCGGTGCTCGACCCTCGGACCGCCCGTCCGGGTCTGGGTGCTGCCATCCGTCGTTCCGTCCTCTCTTGCCGCTTCGATATCCGACACACTATCGTGCATCTCATCGATTCGATTTTCGAAGCGTTCGCCACTGATGGGAGCTGTCGTGCACAAGCTGATGGTCCTGTATCCCGAGCCCGCAGACCCCGACCACTTCCGCAACTACTACGTGAGCACCCACCTCCCACTGGTCGCACGCATGCCAGGCCTACTCGCATGGCGCTACAGCTTCGAGGTCACATCGACGCCAGGCCAAACGCCGTACTTCGCGGTCTTCGAGGCGGAGTTCGCAGACGCAGAGGCAATGACCGCAGCAAGGTCATCCCCACAAGGCCAACAAGTCTCCGCCGACGTCCCCAACTACGCCACCGGCGGCGTAATCGTCATCGACTACCCAGTACAGAACGGCACCTACTGAGCAACGCCGGCCCCAATCGCTCGATCAAGGAGGTGCGAGGGGGCCGACGTACGACGCTGGTACGCGGGAATGCTCGCGACGGCACGGGCAGGGCGAGGGCCGCGAAGGTGTACCGAGTCCTCCGCGCCATGCTGAACACGCCCCTGGACGACGGCATGATCAAGCGCAACCCGTGCCGCATCCCTGGGGCTGGCGATGACAAGAGCGCCGAGCGTCCGGTGTTGTCGATCGACGAGGTCCTCCGGGTGGTCGACGCCATGCCGCCACGTCTGCGGATGATGGCGCTGCTGGCCACCTTCACGAGCCTGCGATTTGGCGAGCTCGCCGCACTCGCCCGACGCAACGTCGATGTGTCCACAGGGTTTGTCACAGTCGTGGAGAACCAAGGTCAACTGAGCAACGGCGAGCTGTTCTTGAAAGACCCGAAGTCGGCTGCCGGTCGCCGGGCTGTGCCCGTCCCCGATGACCTGATCGACGAGCTGAAGCAGCACTTGGCCGAGTACGCCGAACCGGGGGATGGCGGCCGCGTGTTCATCGGCCCGAAGGGTGGCAAGCTCCGGCGTCAGAACTTCCGGAAGATCTGGATCAAGGCGCTCGCGGACTCCAAGGTTCAGCCGGTGCACTTCCACGATCTCAGGCACACCGGGAATCAGTTCGCCGCCGATGACGGTGCCAGCCTGCGGGAGCTGATGGAGCGGATGGGGCACGCCAGCCCACGCGCGGCGATGATCTACCCGCACGTCTCGAAGGGCCGCTCCAGGCACATCGCCGACAGGCTGAACGCCCGGCTGCGGGAGGCTCGCCCGAAGACTGGCGACGATGCGTTAGGGCACGTGGAGGGCACGCGGCCTCTGAACGAGGCAAGGGAGGACGATGGCGTGAGCCGGGAATCGCGCTCTGACCTGCATGAACGCTTTGGTGGAGACGAGGGGACTTGAACCCCTAACCCCTGCCTTGCAAAGGCAGTGCTCTGCCAGTTGAGCTACGCCCCCGTGAGGGTGGTCAGTGGCCCGGGGTTACCGGGTCGGCTACCTCGGCCCAGAGGTCCTTTTCGGCGCGGGACTGCTGGGTCTTCTTGTAGACGAAGTATCCACCGACGCCGGCCAGCAGCACCAGCAGGAACTTTCTCAGCACCGGGACTCCTCGGATCAGGGTTCACACGAAAAGTGGGCCTAACTGGACTTGAACCAGTGACCTCTGCCTTATCAGGGCAGCGCTCTAACCGTCTGAGCTATAGGCCCGCGTACTGCGGTGTCGAACCCGGGAGAGATTACCGCACCAAGTGCCGTACTCCCAAACCGGTTCCGGCCGGGCCGCGGAAGGCCCGGCCAGGACTGCTCAGTCCTCCGACGCCAGCGTGATTTCGAGGCCGCCGAGGAGCGTGGCGGCGATGTTGTAGAGGAACGATCCGAGGGTCGCGAGCGCGGTGATGATCAGCACGTCGGCGCAGGCGAGAAGGGTCGTGAAACCCATCACCTTGCCGGTGTTGATGTAGTTCTCCACCCGGAACGGTTCGCCGGTCGGCGTACCCAGGACCTCGCGGACGGTCGAGTTGATGTTGTCGAACACGCCGGCCGCACCGATCGCGGACCAGATGATGAAGACCGCGACCCAGGTGACGATGCCGAAGGCGATCGCGAGCAGGAACGCCGTCTTCATCACCGACCACGGGTCGATCCGGGACATCCGCAGTCGCGCCTTCCGCGTCTGCGGCCGACTCGAAACCTTCGCGTCCTTCTCGGCCAGCCGGGCCTGCTTGGCCTCGGCGCGCTCGGCCCGCTCCGCGGTCTTGTCCGGCTTCGCCGCCTTCACCGCGGCGGCCTTGTCCAGCACCGCCTGCCGCGCCGCGTTCATCCGGTCACCGAGCGATTCGGTCTTCGCCTCCGGCTGTTGGCCGTACGACGCTGCGCCGGCGGATGCTCCGTTCGCCCAGGGCTCCGGGCGGCCCGGCGTACTCGGAGCGGGCTGCTGCGGAGCCGACTGCTGAGGGGCCGGCTGCTGCGGAGCGGCTGGTCGCGGCTGCGGACGGTACTCGCCCGACGGCCGCTGGCCGTTCGGCGTGCCTGTCCTCTGCTGGCCGCCGGCGCCGGAGACGCCGTTGGAACGACCGTTGGAGGCCGGGGTGGCCGGGGCAGCAGACGGTGACCCGCCCGGCGCGGTGCGCTGGGACTTGGAGCCGTCGGCCGCACCTTCAGGCCATGTCGGCCTCGCGCGGTTGGTCATCAGTCACCCTCCTGGCCGGCTTCGTCGCTTTCGACGGTAGCCGCGCCGTCAACCTCCGTCGAACGCTCGTCACCATTCTGGACGCTCTCAGAGGGGGATTCGGTTGTCGATCCGTCCACATTCTGGGCATCTCCAGCGACAGTACCCACCTCGGCGGCCTCTGACTCATCGAGAGCGACGGTCAGATCGGTGTTCCGGGCGATCGCGACGACCGCGTCGGACTCGCCGACCCCGGCGAACCGGACACCCATCGTGTCCCGGCCCTTGACCGGGACGCTGTCGACCCGGCTGCGGACGACCTGACCGCTCGCCTTGATCGCCAGCACCTGGTCGTCGTCGGTCACGATGATCGCGCCGACCAGCGAGCCGCGTTCGTCGTTCAGCTTGACGGCCTTGATCCCGAGTCCGCCACGACCCTGCTGGCGGTACTCCGAGACGCGCGAGCGCTTGGCGTACCCGGCGTCGGTGACGGTGAAGACGAACTGTGCGTCCTCCTCGGATCCGGCCCGGATCACCGACATCGAGAGCAACTCGTCCCCGGACCGGAACTTCATCCCGGTGACACCGGACGTGGCCCGGCCCATCGGCCGCAGCTGCTCGTCGTTCGCGGTGAACCGGATCGACTGGCCCTTGCGGGAGACCAGCAGCAGGTCGTCCTCGGCGCTGGCCAGGTCGGCGCCGATCAGCTCGTCGTCGTCCTCGCGGAAGTTCACCGCGATGATGCCGCTCTGCCGCGCAGAGTCGTAGTCACGCAGGGCCGTCTTCTTGACCAGGCCCTTCTTGGTCGCGAGGACCAGGTAGTCGGCCTGGTCGTAGTCACGCAGCGTCAGAACCTGAGCGATCTCCTCGTCCGGCTGGAACGAGAGCAGGCCGGCGACGTGCGAGCCCTTCGCGTCCCGGGCGGACTCGGGCAGCTGCCACACCTTGGCCCGGTACACCCGGCCCTTGGTGGTGAAGAACAGCATCCAGTGGTGGTTCGTGGTGGCGAAGAAGTGGCTGATCTCGTCCTCGGCCCGCAACTGCGCGCCGCGGACACCCTTGCCACCGCGGTTCTGCGTCCGGTACAGGTCGGTCTTCGTACGCTTCGCGTACCCGCCGCGGGTGATCGTGACGACCACGTCCTCGTCCGGGACCAGGTCCTGGACCGACAGGTCGCCGTCGGCGGCGATGATCTCGGTACGCCGCTCGTCGCCGTACTTCTCGACGATCTCGCCGAGTTCGTCCTTGACGATCGTGCGCTGCCGGACCGGGCTGGCCAGGATGTCCTCGAGGTCGGCGATGATCGCCTCGAGCTCCTGCAACCGGGCGACGGTCTTCTGCCGCTCCAGGGCGGCAAGCCGGCGCAGCTGCATCTCCAGGATCGCGTTGGCCTGGATCTCGTCGATGTCCAGCAACTGCATCAGGCCGGTGCGCGCCTCGTCCACGTCCGGGCTGCGCCGGATCAGCGCGATCACCTCGTCGAGGGCGTCCAGCGCCTTCACGTAACCACGGAAGATGTGAGCGTTCCGCTCGGCCTCGCGGAGGCGGTAGCGCGTCCGCCGCTGGATGACCTCGATCTGGTGGTCGATCCAGTGGCTGATGAACAGGTCCACGCTGAGCGTGCGCGGTACGCCGTCGACCAGCGCCAGCATGTTGCAGCCGAAGGTGTCCTGCAGCGGCGTGTGCTTGTAGAGGTTGTTCAGTACGACGCGGGGCTGGGCGTCGCGCTTCAGCACGATCACGAGCCGCTGACCGGTCCGGGACGAGCTGTCGTCGCGGATGTCGGCGATGCCGCTGACCTTGCCGGTGTTCACCAGCTCGGCGATCTTCAGCGCCAGGTTGTCCGGGTTCACCATGTACGGCAGCTCGGTGACCACGAGGCTGGTGCGGCCCTTCGCGTCCTCCTCGATGTCGACGACCGCGCGCATCGTGACCGAACCACGACCGGTGCGGTACGCGTCGTCGATGCCCTTGTAGCCGACGATCAGCGCGCCGTTCGGGAAGTCGGGGCCCTTGATGTACTGCAGGCAGGCGTCGAGCAGCTCCTCACGGGTCGCGTCCGGGTGCTCCAGCGCCCAGTCGACCGCGGCCGCGACCTCACGCAGGTTGTGCGGCGGGATGTTCGTCGCCATCCCGACCGCGATCCCGGACGAGCCGTTGACGAGCAGGTTCGGGAAGCGGGCCGGCAGGATCACCGGCTCCTGCGACTTGCCGTCGTAGTTCGGCCGGAAGTCGACGGTCTCCTGGTCGATGTCGCGGACCATCTCCATCGCCAGCGGCGCCATCCGGCACTCCGTGTACCGCATCGCGGCCGCCGGGTCGTTACCGGGCGAACCGAAGTTGCCCTGGCCCTGGATCAGCGGCGCGCGCATCACCCACGGCTGCGCGAGCCGGACCAGGGTGTCGTAGATCGCGGAGTCACCGTGCGGGTGGTACTGACCCATCACGTCACCGACGACGCGGGAGCACTTGTTGAAACCACGGTCCGGCCGGTAGCCGCCGTCGTACATCGCGTAGAGGATCCGCCGGTGCACCGGCTTCAGGCCGTCGCGGACCTCGGGCAGCGCGCGGCCGACGATGACGGCCATCGCGTAGTCGAGGTACGACTGCTGCATCTCGGTCTGCAGGTCGAGCGGCTCGACCCGGTCGTGGCCCGGAGAGGTGGGGGTCTCGGTCATGAAAAAGTCCCGTTCAGATCAGTACGTCGGTGAGCAGCGAGATCAGATGTCGAGGAACCGGACGTCCTTGGCGTTGCGCTGGATGAAACTGCGCCGCGCCTCGATGTCGTCGCCCATCAGCGTCTGGAACGTCTCGTCGGCCCGGATCGCGTCGTCGAGAGTGATCTGCAGCAGCACCCGGTTGGCCGGGTCCATCGTGGTGTCCCACAGCTCGTTCGCGTTCATCTCGCCCAGACCCTTGTAGCGCTGGATCGGGTTCTCCTTGGGCAGCTTCTTGCCGGCCTCGGCGCCCGCCTCGAGCAGCCCGTCGCGCTCGCGGTCGGTGTAGGCGAGCTCGTGCGGCTGGTTGCTCCAGCGGATCTTGTACAGCGGCGGCTGGGCGGCGTACACGTGCCCGCGCTCGATCAGCGGCCGCATGAACCGGAACAGCAGCGTGAGCAGCAGCGTCCGGATGTGCTGGCCGTCGACGTCGGCGTCGGCCATGATCACGATCTTGTGGTACCGCAGCTTGTCCTCGTCGAAGTCCTCGTGGATCCCGGTGCCGAGCGCGGAGATGATCGCCTGGACCTCGTTGTTCTGCAGAACCTTGTCGATCCGGGCCTTCTCGACGTTCAGGATCTTGCCGCGGATCGGCAGGATGGCCTGGAACTTCGGGTCCCGGCCGCCCTTCGCGGAGCCACCGGCCGAGTCACCCTCGACGATGTAGACCTCGCACTCCTCCGGGTTGGTCGACTGGCAGTCGGCCAGCTTGCCGGGCAGGCCGCCACCGCCGAGCAGACCCTTGCGGTTGCGGGCCAGGTCGCGGGCCTTGCGGGCCGCGATCCGGGCGCTCGCCGCGGCACTCGCCTTGCGGATGATCTCGCGACCCTCGGCCGGGTTCTGCTCGAACCAGGCGCCGAGCCGGTCGTTGACGACCCGCTGGACGAAGCCCTTCACCTCGGTGTTGCCGAGCTTGGTCTTGGTCTGGCCCTCGAATTGCGGCTCGGCCAGCTTGACCGAGATGATCGCGGTCAGGCCTTCCCGGATGTCGTCACCGGTGAGCCTGTCCTCCTTCTTCTTGATCATGCCCTGGTCCTCGCCGAAGCTGTTCACCAGCGAGGTGAGCGCGGCCCGGAAGCCCTCTTCGTGGGTGCCGCCCTCGTGGGTGTTGATCGCGTTCGCGAACGTGTGCACGGACTCCTGGAACGAGCCGCTCCACTGCAGCGCCACCTCGAGGCTCATCGTGTCGTCGGCGGCGGCCGCCTCGAACGAGATCACGTCGCGGTGCACGGTCTCGCGGATGCCGGTCAGGTACTTCACGTAGTCGACCAGGCCGTCGTCGTACCGGAAGGACTGCTCGAGGGGCTTGCCGTCCTCGTCGAGGTGGTCGGGCCGCTCGTCGCGGATCACCAACTCGAGGCCCTTGTTCAGGAACGCGTACTCGCGGAAGCGGGTGGCCAGCGTCTCGTACGAGTACGTCGTGGTCTCGAAGACGTCCGGGCTGGCCCAGAAGGTGATCGTCGTGCCGTTCGCCTCCGAGGTGCCGATCTCGGCGAGGTCAGCGTCGGGGACACCGTTCGTGAAGGACTGCGTGTACAGCTTGCCGTTCTTCTTCACGTCGACCTGGAGCCGGGTGGACAACGCGTTCACCACGGAGACACCGACGCCGTGCAGACCACCGGAGACCTTGTAACCGCCGCCGCCGAACTTTCCACCGGCGTGCAGCACGGTCAGTACGACGGTGACGGCCGGCTTGCCCTCGGACTCGACGATGTCGACCGGGATGCCACGGCCGTTGTCGTCGACCCGCACACCGCCGTCGGCCAGCAGCGTCACGACGATGCGATCGCCGTACCCCGCCATCGCCTCGTCGACTGCGTTGTCCACCACCTCGGTGACCAGATGGTGCAGACCACGCTCACCGGTCGACCCGATGTACATACCGGGGCGCTTGCGAACCGCGTCCAGTCCCTCCAGGACCTGAATCGCGCTCGCGTCGTACTCGCGCTCGACGATGTTCGACGGGATCGCGTCGAGCATCTCGGGGAGCTGACTGGCGTCGGGTACCGCGCTGTCACTGGGGCCGATGGGGTCGGCGGACTGGTTGGCGTCGATCTCGATCGGCTCGTCGGTCACCGGTGGTTGTCCTCCTCCGACCCCGCGTTCGCGAGGCATCGCGGCACAGTAGAGCCGCCCTCTACGGTGATGGCAAAGGCGCGGCTCGCTCTACACGGTCCATTCTACCCGTCGACCGAAGCAGAACCTGCCACCAGGCGCCTGAAACTCACCTCAGGGCGTCTTTTCTCCCTCGTCGCCATGTCCCCTCTCGCGGGAGGGGGGCCAGAAAGCGCTCACGGGCACTCAGTGGCCTCCGGGTGTTTCGCGACTGACGCACCCGGGACCGACCGGTCCAGTCCGGATACCCGGGTGCCGGGCGGCCTGCCCGGCGCGCACCCGCGGACCCTTAGGATCGCAGCCGTGGAAAGTCTCGACGAGGTCATCGATGCGATGATCGCCGACCGGGTGATTCACCGGCACCGGCGGATCTGGCTGGTGGTGATCGCACTCGTCGTGGCGGCGATCCTGGTGATTCTGCTGACCGGCGGCTGGAAAGAGAAGAAGGGCCGCACGGTCCCGACGCTGACGGCGCCGGCCACGGTGACGGCCGGCCGGTTCGAGTTCACCTTCACCAAGGCGGAGATCGTCCGGAAGCCGAAGACCGACTACAGCAAGGCCGAGACCACTCTGAAGGTGTACTTCACCGCGAAGAACATCGACACCGAGGAACAGACCAGCGAGTCGGTGAGCGGCGAACTGCTCCGGTTCGTGCCGGGCGGTGGCAAGGACCTGGTCGAGTCCAACGGCGGCGCCTGCCGCGGCGACAACCTGAACTGGAAGCTCGTCTACGGGCTGCCGCCGGTGGAATGCAGCACCAAGTTCGAGGTCGATCCGGACTTCACCGCGGACGTCGTCGAGATCGGGATCCTGCAGGAGCACTACGAGGGCGACAACTCCGCACTCGGCGCGGATCCCAAGCCGTACTGGCACAACGAGGACCCGGCCGCGGTCGTCCAACTGAAGCCGACCGTCGTTGTCGACGACGGGAAGAACAAATGAAGCTGTACCGCCCCGCGACCGTGCTGGTCGGCGTCCTGTTCGTGCTGCTCGGTGGCGTGATCCGGCTGGGCCTGCCGGACAACGTGTACCACGACACGCCGAACCTGGCGATCGTCAGCGGTCAGATCGGCCAGCCGCTCGAGTACGCCGGCAGCGGATCGACGTTCAAGGTGACCCGGATCGCGTTCGCGCGGAAGATCCTCAGCGCCAAGGCGAGCGACGACGACAAGCCGATCGACACCGACGGCATCTACGTCGCGGTCGAGTGGGACGCGGTGCGTGGCGTGGCCAAGCCGGACACCTTCACTCCGACCCTCACCACCGACGGCGGCAGCGTGTACGAAGAGGTCAGTGACCCGACCGAGAGCGGCATCGACTTTCCCGACGCCGGCTTCGCGCGGACCGGCTCGGTTGTCTTCGAAGCCAACCCGGCGGACCTGAAGGGCCTCACGCTGCGACTCAAGCCGAGCATGTTCTTCAACGTCTACAACTCCGAGATCCGCGTCGATCTCGGGATTCCGACCGAGGCGATCGCCCAGCAAATGGTCGACAGCGCCGAGGACCAGTACGTCGTGAACGACGCCGTCACCCGGGTGGCGTCGTGACGATCGGCGGCCGGGCGACCCGGCTGGTCGTACAGATCCTGGTGCTGGTCGCGCTGCTCGCGCTCGCGACGTTCGTGATGGTGCGTCCGTACCTCAGCGACGACGAACGGGTGTACGAACAGGGCCGGATCGACCAGGTCGTCAGCCAAGGCCCGGTGACGGTGTCGAACGTCGAGTGGAAACTCGACTCGTTGAAGGCCTACACCACGATCCTGGACGACAAGGGCGAACCGATCGACCTCGCCGGCCCGGCCGGGACCACCATCGTCGTGGCCTCGATCACGGTCACGCCGAAACAGGGTACGTACCTCAAGGATCGCGGTTTCACCTGCGACGCGGTGCTGCGCGACAGCAAGGGGAACACCTGGGACGACACCCAGGCGTACGGCTACCCGCTACCGACGTACTGCGGTGACGACGACCATCCGTTCACGATGGACAAGCCGGCCCAGATCGCGAAGATCTACATCGTGCCGAAGAACGACGTACCGAATCTGGTCGGGATCACCACCGAGGACTTCTACCTGCACAAGCGGGTGCTGATCACGCCCTGACCGGCGCCCGGGTCAGGCGTTGGCCGGGACCGGCTGCGGGGTCTGCTTCGGGGCCTTGGCGGCGGCAATCGCCTTGGCCTCGACTCGGCGCTCGCTGCCGACCGAGATGCACAGGTCGAACGCGGCGGCCAGCAGCGCGATCCGAAGTGGCTCGAAGACCAGGCCCTGGATCAGGCTGGAGATCTCCATGTTCATCAGTCCCCAGTACTGGCCGTGGATGCCGATCAGCCGCTGGATCGCGACGAACGCCCAGTCGTCGGCGAGGAGCCAGAGCGTGTAGACCAGGCACACCACACCGAGGAACACCGGCCCCACCCGGGCCAGCAGCCGGAACGCGTTGAGCGCCGGGTAGAACTTCTCCCGCAGTCCGCCCAGCAACAGATCCGGTGCCTTGGCCGTCAGGCCGACGAACCGGCTCCGCTGCGCCTCCTCCTGCTGGGCACTCCTGGCGCCGAGCCGCTGCTCGAGCCGGGTACCACGGAAGACGCCTCCACTGGACAGCACGCGGTGGCCGAAGACCACCGTGGTGATCGCCAGCCAGGTCAGCGGCTCGGCGATGCCGTCCTTGAACAACGGCCAGAGCGAGTCCCAGAAGAAGCCCCAGAGGAACTCGATACCGGCCGGGATCGGGATGTGGATCTTCTCGAAGACGTTCTTGAAGCCGTCCCACCAGTCCAGCGACCAGTACCAGAAGCTCCGGTCCTTGAACCACAGCTTGCCTTCCGCGACCGCGAACGGCGTGATCACGAAGGTCAGCAGCACGAAGAACGACTCCGCCCACACCTGGGCGAACTTGACCGGGCGGCTCGGCCACCGGTCATCGACCGACTGCAGCACCCGGCGGAGCACCAGCAGGATGATGAGCGCCGGGAGATAGTTGTGCCAGCTGTGGATTCCTACCTTGAAGAATCCCGAACCTTGCTGGGCGCCGTTCTGGACCAGGTACGTCGCGCTCAGCTGGCTGACCTGGTCGTCGAAGAATCCCCAGGCCGACCAGACCGCGACGAGCGGCAGCAGCGTGACGGCCAGCAACTCGAGCACCCCGCGCTGCGTCGGGTCCGAGGTCTCCTCGGCCTCGCTGCTCGCCGCGTCCCGCCAGCGGTACAGCGACATCGCGCAGGTCCGGATCATGCCGACGGTCGCGGTGATCTGCAGCAGCACCCCGACCGCGAACAGGCCGGTACCGAGACTCGAATGCAGGTGCTTGGCCAGCCAGATCGCACCCTGCGAGCAGACGGTGAAGCCGAGGAAGCCGGCCACCCACCACGTACTCATGGGCAGCACGTTCTTCCACCAGAGCCGGAACGTATCCCCGATCAGGTGGACCATCTCGCGAAAGCCGTCGACGAGCGTGCGCATCGCGCCTGATCCTAGGGGAGCCCTGGGTCGCCGGAGCAATCGAGCCCGTTATCCGTAGGTGTCCCGTGGGCCGCGGCCGCCGCGGACGGTGCGGGTGCCCTTGCGCCAGGTGTAGGTGTTGGGGCCGAGCACCTTGACCTGGGTGACAGTGCCCTCGCCGAGCTCGGCATTCAGGCGGAAGAGGAGCTGCGGGACGAGCAGGTCGAGCTGCACCTTCCACGCGGTGGACGACGTACGGACCGTGAGCACGGTGTCGTCGTACGACTCCGGCTTGCAGTGCTCGGCCATCTCGGGGCCGACGATGGTCTGCCAGCGGGCCATCACGCCGTGGACGGCGACGTCGACCTCCCAGCCCTGGTCGCGCATCAGCCGGCCGAGCGTGTTGGTCAGCCGCTGCGGGTCGCGGTCGTCGGGCCGGGCGCTGCTGATCTGCGCGCCGTCGATGCGCGGCCGGCGGCGGCGCTTGACCGGCTTGATGCCGCCCTTGGCCGCCTGCTGCTTGAGCCGTCCGGCCAGCGACTTGGCCAGATCGAGGCCCTGCTTATCGTGCTCTTCTTCGTTCTCAGGGACGTTCTCAGAGGAATCCGGGGGTTCAGGCACGCTGAACGACCCCCTCACCCACCTCGAAGCGCGCCCCACTGAGCTCAGCGGGCACGTCAGCGCCGACCGCAGCGGTCACCAGCACCTGCTCGGCCGGTGCGACCAGCTCGGCCAACCGGTCCCGGCGCTGCGAGTCCAGCTCGGCGAACACGTCGTCGAGGATCAGCACCGGTTCGCCGCCATCAGCGCGGAGCAGTTCGTACGACGCGAGCCGCAACGCGAGCGCGAACGACCAGGACTCGCCGTGGCTCGCGTACCCCTTCGCGGGCAGATCCCCGAGCCCGAGGACGACGTCGTCGCGGTGCGGCCCGACCAGCGATACGCCGCGGTCCAGCTCGTCCTGCCGCTTCTCCCGTACGGCGGCGAGCAGGACCTCCTCGAGCTGCTCCCGGGACGCGATGCCGGGCTCGAGCAGTACCGACGACTTGTACTCGAGCCGGGCGTCACCCTTGCCTCGGGCAACAGCGTCGTACGAGCTGGACACCAGCGGGCGCAGGGCTTCCAGCAGCTCCAGCCGGGTCGCGAGCAGCTCGGCCCCGCTGCGGGCGAGGTGCGAGTCCCACACCTCGAGCGTCCGCAGCTGTCCCTCGGCGGCGCTCGACCGGTTCTGCCGACGAGCCTGCGAGGCGCTCCGGAGCAAGGAGTTCCGTTGCTTGAGCACCCGGTCGTAGTCCTGCCGTACGCCGGCCATCCGCGGCGCCCGCAGCGTCAGCAGCTCGTCGAGGAACCGGCGCCGCTCGGACGGGTCGCCCTTCACCAGCGCGAGATCCTCCGGCGCGAACAGCACGGTCCGCAGCAGCCCGAGTACCTCGCGTGGCCGCGGTACCGGCGAGCGGTTGATCCGGGCCCGGTTCGCCTTGCCCGGGTTGATCTCCAGCTCGACGACCACGTCCCGGTCGTACTGGCTGCGGATCTCGGTCCGCACGATCGCCCGGGTGGCGCCGGCGCGCACCAGCGGTGCGTCGTTGGCCACCCGGTGCGAACCGAGTGTCGCGGTGTAGTGGATCGCCTCCACCAGGTTGGTCTTGCCGTGGCCGTTCGGACCGACGAAGGCCGTCACGCCCTCAGTGAGCTGGACCTCCGCCTGCTGGTAGGACCGGAAGTCGAGCAGACCCAGGGCGGTGACGTACACCTCAGTGCTTCGGCGGGGTGGCGTACGACGGGTCGGCTGCCTCGGCGCCCTTCACGGCGTGACCACCGAACTGGTTGCGCATCGCGGCGATCGCCTTCATCGCCGGCGAGTCCTCCTGCCGGGACGCGAACCGGGCGAACAGCGCGGCCGAGATGGCCGGCATCGGGACCGCGTGGTCGATCGCGGCCTCGACGGTCCAGCGGCCCTCGCCGGAGTCGTCGGCATACCCGCGGATCTTGGCCAGGTGGCTGTCGTCCTTGAGTGAGGCGACGAGCAGGTCCAGCAGCCAGGACCGGATCACGGTGCCCTCGCGCCAGGACTCGAACGCCTCCGGGACGTTCTCCACGATGTCGGCGGCCTCGAGCAGCTCGTAGCCCTCGGCGTAGGCCTGCATGATGCCGTACTCGATGCCGTTGTGGACCATCTTCGAGAAGTGCCCGGCGCCGACCTTGCCGGCGTGCACGAAGCCGAACTCACCCTCGGGCTTGAGCGCCTCGAAGATCGGCATCACCACGTCGACGGTCTCCTTGTCGCCGCCGCACATCAGCGCGTAGCCGTTCTCCAGGCCCCAGACACCGCCGGAAACGCCGCAGTCGACGAAGCGGATGTCCTTCTCGGCGAGCTGGGCGGCGCGGCGGGTGTCGTCGGTCCAGCGGCTGTTGCCGCCGTCGATCACGATGTCACCGGGGGACAGCAGCTCGGCCAGCTCGGTGACGACCCCGTCGATCGCCTGCACCGGCACCATCACCCAGACCACCTTCGGCTGGTCTCCGGCGGTCAGCTTGCCGACCATGTCGGCAAGATCCTTGGCGTCGGAGATCTCCTGGTTGTGGTCGAACCCGACCACGGTGTGGCCCGCGTTGCGGATCCGCTGGCGCATGTTGCCGCCCATCCTGCCGAGACCGACAAGGCCGAGCTCCATCTGAATCCCCTTGTTCTGTTGGCTTTCAGCTGTTCAGGCGGACCGGCATCAGCACGTACCGGAACTCAGTGATCGGTTCGCCGTCGAAGTCCCGCACACCGGTCAGTTCGGCCGGCTTCGTCGCCTGCGTGAAGGCCAGGTGCGCGACCGGCGTACCGATCGCACCGAGACCGTCGAGCAGGTACGTCGGGTTGAAGCCTACGGTCACCGGATCGCCGACCACGCGGGCCTCCAGCGACTCCGACGCCTGCGCCTCGTCGCCGCTGCCGGCGTCCAGCGTCACGCTGTCCTCGTCGAAGGTCAGCCGGACCGGGGCGTTGCGCTCCGCGACCAGGGCGACCCGCTTGACCGCCTCGACCAGCGTCGCGGTGTCGATCCGGACCCGGGTCGCGATCGCCGCGTCGGTCGGGATGATGCCGCGGACCTTCGGGAACTCGCCGTCCAGCAACCGGGTGGTGGCGCGCCGGTTGCCACCGGACACCTGACCCTCGAAGCCGACGATGCCGTCGCCGCTGCCGGGCGCGGCCAGCGACACGGTCACGTCGGAGCCGGTCATGGCCTTCGCGGTCTCGGACAGCACCCGGGCCGGCACCAGCGCGGCCGCGGACGCGTCGGGAGACTCCGGGTTCCACTCGAGCTCACGGATCGCCAACCGGTACCGGTCGGTGGCCAGCAGGGAGATCGTGGAGCCCTCGATCTCGACCCGGACCCCGGTCAGCACCGGAAGGGTGTCCTCCCGGCCGGCCGCGGTGACGACCTGCGAGACGGCCTGGGCGAAGACGTCGGCCTTCACCGTGCCGCTGGCGGCCGGAAGCTCCGGCAGGGCCGGATATTCCTCGGTCGGAAGCGTCTGCAGTGTGAAGCGCGAGCTGCCACAGGTGACCTGTGCCTTCGCGCCGTCCACGGCGACGTCCACGGGCTGGTTCGGAAGGCTCTTGGAGATGTCGGCGACCAGCCGGCCGGAGATCAGGCACTTACCGGAGTCGGCAACCTGCGCGGGCACAGTGACCCGCACCGAGGTCTCGTAGTCGAAGCCGGACAGGGTGATCTGCCCGTCCTCGGCCTCGACCAGAAGGCCGGCAAGGATCGGGACGCTGGGACGACTGGGCAAACTGCGCGCGGCCCAGGCCACCGACTCGGCCAGTACGTCGCGCTCGACGCGAAACTTCACCGCTGGGTGCCTCCTGTTTCGGCTGTGTGCCAGGCAGATCCTGCCACGGACAAGTGTGCTGTGCGCCAATCGGGCCAGACGTAGCGCTTCGGGCGGGTCGCGTCGGCGTCGTACCGGTCGTGCTCTTGGTGCTCGTGCTGTTGCTGCGTTCGGTGCCTCCGGGAACAGCCTGACAGGTCCGGCAAGCCGGCGCGAGATCGGGGTTTTCCCCAGATCGGGCCGCTCGATCGTTTTGTGGCCTTCGAGCTCTCTATAGATCCCATAGTGTTCTTAGCACCGGTGGATACTGTGGAAAAGCGGCGACTTCGCAGGTCAGACCCCAAATCCGCGTGTGGACGCCGTGTGGACAGTCTCCGCTTGGGTTGAGGACAGCCGTGGACAGAGAATTCTGTCCCCACAGCGAATCCACAAGGTGGACGGAGCTTTCCACGGCGATACCCACAGTTTTCCACAGCTGTGTCCCCAGCCTGTGTGTCCGGATTACTGCTGCTTCGCCTGGTGTTTGATCCGGTTCGTCAGCTCGGTCACCTGGTTGAAAACGCTGCGTCGCTCGGACATCAGCTGCCGGATCTTCCGCTCCGCGTGCATGACCGTGGTGTGGTCGCGGCCGCCGAACTGCTGGCCGATCTTCGGCAGCGACAGATCGGTGAGCTCGCGGCACAGATACATGGCGATCTGCCGGGCGGTGACGAGAACGCGGCTCCGGCTCGATCCGCAGAGGTCGTCGATCGAGAGACCGAAGTACGACGCGGTCTGGCCCATGATCATGCTCGCGGTCACCTCGGGCTTGCTGCCTTCGGGGATGAGGTCCTTCAGCACGATCTCGGCCAGGCTCAGGTCGACGGGCTGCCTGTTCAGGCTCGCGAACGCGGTGACCCGGATCAGGGCGCCCTCGAGTTCACGGATGTTGGTCTGCACCTTCGACGCGATGAACTCCAGCACCTCCGGCGGAGCGGTCAGCCGCTCGGTGGCCGCCTTCTTCCGCAGGATCGCGATCCGGGTCTCCAGGTCGGGCGGCTGGATGTCGGTGATCAGGCCCCACTCGAACCGGTTCCGGAGCCGGTCCTCCAACGCCTCCAGGCGTTTCGGCGCGCGGTCGGAGCTGATCACGATCTGCTTGTTCGCGTTGTGCAGCGTGTTGAAGGTGTGGAAGAACTCTTCCTGGGTCTGGATCTTGCCTTCCAGGAACTGGATGTCGTCGATCAGCAGTACGTCGACGTCGCGGTACCGGCGCTGGAACTGGGACGCCTTGTCGTCGCGGATCGCGTTGATGAAGTCGTTCGTGAACTCTTCGCTGGAGACGTACCGGACGCGCGCACCGGTGTAGAGACTGCGTACGTAGTGGCCGATCGCGTGCAGCAGGTGCGTCTTGCCCAGACCGGAGTCGCCGTAGATCAGCTGCGGGTTGTATGCCTTGCCCGGTGCCTCGGCGACCGCGACGGCGGCCGCGTGCGCGAACCGGTTCGAGCTACCGATGACGAAGGTCTCGAACGTGTACTTCGGGTTCAGCCTGGCCTCGCCCTGCGCCTCGGTGGCCTGCTGGTTCGAACCGCCGGGGGGCGGCGCGACCGAACCGAGCGGCTGGCCGAACGTCTGCTGCGGGGCAGGCTGTTCGTACTGCGGCTGCGGCGGGTTGAACTGGGTGCCGTTGTCCGGGTCGGTCAGCGCGGACTGGATCGTCGGCTGGTAGGCGCCGTCGGTGCGCAGCGGCTCGCGTACTGGCGGGGGCTGCTGCTGGACGGGCTGTTGGTACTGCGGTTGTGGCGCCTGCTGGGGTTGCTGGGGCTGCTGGAGCGCCGGCTGTTGGAGCGGGTGCTGCTGGACCTGCTGCTGGCTGTGCTGTTGTGCTTGCTGTTGAGGGCGTTGCTGGGCGGCTTGCTGTTCGCGGAGTTCGGGGTCGAGCGACGGGTCGACGGTGACGGCGATGCGGATGTCGCGACCGAAGCTCTCGGTGAGGATGCGCTCGAGGTCCGGGCGGAGTCGGGTCTCCAGCTGACCGCGGGTGAAGTCGTCGGGGACGGCGACGATCGCGGTGCTCTCGTGCAGGGTCACCGGGCGGGAGTTGGTCAGCCAGGCACGCTGGTTCGGCGGCAGGCCGGCGAGCACTCGCGCCCAACCCTCACCAAGGTCCGTGACAGCGGGCGCGACCTCAGCCGGACGCTGCTGCTGCACACCCTGCTGCGGCACGTGCTGCTGCGGCTGCTGCTGTTGAGGCTGGTGTTGCTGGGGCCGCTGCTCCTGGAGCTGCTGCTCTTGGACGTGCTGGTGGACCTGCTGCTCTTGGAAGTGCTGCTGGACGTGCTGCTGCTCGACGTGCTGCTGCTCGGGGAGCTGCTGTGGCGCGGCTGCCTCGGCTGCCTCGGCTGCCTCGGCTGCTGGGAGCTCGACGGGCAGTTGGTCCGCGGCCGGTCCGTCGTCCGATGACCGTTGGTTCGTGCTTGGGTTGTCCACACGTGCCTCGCCCTCGTTCGGTACCGAGCCGGCTGCGCTGCCGGTACCCCAATCCGCCGCATCCCAGGCAGCGCCCGGTTCTGGTTGGCGGTAGTTGCCGACGACCGGGGCCGCACCGAAGTACGCCGTACCCGCGGTGGGCATGGATGGGCCGGCCGGGAGATCGGTGGCGGCCCGCTCGAGCTCGGACCGGTAGCCGTACGGCGCCTGGGGCGGCGCGGGACGGTACCCGAAGGCCGACGGCTCGGGCATCGGGATCGGAAGCGACGGGCTCAGGTAGTCGCCCGGGTCCATCCGCGGCTTCGGCTCCGGCGCGGGCGGTACCTCGGTCCGGAAGTTCGCTTCGGGTTCGGGACGACTGTCATCGGGTTCGGGCCGGAGATCCTGCCGGCGATCGACACCGTGGTCCGTCCGATGCTCGACGCCGTGCTCCGTCCCATGCTCGGCTCCGTGGTCCGGCCGGTGCTCGGCTCCGGTGAATTCCGGCGGTGCGAATTCCGCTGCTGTGAATTCCGCACTGGCGGAATGGTCCTCGACCACGCGTTGCTCCCCGAATCCATCGCTGCGGTGGCCGGCGTTCCGGGGGTGTCCGGGCGGCGCGACCATTCGACCAGACCACCGTGCCGCCGCACTGTCCACACGGTTGTCCACAGTTGTGAACGACCGCCGGAGCAGGTTGGTTACCGATCGCGGGGTGTGGGACCTCTGGTGTGAAGGAGTGACGCTAACAAGTCCGACCAGCCACCTTCAAGCCGTCATCCACAGGCTATGAACAGGAAATTGGGGGCAACCGGCGGCGTGTCGGGTGGACGCCGGAGCGTAGTCGTGGTTGGCGATCGCTCTGTGTTGCGACCTGGTCCGGACAGTGACGACGGCGCGGGCAACCAGTTACCCACTACGCTGTCCACAAGGCTGTGGAAAACCCTGGGGATACCTGGTTTGACCTGTCCACAGGGAGCCACGTACCGTGGATCGGTCGGTGTTGAGCCGGCCGTTTCGTGCTGCGCTCCCTGCGAGACCACCCTCTGGGTTCTCCAATGCCTGCGCGGGGCTGCACCAGGGACAGATCCAATCAGTGGATTTGTCGACAAATTTGTGATCTCGAGTAACCGGAGTCATTCCAGTGAGCAAGCGGACGTTCCAGCCGAACAACCGTCGCCGGCACAAGAAGCACGGCTTCCGTCTTCGTATGCGTACCCGTGCGGGTCGCGCGATCATCGCCGCCCGCCGTGGCAAGGGTCGTCAGCGCCTCGCGGCCTGAGCGACCTGTCTGACGGTGACCACCTCGTGTTGCCCGCGTCGAACCGGTTGCGCCGGTCCGACGACTTCCGTCGCGCCGTCCGGTCCGGTCGGCGCGCGGCGCGACGCGCGGTGGTCCTGCATGTGCTGGCGGAGGCCGGGCAGCCCGGCCCCCCACGCGTCGGATTCGTTGTGAACAAGGCGGTGGGCAACGCGGTTCTGCGGAACCGGGTCCACCGCCGTCTGCGTGCCGTCCTGGCCACGCGACTCCCGGATCTGCCGGCCGGCAGCCTGACGGTCGTCCGCGCACTGCCGTCGTCCGCCACCTCGTCGTACGACGAACTGGTCGCGGACGTCGACGGCGCCCTTCGCCGATTGGTAGGGCGCCCCGGATGACCCGTCGCCTACTGCGCGGCACTCGGCACGGCACCTCGCCGCACTGGACCGAGGGCCACGATGCTCCGCATCGAGACCCTCGCCCCAGCGCGCCGATGCACCGCACCGAGCACCTGCTCGCGACGGCGACGGATCATCCGGGGCACCCTGAAGTCATGATGCGGTTCAATCCCGTCCGCAGCGGGATCATCGGTTTCCTGAAGCTGTACCGCCTGCTGATCAGCCCGCTGTACGGGCAGGTGTGCAGGTTCTACCCGAGTTGTTCGGCCTACGCCCTGGAGGCGGTCGAGCGCCACGGTGCGGTGCGCGGTAGCTGGCTGGCGATGAGGCGACTCATCCGCTGCCACCCGTGGAACCCCGGCGGCTACGACCCCGTTCCACCCAAAGATGTCGACCAGCGCGGAGAGTCTGTCTCCGCCAACCAGCCCGGATCGTCAGCCGACGCCGGGCCTGTGCAGCGAGGTGTGTGAGTGACTCTTCTGGCCATCCCCGGGCTCGCGGTGTGGGACGGGATCGTAGACCTGTTCAACACGGTCATGACGCCGCTGTACTGGGCCGTATCGGCACTGCTGGTCGGGTGGCACTGGCTGCTCAGCCAGGTGCTCGACCCGAACAGCGGCTGGGCGTGGGCGCTGTCCATCGTTGGTCTGACGATCACGATCCGGACCATCCTGATCCCGCTGTTCGTCCGGCAGATCCGCTCCAGCCGGAACATGCAGCTGCTGCAGCCGAAGATGAAGGAGCTGCAGAAGAAGTACGGCCACGACCGGGAGAAGCTCGGTCAGGAAATGATGAAGCTGTACAAGGAGACCGGGACCAATCCGTTCTCCTCGTGCCTGCCGCTGCTGCTGCAGTCGCCGATCTTCCTGGCGCTGTTCCGGGTGCTCGACTACGCCGCCAAGGGCCAGTGGCACAGCGAGATCATGAAGCCGTACGTCAACTCCCTGCAGCACGCGAAGATCTTCGGCGCGGAGATCTCGCAGACCTTCCTGAAGGCGAGCGGCTCCGGCTCGGGCAACGTCAAGGTCGTCGCGATCGTCCTGATCATCCTGATGACGGCCACCATGTTCACCACGCAGCTGCAGCTGATGCGGAAGAACATGCCGAAGGAGGCCCTCGAGGGCCAGGCCGCCCAGATGCAGAAGATCATGCTGTACGTCTTCCCGATCTTCTTCCTGATCGGTGGCTTCAACTTCCCGATCGGTGTGCTGATCTACTGGTTCATCTCGAACCTGTGGACGATGGGCCAGCAGTTCTACGTGATCCGCCGTAACCCCGCTCCGGGCACCCCGGCGTACGACGCCATGCAGGCGCGCAAGCGTGAGGCCAACCTGCGGCACGGCCGCCCGGCCGACGAGAACGTCCCGGGTACGGCGGGCGCCGCGACCGAGACCGCGGTCAGCGACCGTCGTCCGGCGCAGCGGCAGCAGCCGAAGCGGCAGTCGCGCAGCGACCGGAAGAGCGGTCCGGCGGCCAGCAACGGGCAGACGTCGGCGCCGGTGGACGAGACCCCGGTCCAGGACGACGTGCCTGCGAAGCAGGACGCGCCCAAGCAGACTCAGGCCCCTGCCGCGAAGAAGCAGCCGGCCGGCAAGAAGGGTTCGGGAGCCAAGCGCCAGCCCGCGGCGAAGTCGGCCGCGCAGAAGAAGGCGGCGCAGAAGCGCTCCGGCGGTTCGCGCTGACCGCAGCACTGTTTCCCTGTTGCCTCTTGCCTTGATTGACCCGGATCCCCGTGAGGCGGATCCAGACACCATGAAGGAGTGGCCGTGACCGACGGCATGCAGAACACCGAAACGGCGGAGGAGTCCGTCAGCCCGAAGAGCTCCGCATCGGAGCGGCTGAAGGCCCTCGAGGCGGAGAGCGACATCGCGGCCGACTACCTCGAGGAACTGCTCGACATCGCCGACCTGGACGGCGACATCGACATGGACATCGACGGTGACCGGGCCGCGGTCTCGATCGTCGGCGCCGAACTGAACAACCTCGTCGGTGAGAACGGCAAGGTCCTGGAGGCGCTCCAGGAGCTGACCCGGCTGGCGGTGTACCGGGAGACCGGCGAGCGGTCCCGGCTGATGTTGGACGTGTCGAACTACCGCGCGAACCGGAAGGCCGAACTTGAGGAGGTCGGCCGCAAGGCGGTCGAAGAGGCGAAGGCCACCGGTACGCCGGTCCGCCTCGACCCGATGACGCCGTTCGAGCGCAAGGTCGTCCACGACGTCGTCGCGGCCGCTGGCCTGAGCTCTGAGTCCGAGGGCGAGGAGCCCCGGCGCCGCGTGGTGGTACAGCCGTGAACGCGCGATGACCGAGGAAGTTTCACGTGAAACGCCGCCGCTCGTGGACAAGCTGTTCCCACGGGCGGCGGCTCGGCTTTCGGCGTACGCCGACCTGCTCGCTACGGAAGGGTCGCTCCGGGGACTGATCGGACCGCGCGAGGTGCCGCGGCTCTGGGACCGGCACCTCCTGAACTGTGCCGTCGTCGAGCGGTTGATTCCGGAGGAGTCGTCGGTCGCCGACATCGGTACGGGCGCCGGCCTGCCAGGCATCGTCCTGGCGATCGTTCGACCCGACCTCCACGTCGACCTGGTCGAGCCGCTGCTCCGGCGTACGACGTTCCTGCAGGAAGCGGTCGACGCGCTCGAACTCGATAACGCGAGGGTTGTCCGCGCCCGGGCGGAGGACCTGCCGCCGGCGTCGTACGACATCGTCACCTCCCGCGCAGTCGCTCCGCTGGCGAAGCTGGCCCGTTGGTGCTTGCCGCTCTGTGTCGAAGGCGGTCTGATGCTTGCGATGAAAGGGTCGTCCGCAGAGGAGGAACTGGACGGCTCAGAGCGCGAATTGATGAAGCTTGGCGCAGAGGTTTGTCATATTCACCAACTCGGCGGCGAGGAACTGGCCCACCCCACGACTGTGGTGAGTATTGTGGCCGGACGTGCTGCAGGGGGATCCCGGCACGGACGACACGGGAGGTGAGCGGGTTGGTGAGTCGTGCCCTCGGATGGCCCGAGAAGAGCACCGGCGAGCCGAAGTCTTCACAAGGCATCGGCTGGCCGACCGACACGGACTCTTCCGTTCGCGTGGTGACTCAGGACCTGGCTCCCGATCCCGTTCCGGCCCCGGCGCCCCCGGTCGTCACCAGCCCGCCGATCGACTCCTCGGAACTCCGGGCGGTCGCGGCGGCCGGTCTCGACGGACCAACCACCGGCGAAACTCGCTCCGTTTCACGTGAAACCCAGGAGATGCGGGATGATGGTTCCGGGCCCGATTCGACGTCTCTGATGGACGTCGAACCGGACTTCTCGGAATCTCCACCGCCTGTGGATGACCACCGCATGAAACTGCCCCCGCAGACGGGAATTCGTCCACAGAAGCCTGTGGATGGAGCTGGGGGTAGACCCGCCCCCACCCCTACCGACATCCTCTTCGGGCCAAGTCCCGCACCTATTGGAATGGGCGCTATGACTGCCGCACAGATCGCCGCGCGGGCCACGTCGGACGAGCTTCAGCGACGACTTCTCGAGACTCCGATCGCCGCCGCCACCGAACGGACCCTGCTGGTGAATGAAGGACGCACAATGGGCCGCGAGTTCCCGCTGCCCGATCAGACCCGGGTGTTCGTCGTCGCCAACCAGAAGGGTGGCGTCGGGAAGACCACCACGACGGTCAACGTCGCCGCCGGCCTCGCGCTGTACGGTGCCAAGATCCTCGTCATCGACCTCGACCCGCAGGGCAACGCGTCGACGGCGCTGGGCATCGACCACGCCGAAGGTACGCCCGGTGTGTACGAGGCGATCATCGAGGGCGAGCCGCTGAGCAAGCTGATCCAGCCGTGTGCCGAGCACCCGGGTATCCAGGTCATCCCGGCGACCATCGACCTGGCCGGCGCCGAGATCGAACTCGTCAGTCTGGTGGCTCGGGAGAGCCGGCTGAAGAGCGTTCTCGAGGCGTACCTGGCGGAGACCGAGGCCGCGGGCGAGAAGTACGACTACGTCTTTATCGACTGCCCGCCGTCGCTCGGCCTGCTGACGGTGAACGCGCTGACCGCCGCACGCGAGGTGCTCGTCCCGATCCAGAGCGAGTACTACGCGCTCGAGGGTCTGTCCCAGCTGCTGCGCCACATCGACATGGTGAAGTCCCACCTGAACCCGACTCTCGACGTGTCGACGATCCTGCTGACGATGTACGACGCGCGGACCAAGCTTGCCGGTGAGGTCGCTGCCGAAGTACGCGGCCACTTCAAGGACGCCGTACTGCGGACCGCCGTACCGCGCTCGGTGCGGATCTCGGAGGCGCCGAGCCACGGACAGACCGTGCTCGCGTACGACCCGGCGTCCGCCGGCGCGTTGTCGTACCTGGAGGCGTCGCGGGAGATCGCGATGCGGAACCACGCCTGACTGTGCTGCCGTTCCACGTGAAACGGTTGCGTGGTGTGGCGCCGTTTCACGTGAAACGGGACACGAGGCCGGTGCGGGAGTAGCGGTGTCCGTTCGGCGTTGTGATAGTCCAGCAGTAGCTCAGCAGGATGTCGAACTCGAGGGAGCGCGATGAACACCCGACTCGGACGCGGACTTGGTGCGCTGATCCCCAGCTCGCCGGCGCCTGGCACCACGACCACCCTGGGCAGCAAGTCGAACTCCATCCCCGGGGCACCGCCGGTCGCGCAACCGGCCGCCGAGCCGCAGGGTTCGGAGTTGGCCGCCGTACCGGGTGCGTCGTTCGCGGAGATCGACGTCGAGAAGATCACGCCGAACCCGAAGCAGCCGCGAACGGTCTTCGACGAAGAGGCGATGGACGAGCTTGTCCACTCGGTCAAGGAAATCGGCCTGCTGCAGCCGATCGTCGTACGCAAACTCGACGACGACAAGTACGAGCTCGTCATGGGCGAGCGTCGCTGGCGCGCGACCCAGGCGGCCGGACTGGAGACGATTCCGGCGATCGTCCGGGACACCTCGGACGATGCGATGCTTCGGGACGCACTCCTGGAGAACCTGCACCGTAGCCAGCTGAACCCGCTGGAGGAGGCGGCCGCGTACCAGCAGATGCTCGACGACTTCGGCTGCACGCAGGAGGTACTCGCGACTCGCATCGGTCGGTCGCGGCCGCAGATCTCCAACACCCTGCGCCTGCTGAAGCTGCCGGCCTCCGTCCAGCGCCGTGTCGCCGCCGGCGTCCTCTCCGCCGGCCACGCCCGAGCCCTTCTAGGCCTCCCGAGCGGCAACGCAATCGAGCGCCTGGCCCAACGAATCGTCGCCGAAGGTCTCTCGGTCCGGACAGTCGAAGAGATCGTCGCCCTCGGCGACATGAACGGCGACGACCCAACCCCGCCCCGCCGCCGCAACAAGCCGGTAGCCCCACGCTTGGTAGACCTCGCCGACCGCCTCTCAGACCGCTTCGAAACCCGCGTAAAAGTAGACCTAGGCAAAACCAAGGGCAAAATCACCGTAGAGTTCGCGTCCCTCGACGACCTAGAACGAATCGTCACCCTAATGGACCCAAACAAGGCCCCCGACTCCTAACACCGAATTCGCACCAAGACGGGCCGCCGACCCCCTGGTCACCGGACCGTCAGCCTGCACGGCACCCGGCGAACAACACCTGTCCGCCCACGCGCTCGGCCGAATCGCGGTGATAGAGCAGAGACCAGCCACCTCCGGGCGATCACCATCTCCGCCGCCCCCGGGCGCCCCCGTGGCGCCCCCGTGGCGCCCCGGTCGCAACGGTTGACGGCTCCTAACGCCGACCCCAACCGAGGCTGCAAAGGGATGGCGAAGCAGACCTCCCACCAACCTCCAACGACACGCCAGCCGGCCTCAACCCACCCGCCCAAGCGCCACGTCACGCCGCACGTCACGCCGCATCTGTGCCCCGCATCTGTGCCTCGCATCCGTGCCCCGCATCCGTGCCCCGCATCCGTGCCCCGCATCCGTGCGCCAGGCCGGGCGAAGTACCGGGTCGAGTACCGGGTCGAGTACCGGGCCGAGTACCGGGCCGAGTACCGGGTCGAGCACCGGGTCGAGCACCGGGTCGAGCACCGGGCCGCGCCTGCGGCCGCGCACGCGTCCGTGCGCCGGACCGCCCCCGATGATCCGAGGCCGAGCACCAGGCCGACCACCAGGCCCAGGACCCTGCTCCCGGTGACGACCGCGTCGGCCGACAACCGCACCACTGCGCCCGCCCGCCTACCGCGCTGGCCTGCCGCGCCCACCCCCGACCCGACCATCCCGCCCACCGCACCACCCCGCCGACCCGACCCGACCACCCGACCACCCGACCACAGCGCCGCCCGCGCCTCCCCACCGAGCCGCGCCAGCATGGGCCTGGGCACACGGCTGGGCCAACGCCAGCTGCTGGCCTGAGCACGACTCGCGGCCGACCAGCGCGGGTGTGAAGGAAAGTTGTCGCCCGGGCTGCGTGGTGCCTCGTGTCCGGAGCCGAAATTCGTCCCCTCATGGCCGAGATCCTGCTGGATCTGGCCCAAGAATCACAGGGATGTAAGTCTCCCGAGGCGGCTTAGGATCGCGCTCAGGGAGATAGTTGGCGGTCCGAAGTACGGCCTATCTCGCCATAGCTATTTGTCGACAAAGGCATCTGGGGACTTGCGGGCGATGTTTCATGTGAAACATTGCGGCAGTTGGCAGTTGGCAGTTGGCAGTTGGCAGCTGAAGCGAGGCCCGGAGTCAAGACGCGGTGCGGACAGGGGTCTCGTCAACGGTGGAGCGGGGTGCTGAGGCCTGCGGGGGACCCCCGTCAGGACGCGGTGGTTCGAGTCGTTGAGCTGTGTCCGGAGAGCCGGCGTGGTCGGCAAGTCGGTCCAGGTACCGCTCCAGACCTGGCTGCCGGGCGCGGGGGAGTTCCCGCATGGTGGGCCCTGGAGTCGCTGGTACCAGCAGTGCGGCTAAGGACGTCTCGTACGACGAGCGCGTCTACAACGCCGACACCGACGCCGTACTCGACCTCATCCGCGAGGTATCGGCCGAGGCGAGCGGTGGTCGTCGTCGCTCACGCGCTGGGCGGCCCATCGCTGGCCGACGAACTCGCCCTCGATGGCACCGGCTCGGAGCACGTCCACCGGCTGGCCGACGGGTGAAGACGCTCGCCGACGATCCCGGCACACCATCGAGGAACCCGCCCGCGAGTGCGGCGAGTGCCGCAGGTCCGCGGTGCCGTGCGGGGCGTGTAGAGGCGAGTGCGGCAGGACCGCTGGGTGCAGACGGGCGCGGGGCCTGGGGAGTGCGGACAACTGGCGGTCGGCGGATGATGCGTGCGTGCAGCGCGTCCGGGGGCGGATGCTGCTGGCGTACCGCATGCGTGGTGCGAGGTGGCGCGGCGCGGGGTGGCGCGGGGTGGCGTGGCGTGCAGCGCGTTCGGAGGTGGGACGGCTGGCACGGGGTGATGCGGCGCGGCCTAGCTTGGCGCAGGGTAGCGCGCGTCGCGTGGTGGGGGCGGCGCGGGTGGGGCGGCGCGGAGCAGGGCGGGGTGGCGCGGCCCGGGGTCGCGCGGGGTGGAGCGGTCCGGGTAGCGGCGTACGCGACCTCAGGGGATTTCTGGGCCTCGCTCGTGGGGCTGCTGGCGCGCCGGGGACGCGCTGGGATTGTGCCGGGCGGCGCGGTGGGGCGGGGTGGTGGGGCGGCGGTACGCGGGGTTAACGGCCTTGGAGTTCGTGGGTGGTTTTGCGTTCGGCGTAGAAGGAGAGGAAGGGGATGGTGCCGGCTAGGGCCATCAGGACCAGGCGGGGGAAGGACCAGCGGACGCGGCGGAAGAGGTCGAAGGTCAGCAGGAGGTACACGACGTACAGGAAGCCGTGGAGGGGGCCGATGATGTTCATCGCGCCGGGGCTGTCGGCGAAGTACTTCAGCGGCATCGCGAGGAACACCAGCAGGAGCAGCATGACGCCGACCACGTACGCGATCACGCGGTAGCGGGTCAGCGCGCCGCGAACAGCCGGGGTGATCGGCTGCGCGCCGGCGGAGGTGGCGGGGTCAGCAGAGGAAGTCACGCTGAAACGGTACCGCCTGGCCCCACACGCTCCCCGCCCTGGTCACCCTTCATCCCATCCACACCCGACTCACCTCGAGGTACCCCATCCCCACTCGACGCCACCGCCTCCGTCGTACCCGCGCCCGACGTATCCGTCTCCGTCGTACCTGCGGACGGCGCATCCTGGCCGGTTGTGCTCGGGCCGGTTGTACCCGGCGCTGTCGCATCCCCGGAGGTAGTACTCGAGCCCGTCATACCTGTGCCCGTCGCATCCGTAGCGGTAATGCTCGCGCTGGTCGTAGGTGCGTACGGAGTGGCCGAGTCATCTGTATCCGGAGCGGTCAGCTCTGGTGGGGTGCGGTGGGCGTCTTGGAGCATTCGGGTCCACATCCAGAGGGTGAAGGCGGCGAAGATCCACCACTGGAAGGCGTAGGCGACGTTGCGGAGGCCTGCGTGGTCGGTGGGGGGTGGTGGGGGGACTACGGCGGCGGGGGCGGGGGAGGCCGCGGGGGAGGTTTGTACTACGAAGGCGTCGTAGATGCGGTACTTGACCAGGTGGACGATGGTCGGGATCCGTAGCGACGAGAGGACCCGGCCCTTGGCGGCGTCGTCGGAGGAGTCTTCGGCTTCTGAGGCCACGACCGAGCCGGTCAGCGAAACGGGGCCCACCGGAGCCTTGGCGGCGGGGTCGGTGACCGACGGGACCCAGCCGCGGACGATCATCACCGCGTCCGTCGGCGAGAGCTTCAGGGGAGTGACCACCCAGAAGCCGTTCTTCCCGTCCTGCATGCGGTCCGACATGTAGACCTGGTCGGCGACAGGTCCCCACGTGCCCGAGATGGTGACCTGGCGGCCGACCGCCTTCGCAGGGAGCCCGTCGTCGATCGAGAACAGTGACTGCAGGGAGACAGGTGCAGCAGCGGCTCGATGGGCGGTGGCCTCGGCGGTCTTCGATTTGTAGACGCCCAACTGCCAGACGCCCATGGCCGTCATCGCGCCGGCGATGGCGAGAGCGAGGGCGAGCAGCCCGACCCAGCGCGGCTGTACGGCGGTACGCCACAGGGGCCGTGGCTCAGGCATCAGCGTGCGGCAGCGGTGGCGAGCAGGTCACGGCAGAGCACACCGAGCTCGATCCCGGCGGCCTCGGCGGCCAGCGGTACCAACGACGTTTCAGTCATCCCCGGCGCCACATTGACTTCCAGGAACCATGGCACCCCGGCGGCATCCACAACCAGGTCCGTCCGCGACAGGTCGCGCAGACCGAGCGCCTGATGAGCCTGTACGGCGGCCGCGGCGCAAGCACCCGCCGCCTCCGGCTCCAGCCGAGCGGGTACGACGAACTGCGTCGCCCCGGCCGTGTACCGCGCCTCGTAGTCGTAGAACCCCGAGTCCGGCCGAATCTCCACAGCCGGCAACGCCCGCGGACCGTCGCCCGTGTCGACGACCGTCACGGCGACCTCCGTCCCGTCGACGTACTGCTCGATCAACGCCACCGGACCGTAGGCGTAGCAGTTCACCATCGCCGCCGGCAGCTCGTCCGCCGACCGCACGATCGAAGCGCCCAGCGCTGAACCACCACGGGCCGGCTTCACGACCAGCGGCAGCCCGATCTGCCCGACGACGGCCTCCATCAGCGCGGCGGCGCCCAGCTCGCGGAACGTGTCGTGCCCGAGGACGACGGACGCGGGCGTGTGCAGACCCGCATTGCCGACGACCGTCGACGCGACCGGCTTGTCGAACGCCGTCCGGCACGCGGCCGCGTCGGCGCCGACGTACGGAACGCCGTACAGGTCGAGGACCTGGCGGAGCGCGCCGTCCTCGCCGGTGACGCCGTGCAGGACGGGGAACACCGCGTCCGGCGGATCCGCGCGCAGCCGGTCGACGAGGGAGGCGTCGACATCACGCTGCTCGACCTCGACCCCGACACTGCGCAGGGCGTCCGCGACCCGGCGGCCGGAGCGCAGCGAGACGTCCCGCTCGTGCGACAGACCACCGGCCAGTACCAGCACTCGACCCAGATCACTCATCACAAATATCCCGATCACTCGTGGGCGTTCTCCGGCACGGTCGCCGGCCCCGAGGCCCACTGGAACGGTACCCCTACCGCGTCCTGGACCCCCGGCCACCCGCAGGTCCCTTGCGCAACCTTTGCGGAGGCACCGCTACGAAAGCTCCGGCCCCGGTGCGTCGTAGTCGCGGCCGGCGCCGGGCGGCAGCGGGCCGAACGTCTGCCGGAGCTCGAGCTCCTCGTGGATCACCGCGGCCAGCCGGCCGACGCCTTCGGTGATCCGCTCCGGCGTCGGATGACAGTACGACAACCGCATGCACTGGGAGCCGAAACCGTCGGCGAAGAAGGCGGTTCCGGGCACGTACGCGACCCGCGCCGTGACCGCCCGCGGCAGCATCGCCTTCGCGTCCAGCCCTTCGGGCAGCGTCAGCCAGACGTAGAAGCCACCCCGCGGCCGCGTCCAGGTCGTTGCCGCCGGCATCTTCTCGGTGAGCGCCGCGAGCATCGCGTCCCGGCGCTCGCGGTACATCTCGCGGAACTGCTTCACCTGCCCCATCCAGTCGTGCCGGATCAGGTACGACGAGATAGCGAGCTGACTGAAGATCGGTGGGCACAGCGTCGCGGACTCCTGCGCCAGCACGAGTTTCTCCCGCACGGCGTGCGGCGCGACCGCCCAGCCGACCCGGAACCCGGGCGCGAACGTCTTCGAGAACGAGCCCAGGTAGATCACGCCTTCGCGATCGTCCGCCCGCAGCGCGCGCTGCGGCTCGCCTTCGAACCCGAGCAGCCCGTACGGGTTGTCCTCCAGCACCAGCACCGAGGCCCGCTGGCAGATCTCCAGCACCCGCGCCCGCCGCTCGTCGGACAGCGAGACCCCGGCGGGGTTGTGGAAGTTGGGGATCGTGTAGAAGAACTTGATCCGCTTGCCGGCCGCGCGCACGGATGCGATCGCTTGCTCCAGCGCCTCCGGGACGACGCCGTCGTCGTCCATCGCGACGTGCACGACTTCGCACTGGTACGCACGGAACACGCCGAGCGCGCCGACGTACGACGGTGCCTCGCAGATCACCACGTCGCCCGGGTCGCAGAACACCCGTGTCACCAGGTCGACGGCCTGCTGGCTGCCGACCGTGACCACGACGTCGTCCGGGTGCGCCTCGATGCCCTCGAGCCGCATGATGTCGCAGATCTGGTCACGCAGCGTCGGGTCACCCTGACCGGAGCCGTACTGCATCGCGACGGCGCCGTTGTCGATCACCAGGTCGCGGACCGCGCCGCCGACCACGTCCAGCGGCAGGCCGCCGATGTTCGGCATGCCGCCGGCCAGCGAGACGACCTCGGGCCGGCTGGCGACCGAGAAGAGGGCACGGATCTCCGATGCGGTCATGCCCTTGGTCCGGGCTGCGTACGCCTCGACGTAGTTGTCGAGACGGGTCTGCCGGACATCGGGCACGTCAGCACTCACGAGGGCCACTCCAACGGTGATCGAGGGGGAAGTCACCAGGTTACGTCGACAGACCCGAGTCCGGGCTGGGGATCGGCGTGACCTCTCACTACCATGCCTTATAGGGGCCAGGTTCGACCATGCCGGGATCTGGCTGCTGAGACAGCCGGGCCGGGTGGTGCGGCCTGAGAGGTGAACCGGAAGGATTCAGGATGAGCGTGGGCAGGACAGCCGGCTGGACGCTCGGCGGGCTGCTGCTGGGCCTGCTGGCCGGATTCGCCGGCGAGCTGTTCCGGCGGCAACCGGCCGCGAAGGTGCAGCAGCGGTACGTCGCCCCGGAGGCGACCCGTACTCCCGATGCACGGACCCCGGCACCGGTGCCGGAACCGGCGGCCGAACCAGCGGTGCGCTGACGCACCGTGACCGAACTAACAGCCCGTTCCGGGATGCGCTGATGGCCCGACGGCTCGAACCGCTGACGCTCGCCAACCTCGACGAGCTACCGGTGCCGTGCCGTCATTGCGTCTTCTGGGAGCTCGACCCGGTGGCCGCCCGGCAGGCGGTCCGCAACGGCGACACCGCGCTCGAGAAGGAGGCGTGGCTGTCCCAGCTGCTGCTCGACTGGGGTACCGCGGGGATGGTGCTGTACGTCGACGACGAGCCGGCCGGGTTCGCCGTGTACGCCCCGGCGAAGTACCTGCCCCGCGTCCAGGCGTTCCCGACCGCACCGGTCAGCCCGGACGCCGTCGTACTCGCGACCGGGCGGGTCCTGCCGCGGTACCTGGGACTCGGGCTGGGGAAGATCCTGGTCCAGGCGGTCGCCAAGGACGTCCTCAAGCGCGGGTTCCGGGCTGTCGAGGCGTTCGGCGACTCGCGCTGGGACGGGCCGAGCTGCGTGTGGCCGACCGAGTTCCTCCGGGCGGTGGGTTTCGGCGTGGTGCGGGAGCATCCGCGCAACCCGAGGCTGCGGCTCGACCTGCGCTCGGCGATCACGTGGCGCAGTGAGATGGAGGCGGCCGTCGAGCGCCTGATGGGCGCGATCCGGCCGGAGCACTCGCCGCCTGCCCCGGTCACGGTCCGGGACGCGTTGAGGTCCGGCTCCGAATGATCTGGCGGGTGCTGGCGGATGCGGTCATGGTCCTGCACGGCGCCCTGCTGCTGTTCTTCGTGGTCGGCGGATTTCTCGCCTGGCGCTGGCCGCGGCTGATCTGGTTCCACCTCGCGATCGTGGTCTGGAACCTCGTCATCACGCTGGTCGACTTCGGCTGCCCGGTCACCGCGACCGAGAAGTACTTCCGCCGCCTGGGCGGCGAGACCGTCTACCAGAGCGGCTACATCCATCACTACCTCGAAGGCCATCTCTGGCCCGAGGGATCAACACCGGTCGTGGAGCAGGTCGGCTTCGCGCTGGTGCTGATCGCGTACGCCGGCTACTTCGTCGTACTGCACCGTCGCAGGAAGCTCAGGGGCGAGTCAGTGGGACCCCGGACGTGATCCGTAGCCGGCCTGCTCATACTGGAGGGGTGTCCACACCCAGTACGCCGGTCGACGACTACCTGGCCGCACTGAGCCGCGAGCTGCGGGGGCCGCGACGCCGCAAGGCGGATCTCCTGGCCGAGGCCCGGGATCACCTGACCGACGCCACCGAGGCGTTCGAGGCGGACGGGCACGAGCGGTACGACGCGGAGCGTGAGGCGGTCGCGGACTTCGGCGACCTCGCCGACGTCGTACCCGGGTACCGCGCCGAGCTGGCGATCAGCCAGAGTCGTCGTACCGCGATGATGTTGCTGTTCGCGCTGCTGATCCAGCCGATCGTGTGGCAGGGCGGCGCCTGGATCTGGACGCAGGAGCCGCAGTCGACGAGCGCTCTGAACGAGCTGCTGCAGACGATGGTCCGCGCGGTCGGCATCGTGGTGATCGCCGGTGCGGTACTTGCCGTGATCGGTACCGGGATCGGCGTGCGCTATCCCGTGGTGCGTGAGCACCTCGGTCGGGTGACGGCGCTCTTCGCCCTGGTTGGATCCGCGCTGGTCGCCGGGATGGGCGTGCTGATGGCGGCGACCAGCTCGCACGCTCCGGGCGTGCCCGCGTTCGGCGTCGTCGGGGCGTTCGTCGTCCTGCCGCTGGTGCTGGTCAGCGTCCAGGCCGAGCGCTGCCTACGCCTGTCCCGGGCGTAACACTCCTTCCACCACAGCGCGGAAGGTCAGCCACTCCTGCTTGCCTGAGGCAAGCATCTTCGCGCCGGAACTGGTGAGCTGATAGGTACGGCGTTTCCGTCCGCCGACGGTGCTCCACTCACTGGCCAGGTAGCCGGCCCGCTCGAGCCGCCGCAGCGCCGGGTAGAGCGTGCCGGTCGGCAGGTCGAGCTCACCGCCGCTGCGGGCCAGCAGCGCCTCCATGATCGCGTAGCCGTGCAGCGGCTCGTGCTCGACGACCGCCAGGATCATCGGGTCCAGGTGTCCACGCAGCGCATCCGCCTTCATGTAGCCAGTCTACTCATACAGCTGCTACTGTCGAGAGGCAACATGTAGGCAATCTACTTATCAAGGAACTGCGATGACAGTGGACACCTCGATCCGACAGGTCACCCGGCCCGGCCTGCTGCACCGGGTCTCGGGCTGGGCGATGCGGCACGCGGGCCTGGCGCTGCTGCTCTGGGTGCTGGTGCTGGCCGCGGTGATCGCCGCGGCGACGGTCGTCGGCGCCAACTACCGCAGCGACAACTCGTTGCCGGGGACCGACTCCCAACGGGTGACGGACATCTTCCAGGCGCATCAGCCGAAGGGCGACACGGCGTCGGTGCAGCTCGTGGTCAGAGCTGGCGGCGGGCTGGACGCGGACAAGTCCCAGCTGGCGTCGATGCTGGCCGCCGTCCGCGGGCTTCCGCACGTGTCCTCGGTCGCGGACCCGACAATGTCGACAGATCGACGTACGGCGTACTCGTCCGTGAGCCTGGACGTGGCGGCGGCGGACATGCCGGTGGACGGCGTCCGAACGATCATCCATCGCGCGCAGGACTTCGCCCGGCCAGGCTTCCAGGTCGAGGTCGGTGGAGACCTGGCGCGGAGCGCGGCGGACAGCTCTGGTGGTGCGTCCGAGGGTGCTGGCATCCTGGCCGCCTTGGTGATCCTGGTGTTCCTGTTCGGATCGTTGCTCGCGGCAACACTGCCGCTGCTGACGGCGGTGTTCGCGGTCGGTAGCACGGTCGGCTTGCTGATGCTCGCGTCGCATCTGTTCAAGGTGCCGGAGTACACCACGCCGGTGATGATGCTGGTCGGGCTCGGTGTCGGCATCGACTACGCGTTGCTGATCTTCTCGCGGTACCGGCACGAGCTGTTGAAGGGCACGGCCGATCCGAAGGTCGTTGCCCTCGATACTGCCGGCCGTTCGGTGATGTTCGCCGGGTGCACTGTCGTGATCGCGTTGCTCGGTCTGCTGGCGTTGGGGCTCGGATCGCTGCAGGGCATCGCATTGGGCGTGACGATGACCGTGTTGATGACGATGCTCGCGGCGGTCACGTTACTGCCGTCGTTGCTCACGCTCTTCGGCAAGCGGATCGAGCGCAGCGTACGCAAGCACGCCGCGAAGCAGCGCCGTACTCCGGGCGACGGTTGGCGGAGGCTGGCCGGCGCCGTACAGCGTGCCCCGTGGGTGCCGCTCGTTCTCGGGGTGCTTGCCTTGATCGCACTGTCCTTGCCGGCGTTGGGCATGCGACTCGGGTTCGCGGACGCGGGGACGGATGCTCCGGCGAAGACGAGCCGGAAGGCGTACGACCTGTTGGCAGAGGGGTTCGGCCCCGGGTTCAACGGCCCGCTGGTGATCGTGTCCGAGGGGGATGGGAAGTCGCTCGGGCCGACGCTGATGAAGGATCCGGACATCGCCGCGGTGACGCCGCCGCAGTTGACGCCGGACGGGAAGATCGCGACGGTACTGGCGTTTCCGAAATCGGCGCCGCAGGACGCGGCGACCAGCGACCTCGTCAAGCGGCTCCGGAAGGACACGTTGCCGCAGCTCGAAGGGACCCATCTGGTCGGCGGAGCGACGGCGGCCGCGGACGACTTCGCGTCGGCGGTGAGCAAGCGGCTGCCGATCTTCGTACTGGTGGTCGTCGGCCTGTCGGCACTGCTGCTGATGGCGGTGTTCCGGTCGGTGCTGATTCCGTTGAAGGCCGCCGTACTCAACCTGCTCAGCATCGGCGCCTCGCTCGGCATGATCACGCTGGTCTTCCAGCATGGCTGGTTCGGCGCGCAGGCCGGGCCCATCGAAGCGTTCGTCCCGGTGATGATCTTCGCGATCGTGTTCGGACTGTCGATGGACTACGAGGTGTTCCTGGTGTCCCGGATCCACGAGGAGTGGCGGCGGACAAGGGATGCCCGAGCCGCGGTGCGCGAAGGCCTCGCGACCACAGGCAGCGTGATCACGGCGGCGGCCGCGATCATGATCGTGGTCTTCGGAGCCTTCCTGCTCAGCCCGGACCGCATGCTGAAACAGTTCGGGCTCGGCCTGGCCACCGCAGTCCTACTCGACGCGCTGCTGATCCGATGCGTCATCGTTCCCGCCGTCCTGCGCCTCTTCGGCGAACGCGCCTGGTGGCTACCGCGAGCCCTCGACCGAATCCTCCCGAAGATCAAGCTCGAGGATCACTAGCTACACGGTGAGTTGGCCGAGGCGGAGCATGCCGGTGGCGGCGTCTTGGTCCGGGGGGAGGTAGACGCGCTGGATCGCGACCACGATCGCTTCGGCGATCACGTCCCGGAAGGCCGGGTCGGCCAGGCGGGCCGAGTCGTGGGGGTTGGTCACGTAACCGATCTCGAGCCGGACGGCCGGCATCTTGGTCCGCCGCAGCAGGTCCCAGGTCTTCGCGTGGGTCCGGCAGTCGAGCAGGTCGGTACGCGCGACGATCTCGCGCTGCACCAGCCCGGCGAACTGCTCGCCGACGCTCGACGTGGCGCCATGCAGGTCGTTGCCGTAGAAGTACGTCGCGACGCCCTGCGCGTCCGGGTTGGTCGAACCGTCGGTGTGCAGCGAGACGCACAGGTTCGCGTCGGTCTCGTTCGCGAAGGCGGCCCGGGACAGCTCGTCCGGGCCCTGGTCGCGGCCGCGGGACAGGTACGCGCGGACGCCGGTGGCGCCGAGTCGTCCCTCGATCCGGGCGGCCAGGTCGTACGCGATGTCGGACTCGCGCAGGCCGTAGCCCTCCCAGCCGTAGTCGAAGCCGCCGTGGCCCGGGTCGATCACCACAGTCTTGCCGGACAGCCGCGGGCCGGCCGCGCGAACGGCCTCACGGGCCCGGAGCGCGTCGGGGCGGCCGCCGGTCGCCATCGGGCGGATCCGCTGCAGCGCCTTGAACGTCGACGGGCCGCAGGTGCCGTCGGCCGGCAGCCCCATGTTCCGCTGGAACTCGGTCACCGCCCGCTGGGTGTCGGCGCCGAAGATCCCGTCGATCCGCGCGACCGCGAACCCGAGCTCCTGCAGCTTGGCCTGCAGGCTCAGTACGTCGTCACCGCTGAGCGGATGCGCCGGTACGTAGGTCAGCAGCCGGTCGCCCAGCCGCCAGCGGGCGTCGTCGATCGCCCGGTACGTCTGCGGGCCGACGATGCCGTCGATCATCAGCCCGCGTTGCTGCTGGAAGCCCCGGACAGCGTGTGCGGTCGCCTCGTCGTAGACGTCGTGACCGCCCTGGAGCAGTCCGAGTCGTTGCAGTTTGCCGACGATCTCTGCGACCGCCTCACCGCTGTCGCCGATGCGGTACACGCCGTGCGGGGAATCCATCAGAGGTCCAACTCCTTGCCGTGTGGCGGGGGCAACTCAGGCAGTGAAGTCGGCGAGCTCCTTCAGCAGCGCCGCCTTCGGCTTGGCGCCGACGATGGACTTCGCGAGCTCACCGTTCACGTAGACGTTGATGGTAGGGATACCGGTGACCTTGTAGTTGCTCGGGGTGACCGGGTTCTCGTCCACGTTCATCTTCAGGAACGTGATCTTGTCGCCGTGGTCCTGGTTCAGTTCCTCCAGGATGGGGGAAACCTGGCGGCACGGGCCACACCACTCCGCCCAGAAGTCCACCAGAACCGGCTTGTCGCTCTTCAGCACGGTCTGGTCGAACTCGGCGTCGGTGACAGCGTTCATCTTCTCGCCCACGGGCGTATCTCCTTCGAAAGAGGGGTCGGTTTCAGACAGTGACTGGCTGAGTGGTGGCCGCCGCGGCCGCGGCGGTCGCCGCGTCCTCCAGCGTGGCCAGGTAGCGCTCGGCGTCCAGCGCGGCGGCACAACCGGTGCCGGCGGCGGTGATCGCCTGCCGGTAGGTGTGGTCCACCAGGTCGCCGGCCGCGAACACGCCCGGCAGGTTGGTCGCGGTGCTGTCCGGCTTGACCAGCACGTAGCCCTCCGCGTCCAGCTCGACCTGGCCCTTGACCAGCTCCGAGCGCGGGTCGTGGCCGATCGCGATGAACAGGCCGGTGGCCGGCAGCTCGCGGGTCTCGCCGGTAACGGTGTCCTTCAGCGTCAGGTGGCTGAGCTTGTCCTCACCGTGGATCTTGTCGACCTCGGAGTTCCACTGGAACTCCAGCTTGTCGTTGGCGAACGCCCGGTCGGCCATGATCTTCGAAGCGCGCAGCTCGTCGCGGCGGTGCACCAGGTGCACCTTCTTCGCGAACTTGGTCAGGAAGGTGGCCTCCTCGACGGCAGAGTCGCCACCGCCGACGACCGCGATCTCCTGGTCGCGGAAGAAGAAGCCGTCACACGTCGCACACCAGGACACGCCGTGTCCGGACATGCGGTCCTCGTCGGGCAGGCCCAGCTTGCGGTAGCCGGAGCCCATCGCCAGGATGACGGCCTTCGCGCGGTGCTCGGTGCCGGAGGAGTCGGTGACGATCTTGATGTTGCCGGTCAGGTCGAGCTTGATCACGTCGTCCGGGACCAGTTCGGCGCCGAACCGCTCGGCCTGGGTGCGCATCTCGTCCATCAGCGCGGGGCCCATGATGCCCTGCGAGAAGCCGGGGAAGTTCTCCACCTCGGTGGTGTTCATCAGCGCGCCACCGGCGGTGACGGAGCCTTCGAACACCAACGGCTCCAGCGCCGCGCGTGCGGCGTACACGGCGGCGGTGTAACCGGCCGGACCGGAGCCGACGATGATGACATTGCGAACAGTGGAGTCGCTCATTCAGGCGTTCCTCGGTGTCGTCGAGATCGATACGTCGTACTCAACGGATCCTAGAGGCCGACCATTCCCACGGTACCCATCGACGGCCCGCTGTACCGCATTGCCGGATCAGCGGTTGCTCAGCGTCACCGTGGTGTCGTAGAACGACGTGCCGACGCCACCCGGACTGCTACATCCGGTGACCGCGAAGACCTGGATCTGGCTTGCCGTCGGGCCTTGCAGGCCGATCAGCGTGGACCGCTTGCCGTCCACCTTCGCGGGCTGGACGAGCCGGAGGCTCGAGTTCGACAGGCCGGCCGCGAACGCCCGGGCGCAGGACTGCTCGTCGTTCGACCCGTGCAGGATCGCGCCCGGCGTGTGGTCCAGCCAGCGCCTGGTCGCCGAGCCGATGTCCTTGCTGCTGATCGTCACCGTGTCGGCCGGCGGGGTGTTGGTGTCGGTGGATGCGGCACCCTCGTTCGCCTGGTCCTTGGTGGCGAACACGACACCGACGCCGAGCGCGGCGATCAGCACCACACCGGCAGCCGCGCCGAGCAGCTTCGGCAGGTGCCGGCGCGGCTCCTCGCGAATCTGTGCCAGCGAGTGCACGCCGACGGTGGAGGCGCGCAGTACCGACTCGGACACGATCACCGCGTCCAGGTGCTCCGCGACCTCGGTCGGTATCGGGATGTCGCTGCGCCCCTCCTCGGCCAGGTCCTCGGTCAGCTGCAGCAGGGCGTCGTAGGTCTGCTGGCACTCCGGGCATGCCTTCACATGCTCACGAGCGCGATGCGCCTCGGGGGCAGGCAGCAGGTTCTCGATCAGGTCGGCGATCGTGTCCGTGTCCAGGTGCTCGAGGTGCTCGCTGGTCGGCAGACCGGGATCGGTCATCGGGGGCTCGCCTCCTCACGGGAGGTGCGCGGCGTGTTCATAGGAACTCCGGGTCGAAGGCAGCGTTCGTTCGGTCGCCAGAGGCGGGCGACTCCGCTTCGACGGTGTACCCGTTCATTCGGTTCCCACTGCTTCCGGGGTGGAATTTTCCCGCGACGTCTGCCAGTGCCGCAGCAGCGGGAGCAGCTTCGCGCGACCGCGCGCGCAGCGGGACTTGACCGTACCGGGGGCGCAGTCCAGGATCGCGGCCGCTTCCTCGATCGAGTACCCCTCCATGTCGACCAGGACCAGTGCGGCGCGCTGGTCCTCGTTGATCTGCTTGAGGGCGTTCAGCACGTCCATCCGGCGTTCCCGGACCTCGGCCGGGTCGTCCTCGGCCGGGCCGGCCAGTTCGGCGGCGCGGTCCTCGTCCTCCGGCAGTGGATCGGCGGCGCGGACCTGCCGGCGGCGGATCCGGTCCAGGCAGGCGTTCACCACGATCCGGTGCAGCCAGGTGGTCACCTTGGCGTCGCCGCGGAACGAGTCCGCCCGGCGGAACGCGGAGATGAACGCCTCCTGGAGCGCGTCGGCGGCCTCCTCGGGCTCGCCGAGGGTCCGGATCGCGACCGCCCACATCCGGTCCCGGTGCCGCTTGACCAGGAACCCGAACGTGTCCGGGTTGCCGGCCACGTGCATCCGGAGCAGTTCGTGGTCGTCCAACTGGTCGTAGCCGACCGCCTGGGCATGCTGCGCGCCGCCCTGCGTCACGGGTTCGTTCATGCCGATACGCGGGACGTCCGGACGGGGCGGCGGATTGCCCGAGTCGACGTGAGCGGTCATTTCTGGATCGTGACCTCCGAGATGGTGCCCTGGTAACCGTCGGACACCTTCGGCAGCTTGGTCAGCCACACCAGGACGTACTGCGTCTGGGTCCCGGCCGGCAGCGTCACGTTCACCGTACCCTCGGGCTGGTCCTCCTTGGTCGCCAGCGGCTTCCAGCCGTCGATCGAGGACGGCGGCTTGGTGGTGTCGCCGTCCGGGATCAGGATCTGCAGGCTGGTGTCGTCGCCGACGAGCGCGACCGCGACGCTCGACACGGTGGTCTTGGCGCCGAGGTTGTAGTAGATGCCGACGCCCGGCTTCAGACCGCCGAGGTTCGGCTTGTTCCGGTAGGACTGGGTCTTCCAGGTCGTCGACGGGTCGCCGTCGTAGGTGTTCTTGACGTCCTTCGGGTGCTCGACCTGGTCACCGTCGGGGTCGAAGTCCTTGGCGGAGGCGATCGTCGCCTTGCCGCCGGTGCTGGACGGCGTCGTGCTGGTCTGCGGCGGGGCACTGGTCTGGCTGCCGCCGTTGTTGGCGCCGTTGCCCTGGTCCTTGTTCATCGCGCCCTTGAGCAGGAACTGCGCCATCGCGATCACCGACAGCAGCGCCAGGATCGCGAGTAGGATCAGGATCCGGCCACCCCACGAGCCCTTCGGCTTCGGCTCGTCGCGGCGCCGGCCGTTCCCGTTCGGCGGGCTCGGCTGGCGGCGGATCGGCCGGGTGTCGCCGGCCGGCTCGTACGCCGGTTGCGGCGGGCGGTACCCGTTCGACTCCGAGCCGTACGCCGACTGCGGGTCGAGCGCCGGCGGCGGGGGCTGCGGTACCACCTGCGTGGCGTCGTCGATGCTGCCGTTCTGGCTGGCGACCTGGACGGTCTCGTCCATCTGGTTCGGCGGCTCGTGGGAGCTGCCGACGACTCCGGACAGCGCCGCGGACAGGCCGGCCGCACTGGTGATCGGCGGGGCGTGGTGCCGCGGCGGGTCGCCGAGCAGCCGGTCGCTGATGTCGTCCAGCGAGCGCGGTACGCCGGCGCGCACCTGGCGCGGGCTCAACAGCCGGCCGTGCTCGACCGGAGCGGGCTGCAGACCCCAGGCCGGCGCCGGGCCGGGCCAGCGGCCGGTCAACGACGCGAACAGCAGTTCACCGAGTGCGTGGACGTCCTCCTCGGGGGAACCCGCGCCGGACGAGCGCAGCGCCGCCTCGGTCGCGACGCCGACGACCTTGATCGCCCCCGCGTCCGTGACCACCACGGTCGCCGGGCTGATCGCGCCGTGCGCGTAGCCGGTGCGGTGCAGGTTCTCGAGGGCCTCGGACACCTCACGGGCCAGCCAGCCGGCCTGCTGCCCGGTGAGTGGGCCGCTGCCGAGCATCCGCTCGAGCGTGCGTCCGCCGGCCCATTCGCGGACGCAGTACGTCACGCCGTCGTGCATGTCGCAGTCGAGCACCCGCAGGAAGCGCGGGTCGTTCGCCGCGGCGGCCTGGCGGGCGGCGTCGAAGAGCAGGTTGGTCCGCGGGTCGCCGACCGGCAGGACGTCGACGACGACCGCGCGGCTGAGCACCTCGTCGACGGCGCGCCAGACCCGGGCGCCGTCGATCTCCGCGAGCAACTCGGCGATCCGGTACCGTCCGGCCAGCAGGGCACCAGGACTCACGGTCTGGTTCGACACGGTGTCTCTCGCCCTCCTTGAAGCCCCAGCGGCCTGATCGCAGCCACCATGTTAGTGCCCCACTGATCCGGCAAGTGGTGCACGAACGCACAAGCGGTCCGGATCAGCGCCGGATCGGCAGCTTCGATGTGACCATGGACACCACATCGTTGACCTCGTGGATACGCAGTACCCGCGACACCGCGGCGTACACCGGGAGCATGACGACGGCCGCCACGGCCAGTTCCAGGATCGCGCCGAGTGGTCCGGACCAGTCGATCGCCAGGCTCAGGATCCACAGCACGATCTTCCCCGAGCCCGCCCCGGCGACCGCCGCGATCACCATCGCGAGCAGCGGCAGCCCGATCCCGGCGCCCGGCACCCGCGGCACCTTGCGGCGCAGTACCGGCCGGGACAGCAGGACCGCGACCAGGTACGCCAGTGCGTACGCCGCACCGAGCATCACGCCGCTGAACCGCAGGTGTGCCTGATCGAGCAGCACCCGGACCCCGATCACCGCGGCCGCGATGTTCGTGGCCGCGATCACGCACTGCAGGAAGAACGGCGTCCGGGTGTCCTCGAAGGCGTAGAAGGTGCGGAGCTGGAAGTACTGGATGGTGAACGGCACGATCCCGAGCGCGAGCGTCATCAGCGTGTACGACATCAGCGTCAGGTTGTTCTTGCCGGAGCCGTAACCGGCGATCAGCGAGACGATCGGGTACGCGAACGCGATCATCGCGGCCGCCGCCGGGACCACGATCGCGAGCGTCTGCCGGATCGATCTGGCCGACATCCGGCCCACCTCGGCCGTATCGCCGTCGGCCGCCAGCGCGGACATCTGCGGCAGCGCGGCTGTGGCCAGCGACACCGTGACGATGCCGTGCGGTACAAGGATGATCAGCATCGCGGTGCTGTACGCGAACAGACCGGCCTTAGCCCCTGGGTCCTCCGAGGCGCTACCGGCGATCGCGAGCTGCGTCACCACGACCAGCGTGACCTGGTTGACCGCGACGAACAGCACCGTCCAGAGGCCCAGCCGCGCGGTGTGGCCCAGACCGGTCCCGCGGAGTCCGAACTTCACCCGGTACCGGTGGCCACTGGCGCGCAGGTACGGCAGCAGCACCAGCAGCTGGACGGCGATCCCGAGCGTGTGCCCGAGCCCGAGCAGCAGTTCCTCGCCGTGGCTGTACGTCGGCGGCGTGTCACCGGTCCGGTAGATCAGCAGGAAGATCACGATCGACGCGCACGCCACGATGTTGTTCGCGATCGGCGCCCACATCATCGGGCCGAACCGGCGGCGCGCGTTCAGCACCTGGCCGACCAGGACGAACGCGCCGTAGAAGAAGATCTGCGGCAGGCAGAGCCGGACGAACATCACCATCGACGCCCGCTCGGAAGCCCGGTCCGGCTCGTGCAGCTCCGGCGGCAGATACAGCTCGGCGATCGCCGGCGCCAGCAGCACGCAGCCGACCGTGACCACGGCGAGCACGACGAAGCCGAAGGTGAGCACCCGGTTGGTGAAGTCCTGTCCGCCGTCGTCGTGGTTCTTGATCGCCCGGACCAGTTGCGGGACCAGCACGGTGTTGAACACCCCGCCGGCCAGCAGGATGTACAGGCTGTTCGGGATGGTGTTCGCGGCGGTGAAGATGTCGCCGCGCAGCGCGGTGCCGATGGCCGCCGCGAGCAGGGCGATCCGGATGAATCCGAGCAGGCGGGACAGCACCGTTCCGGCTGCCATCACCCCCGCGGATCGCAGGGTGCGGTCAGCCATCCTTCGAACCGACTCCTTCTTTCAGTGACGCACCCGGCGTTTTCGGGGGTACGTCGCTCGCCTGCGGGCGATCGTGGGCGGGGGATTCCTCGGCCGGTTCGGCGTCGTCGGTCGTGGTGGCCGCTTCGGTGGTGCTGACCGCCGCCGGGTTGCGGCGCTCGATCCGGACCCGCCGGTAGATCCGGACGAACGACGTACCGAACAGCAGTGCGCAGGCGGCACCGACCAGGATCCAGCCGACGCTGCCGTACTGACTGGCCTGGATCAGGATCTCCTGCGGCTTGCCTACCGGATCGCCGGCCGCGTTCACCACCTCGGCCCGGGCCCGGATCAGGCCGTTCTGCTCCGCGCTGGCGTTGATCCGCGGCGTCCACTTCCCCTTCGGGGGCAGGACGACGGTCTGCGGTGTCTTGATCCGCAGGTCGGTCCGGTTCACCGATGTGACCACGATGCCGACGCGGACCGACCAGTCGGTGTCGTTCACGATCGTCAGCGGGAAGGTGCCATTGCTGCCCGCCAGATTGACCTTGATCTCCTTGCGCAGCCCGCGGTCCACACTGGCGTTGTACAGATGCACCTTGCCGAGTTGCTGGCTCGCCGATCCGAGCTCGATCGCGGTGAAGGCCCGGGCCTCGTCGCGGTAGCCGTTCCAGCCCGCCGAGGTGGACCGCAGCAGCGCCTGGAACATCACCTCGGGCAGCTGATTGGGGTCGACCAGCAGGTTCTGCATCGTGGTGGTCGCGCTGTCGAGACGCTTGATGTTCTCGAGCTGGGACTCGGACAGTACGCCGTTCTTCACCGGGGCCACCGGGGCGTCGGCGAGCTGTGGCTTCGGGGTAGCCGCGACGATCGTGCTGACGTCGGCCGGCTTGATCCACCGCAGTGTCAGGCTGCCCGCGAGCGCCGCGGTCGCCGTGCCGTCCGGATCCCACCCGCGTGGCGGTACGGCGACCACCGAGGCGGTGCCCTGGCCCGAGGCCGCGATCAGGGCGGTGACGGCGGCGAACCGTTGCCGCACCTGGAGCGGGCTGTCGGCGGTGTCCGGGTCCGGGCCGCCGTAGGTGAGCGAGGAGTCCGCGATCACGGTCCGGACGACGTGATCGGGGCTTTCCGGCGTGCGGATGTCGTACACCGGGGTGCTGGTGAGGACCGGGCGGGTACGCCGGGACCAGGACGAGCTGCTGACCAGGTTCAGGTCGTCCGGGGTGGCGCCCGGGAAACCGCCGGACGCGGTGCCCAGGTAGCGGCTTGCGGCCGCGCCGCCCTCGAGCCAGAGGCCGTTGGTGAAGGTCGGGGACTGTTCGCCGCCGGATCGCTCGGTCTTCGTCCGGGCCTGCCTGACCAGGTCCTTCAGCGGGGCGCCCGCATCGAGGAGGCCGGCGACGTCCGGGTCGGCGTACGGCAGCAGCACGACCTGGTCGCCGCGCGCCCGGCTCGCGTCGAACTCCTTCAGCCAGGCGGTCGCGATCGCCTGACCGCTGCCGGTCGTGGTCTGGCCGTTCTGGCCGAGGATCACGTACCCCTTGGTCATCTGCCGGATCTCGTCCAGCATCGCGGGGTCGACCAGCCAGGTGACCTTGCGTTCCCGGCCGAGAGCCAGCAACCGGCCGAGTGAGCCGTTCGCGCCGAGCGCCGTGGCCAGGTCGTCGTTGGCGAAGTTCCGGCCGCCGAGCTGGGTCGGGCGGTGCCGCAGCGGTACGACGAGGGCGGTGTTGACCTGCCGCTTCAACGGCTCCTTGCCGACCACCGGCATCAGGATCCGGGCCCGCCCGGCCATCACCCGGCCGCTGTCCGGCGGGTCGCCGCGGAAGGTGACGCCGACGACGTACACGCCGGTGTGGTCGGTGATACCCCATTCCTTCCACGGCACGGTCAGCGAGAAGTCGACGGTCTGCTTCGGGGCCAGCGGCTGCTCGAACGGCTGGAAGGTCTGGCTGTCGTTGGTCAGGTTCCGGCAGCTGTCCCGGTTGTCCATCGGGAGGTTCTGCTCGGTCGGGATCGAGTCCAGGGCCGAGGTGCTGGACAGCTTGGTCCGGTCGATACAAGCCAGCGCCTGCGGGGCATTGAAGGTGACCGAGCTGGTGTTCGTCACCCGGCCCTTGATCACGACCTGCTGACCGGGCTTCGGCGCGACCGGCCCGAACTCGTCGATCGTCACCTGGACGGCCGGTTCGTCGTTCGGCGCGGACCTGGCCGGAGCGGCTGAGGTCGCTGCCGAAGCAGCAACCAACAGGCCGGCTCCCGCCAGTGCGGAGAGCCTCAGTCGCCGTCTGAACACGCCGTCACCGTAACCTAGTTCCCCGTGTCACCCTTTGCCGACCAGTCAGCCTCCGCCGGATCGTTGTCCGGCGTCCAGCGGCGCGCCGTCCAGGCGCTGCTGGAACTCGCTCCCGTGGTGGACGAACTGGGTTCCCGGTTCGCCGACGCCGGCCACGAGATCGCCCTGGTCGGCGGTCCTGTCCGGGACATTCTGCTCGGCCGGGGGAGCAAGGATCTGGACTTCACCACGTCAGCGCACCCGGACGTGATCGAGCGGTTGCTGTCCGGCTGGGCGGACCATGTCTGGGACATCGGCAAGGCGTTCGGCACCATCGGTTGTCGCAAGGGCGAGTGGGTTCTGGAAGTCACGACGTACAGGTCGGAAACCTACGATCCCACCTCGCGCAAACCGGAGGTGGCCTACGGCGACAGCCTGGAGGGCGACCTGGCCCGCCGGGACTTCGCGATGAACGCGATGGCGGTCCGGTTGCCGTCGCGGCAGTTCGTCGACCCGTACGGCGGGATCGAGGACGTCGCGAACAAGCGGATCCGCACACCGGGTACGCCGCAGGACTCGTTCAGTGACGATCCGCTGCGGATGATGCGGGCGGCCAGGTTCGCGGCCCAGCTCGCGTTCACGCCGGACCCGGACGTGGTGCAGGCGATGCAGGCGATGGCCGACCGGATCACGATCGTCTCCGCGGAACGGGTCCGGGACGAGCTGGAGAAGCTGATCTGCGCCGATCACCCGCGGATCGGGCTCGACCTGCTGGTGAGCACCGGACTGGCCAAGCACGTGCTGCCCGAACTGCCGGCGCTGATGCTCGAGAAGGACGAGCACCACCGGCACAAGGATGTGTACCAGCACTCGCTCACCGTCCTCGACCAGGCCATCGATCTGGAATCCCGTCTGTCTGTTCCGACGCCCGATTTCGTCGTTCGGTTCGCCGCCTTGATCCACGACATCGGGAAACCGAAGACGCGGCGCTTCGAGGACGGCGGGAAGGTGACGTTCCACCACCACGACGTCCAGGGCGCGAAGATGGCCCGCAAGCGGATGAAGGCGCTGCGGTTCAGCAACGAGCAGATCGACCAGGTCAGCAAGCTGATCGAACTGCACCTGCGCTTCCACGGGTACGGCGACGGCGAGTGGACCGACTCGGCCGTACGGCGCTATGTCCGCGACGCCGGCGACCAGCTCGAGCGCCTGCACGTCCTGACCCGCGCCGACTGCACGACCCGGAACCGCCGCAAGGCCGATTCACTGCGCGCCGCGTACGACGACCTGGAGGCCCGGATCGAACGCCTCCAGGAGCAGGAGGAGCTCGACGCCCTCCGCCCCGACCTCGACGGCAACCAGATCATGCGGATCCTCGGCATCTCGCCGGGCCGCGAGGTGGGCGAGGCCTACAAGTTCCTGATGAACCTCCGGCTCGACGAGGGCCCCCTGGGCGAAGACCGCGCCCGCGAGAAACTCCTCGAATGGTGGTCCGAGCGCTCCTAGATCGCCTGCGCCGGCTGGGTCGCGTAGGCCTTAGCGATTGCGTCGGCGGACTCGGGGTGGGATTGGTAGCTGACCTCGTTGATCGAGGCGACCGGTAGGGCCGGGTCGATCGAGTTGGTGAGGTAGGCGGCGTCGTAGGTCGTCAGCGCCGTGAGGGGGACGGGTTCGCTGGTGTAGGTGGGCAGACCTCGTTGGAGGAGCTGCTGGCGGATGCCGGGGAGTGTCGGCGCTGTCGGGAAGATCAGTTCGGAGCCTCGGGCGAAGCAGATGTTCCAGATGGAGGCCTCGGAGATGTGGCCGGCGGCGGTGTGGAAAAGGGCGTCGTCATAGCCGTCAGCCTGTGCCTTGCGGGCGTGGTAGGTGAGGTCGAAGGTGCCGGTGTGCTTGAGGTGCGGGACGGCGCGTTCGTGCTGGTAGGTGCGGAGCCGGACCGGTTGGGTCGCGGGAGCGACGGGCGGGCCGATGCGGATGAGTAGGTGCAGCTCGTCGGTGGCGAAGACGTTCACGCGGATCGACAGGTCACCGGACCGAGCGTGATCCAGAGCAGCGCGGAGCTCGGCGCGCACGCGCGGCTCGGGCAGCGGCCGGTCGAAGACGTCGCGGGTGCTCCGGTCCAGGCGTTCGAAGTGCAGGTCGAGGCCGTCGACCCGGCCGTCGCGGACCTGCAGCGAGGTGAAGTGGCCGAAACTGGTTGCGCGGAGCAACTGCGGATCGACTGCGGGCAACAGGACGCCGTCCAGCAACAGGAACTCGCTCACATCGCCTAGTCTCCCGCTGTGGACGTATGGAGTGTCATCGGGTGGGGCGGGTCCGCACTCGTCGTGCTGTCGTTGCTGCAGACGCGGATCCTGCGGTTGCGGGGGTTGAACCTGATCGGCTGCATCATCCTGGTCGCGTTCAACGCGATGGTCGGCGTCTGGCCGATGGTCGGCATGAACGCCGTACTAGCGGTCATCAACGTCGTGCATCTCTGGCGGTTGCTCCGGCATCGGCACGACGAGGCGGAGTACCAGGTGCTGCAGGTGAACGCCGGGGACGCGTACCTCGGGTTCGTTCTCGAGCGGCACCGGAAGGACATCAGCCGGTTCAACCCGGGCTTCACGTCCGGCACCAGTCCGTACGCGTTCCTCGTCCAGCACGGTGACCGGACGGTCGGTGTGGTCCTCGCGCACGACGCCGGCGCGGGGCAGGCGCAGATCGACCTCGACTACGTGGTTCCGAAGTACCGCGATTTCACGCCCGGCGAGTTCGTCTACCGGCGCAGCGACGTGTTCACCGAGCAGGGGTTCCGCCAGGTGATCGCGCCGCCGCGGATGCGGGACTCCACGCCGTACCTACGCAACCTCGGCTTCGAACGCGACGGCGACGACTTGGTGCTGAAACTCTAGAGCTGCTTGGCGAAGCAGAGCGACACGACCTCGTTCTCGAACGGCGGGTACGGCGGCGTCGGACGGTAGCCGTGGTTCGTGTAGAGCACGATCGCCTCGACCTGCTGGGTACCGGTCTCCAGCCGGAGGTTGGTGAGTCCAATGGATCGGGCGTGATTCTCGACGGCCTCCAGCAGCAACCGCGACAGCCCCCAACCGCGCGCGGACGGTGCGACGTACATCCGTTTGATCTCGCCGAGACCGGGCGCGACCGGTTGCAGTCCGACGCAGCCGACGGGCGTCCCGTCCAGAGCGAGCAGGGTGAAGGTGATGTCGGGGTGCAGAGCGACGAGTGGTTGGTCCTCGCCGTACATCGCGGCGAGCTCCGCCTGCTGCGCCGTGGTCAACGCCAGCACGTCACGATCTGTCGGCGGCGCGGTGCGCAGTTCCACTCCTTCGATCACCATGCCATCGGACGGTAGCAACTTGGCATGACACTGCTGTTTCCGTTTCCTCTCCGTGGTCTGATGTGCGAGTGAGGACACTGCAGGAGATCGCCGCCGGAGTGCAGGACGGGTCGCTCGATCCGGTCGAGCTGGTCGAGGAGGCGTTGGCTCGGGCCGCCGCCGCTGCCGAGCTGAACGCCGTCGTCCACCTGGACGCGGACGGCGCGCGGAAGACGGCTGCGACCCACGACCGGAGCGGCCCGCTGGCAGGCGTACCGGTGCTGGTGAAGGAGATCATCGAGGTCGAAGGCCTGCCGTACCGCTGCGGCTCGGCGTCGATGAACGGGATCGGCGAGCAGGACGCGGAGATCGTACGGCGGTTGCGCGCGGCCGGCGCGATCGTGATCGGGCTGTCCCACACCCACGAGTTCGCGTACGGCTGCACCGGGACGTCGAACCGGGTCGGCCCGTGCCGCAACCCGCACGACCCGACCCGGATGACCGGCGGATCGAGCTCAGGCTCAGCCGCGGCGGTCGCCGCCGGGATCGTCCCGCTCGCCATCGGCACGGACACCGCCGGCTCCGTCCGCATCCCCGCGGCATTGTGTGGAGTCGTCGGCTTCAAACCGACGTACAACACGCTCCCGGCCGACCGAGTCTTCCCGCTCTCACAGTCCCTCGACCACGTAGGCCTCCTCACTCCGACGGCCGCCGACGCTGCCTACGCTCTCCACGCGTTGACGACCGCGGCCACAGGACCCACTCATCCCGGACCCCCTCGCCTGGGCATAGTCACCAACCCCGAGTACCTCCAACTCAGCCCTGCGGTAAGCAGCGCCTGGACGGCCGCAGTAGATGCATTCGACGCCATCGAAGTGCAGCTGCCCGACTGGCAACACAGCTTCACGACAGCAGCCAACCTCCAAGGCCCCGAGGCAGTCGCCAACCACTCCGCCCGCTCGCACGACCTCTACCAACCGGACGTACAACAGCGCCTACGAGAGGCGTCGCTGGTGCAACCGGCGCAGTATGAACGCGCCAAGAATGATGCTGTGCGGATCATCGCCCAACTGGACGAAGTGTTTCAGCAGGTCGACGCAGTTCTCACACCGACGGTACTGACGATCGCGCCACCGATCACCGCGGCGGACACCGCCGACGGCGGCCTCGAAGTGCGCAAGCAACTCCTCAACAACACCCGCCTGGCGAACCTCACCCGGCACGCGGCCGTCAGCCTCCCGATCCCGGCTGACGGCCTCCCTGTAGGACTCCAGATAATTGCTAGAAGCAACGAACAGGCTGCCGCAGTAGCATGCTGGATCGAAGCTCAGCGATAGATCCGTACATCCGCCAGGCTCCACCAGTTGCCGGCGCTCCCGGTCTGGCTGATCCTGACGTACCGGGCCCGCACCGGACGGATATCCACAGTTGTGAGCTGACCGGTGGACAACCCGGTCGCCACCGTTCTCCACAGCACCCCATCGTTGCTGACGGCAACCTCGTACCCGCGCCCGTAGTCACCGATGTTCCCACCACTGTCCAGCGCCACTTCGCGGAACGTCTGCGCCTGGCCGAGGTCCAACTGCACCCACTGACCCGGCACCTGCGCCGTCTTGCTCTGCCACACCGTCGACCCGTCCTGATCGACCAACCGGCCGGCATCGCCCGCGTTGGAGCTCGCCGTCGCCCCCACCGCAGTCAGCTCCTGTGGCAGATCGTTCGCCATCCGACCCCACGTGAACGTCGCGATCGACCCACCCGGCAGCTCGTACTCGAAGGACCGACCGCCGACAGCGACCGCGAACGCCCGCGGATCGTCGTTCTCGTTGTGGACGACCAACGCCGTCGTACCGTCCGGGTTGCGGAAGGCCGCCGACATCAGCTGCCCGTTCCACCCGGTCGTCCCGTACGACGTACTCCCGATCCGCACCGCTCCGGGCCGGACGAACTTCGACAGGTGCCCGATCGTGTAGTACTCCGCATCGGTGGTGACGGTGCCGTCCGGCTGCAGCGTGACGAGCCCGGTGCAGGTGTCGCAGCCGCCTAGGTGCGGGCCGCCGGTCGAGTCGAGCGCGATGTTCCAGTTGACCACCGACTTCGCCCAGTTCCGCGTCGTACCGAGCATCAGCGTCCGCGCGTGCCAGGTGAGCGTGCCGCGGAAGATCTGCGGCGGCGTGTCGTTCGGCCCGTGCGAACCGGAGCACTCGGTGAACCAAATTCCCTTCGCCGGGAAGGCGTTGTGCAGGTCGGTCTGCTTCGACGGATCACCGGAGTAGCAGTGGTACGCCGTACCCGCGATCCACTTCGCCGCCGACGTCCGCAGCAACTTGTACGGGTAGTCGGTCTCCGGGTCCTCGCCGGGCGGGGTCGACGCGACGTCGCCGGGATGCGTGGTCCAGTTGTGGTCGTACCCGAGGATCTTCGTCCGTGGGCTGACCTTCTGCAGCAGCGGTCCCAGGGCGGTGATGACCGCTGCCTCCTGCCGGACGGGCAGGTCCGTACCGGGGTAGCCGCTGGGTTTGCGGTTCTGCGGCTCGTTCTGGACGGACAGGAAGTCGACCGGTACGCCGGCCTTCGTGTACGCCTGCACGAACTTCACCAGGTAGCGCGCGTACGCGGCGTACACCTTCGGGTCGTCCTTCAACCGGCCGCCGACGAGCGAGTCGCCGGTCTTCATCCAGGCGGGCGGACTCCACGGCGTCGCCATCACCTTGAGTTGAGGATTGAGCTGCTTGGCGCGGCGGAGCAGCGGTAGCACCTCCTGTTCGTCGTGCGCGACGCTGAAGTGCTCGAGGCCGAAGTCGGTCTGTCCGGCCGGTACGTCGTCGTACGTGTAGTGCTCGCTCGCGGCGGTGAAGTCGGACGAGCCGACGGGCTGCCGGAGGAAGCTGACGCCGATGCCCTGCTGCGGGTCGAACAGCTTGCGCAGCGTCTGCTCGCGGTCGGCCGGGCTGAGCCGGTACAGCACGGCGGCCGACGAGTCGGTGATCGAGGCACCGAAGCCGTCCATCGTCTGGTACGTCGTCCGCGGGTCGACCGTGATCGTGGTCCGATCGCTCGTCCCGTCGTGGAACGAGACCGGCGCGCGCTCGTGCAGCAGTTCCGCACGGTCGGGTGTGGTGACCCAGACACGGACCTGGGTCGTCGGGGGACGGGCCTGGGCAGAACCGGTGAGTGACGCCGCCGCGAGAGCAAGGGCGACGCCTAAGGCGGGTGTTCTCATCGCGCTCCTCGGGGATGAAACAAACGGCCACAGGAAACGCTCGCGGCTGAGGGCTGTCAAGGTCTGGGAGCGTAGGTCTAGAGTGCTGAGCGTGAAACAAAGGGATGTAACAAATGTCGCGCGGTAGAGCGACCGTCCGGGATGTCGCGGACGCGACCGGGGTGTCGATCGCGACGGTGTCCCGGGTGCTCAACCAGGCGGGCGCCGTGGCACCCGAAACCCGGCAGCTCGTCGAGCAAGCGATCGAGGACCTCGGCCTGCGCGCACCCGCGCCGCGCGGCGGTACGGCGAAACCGGTCGAAGGGGCGGTCTATCTGCGCTGCCCGTACGTGCTCACCGACTACTTCGGGCTGATCGTGTCCTCGATCGCCGAGACGTTGGACCGCCACGGACGGCAGCTCGTCCTCAACGCGGGAGAGGCGGCGCAGCACGAGCGTGTCCTCGGCCGGCTGCCCGCCCAACGTGAGGTCGGCGGCGCGATCCTGATCCTCCCACCGGAGCCGAGCGAGGACCTCGTCCGGCTGAGCACGCGGCGTTTCCCGTTCGTCGTGGTCGACCCGCGGACGAGGCTGCCCCGCGACATCCCGTCCGTCTCGGCCGCTCACCACTCCGGCGCTCGGCAGCTCACGTCGTACCTGACCTCGCTCGGGCACCGGCGGATCGGTGTCATCGCCGGTCCGCGTGAGTGGCTCGCCGCGGACGCCCGCCTCAGCGGGCACTCCGCCGCGCTCGCGGACGCCGGGATCCTTCCTGATCCTTCGCTGGTCCGCCACGACCAGCCGACCACGGCGCATGGGTACCGAGCGGCCGGGTCGCTGCTCGACCTCGATCCGCGCCCGACTGCGTTGGTCGCCTTCAACGACAAGGCCGCCATCGGCGCGCTGCAGGCCGCCGCCGAACGCGGGCTGTCCGTACCCGGCGACCTGTCGATCGCCGGCTTCGACGACCTCGACCTGTCCCGCGCGACCACGCCGCAACTGACAACCGTCCGGCAGCCGCTCCAGGAGATGGGCCGAATGGCCGTCAGCCTGCTGATCAGGTTGCTGGAGCGGCACGAACTCGAGGCGCTGCACATCGAACTCGCGACCGAGTTGATCGTCCGCGGAAGTACCGGTCGAGTCAGCTCACCGATCTGAGATGGGCGATGCGCGAAACGGCTCGGTTGTGGCAGGTTTTAGACATGAACCTTCGGATCGGCATTGCCGGGATCGCCATCGAGTCCAGCACGTTCTCGCCGCACCGGGCCGGGCTGGCGGACTTCGACGTACGGTGTGGAGACCGCCTGATGGAGCGGTACGTCGACTTCCTCGGCAAGGACTGGGCGCAGGGCATCGAGTGGGTGCCGCTGCTGCACGCGCGGTCGCTGCCGGGCGGAGCGGTGCAGCCGGAGGTGTACGACGATTTGTCCGCCGAGATCATCACCCGGCTCGAGGACGCCGGTGAACTGGACGGGTTCTTCTTCGACATCCACGGTGCGATGAGCGTCGTCGGACGGCAGGACGCGGAGGCCGATCTCGCCACGCGGATCCGCGACGTGCTCGGTCCCGACGTACTCGTGTCCGCGTCGATGGACCTGCACGGGAACGTGTCCCGGGAGCTCGGTACGGCGGTCGATCTGATCACCTGCTACCGGATGGCGCCGCACGAGGACGCGCTGGAGAGCCGTGAACGTGCGCTGCGGAACCTGGTCGAGCGGCTGCGATCCGGTCAGGGGAAGCCGGGGAAGGCGTGGATCCAGGTACCGGTCCTGCTGCCGGGCGAGAAGACGTCGACCCGGCTCGAGCCGGCCAAGTCGATCTACCGGCGGGTGGCCGAGATCGCGGACGAGCCCGGCGTACTGGATGCGGCCGTCTGGGTCGGGTACGCGTGGGCGGACGAGCCGCGGTGCCGGGCGGCCGTCGTGGTGACCGGGGACGACTCGGAGCTGATCACCGCGCGGGCCGAGGAGCTGGCGAAGGCGTACTGGGACGCGCGGGACGGGTTCGAGTTCGTGGCGCCGACCGGGACGCTGGCCGAATGCGTCGCAGCCGGGCTCGCTTCGACGGCTCGGCCGTTCCTGATCAGCGACTCCGGCGACAACCCGACCGCGGGTGGTGCCGGCGACGTCTCGTGGACCCTGGGCGAACTGCTGAAGGTCGAGGACCTGACGTACGGCGAGGCCACCGCGATCCACGCCAGCATCACTGACCCGGACGCCGTCGCCGCCTGCGTCGCGGCCGGCGTCGGCAACCCCGTCGAGGTCACCGCCGGCGGCAAGGTCGACTCCGGCCCGTCCGGTCCGGTTGCCCTCTCCGGCACCGTCTTCTCGATCTCCGAGGACCCGGCCGGCGGCACGGTCGCGGTCGTCAAGGCCGGCGGCCTGCACTCGATCCTCACGAGCCGTCGCAAGCCGTACCACCACATCGCCGACTTCACGCTTCTCGGCCTCGACCCCGCGGCTGCCGACCTGGTGATCGTCAAGATCGGCTACCTGGAACCCGAGCTCTACGACCTCGCCGCGGACTGGCTCCTCGCGCTGACCCCCGGCGGCGTCGACCAGGACCTCCTCCGCCTCGGCCACCACGGCGTACTCCGCCCGCTGTTCCCCTTTGACCCGGACATGGCCGACCCGGATCTCACCCCCGAACTACTGCCCTAGCTCCCAGCGGGCGCCGCCGCCGCGTTGCTACCGGCAACCACCGTTCAGTGGGCGACCTTCTGGACGAACGCTTCCGAGGAGTCCAGGACGCGGCCGTCGGCGTCCGTGACCTCGAGCTTGCGCAGCGGCCGGTTCTGCTGGGTGTCGAGCAGCACGGAGTGCCGTTCGGCCGGCTCGAACAGGTGGTCCTCGCCCCACTGGCGCAGGCTGACGAGGATGACGAACAGGTCCCGGCCCTTCTGGGTGAGCACGTACTCGTGGTACGCGCTTCCGTCAGCTCCGGGGAGGATCTCCAGGATGCCGTGCGCGACGAGTTCGCGCAGCCGTGCCGACAGGATGTTCTTCGCCAGGCCGAGGTTCCGCTGGAACTCGCTGAACCGGGTGATGCCGTCGAAGGCGTCCCGTACGATCAGCAGCGACCACCGGTCGCCGATGACGTCCACGGCCCGCGCGACCGGGCATTCGGCTCCCTCGTGCGTCACGCGCTGCGGCATCCGCGTCCTTTCATGGTGCGCCAGGCAGTTTCCGGTAAGTGGTTGCAAGTATAAACCGGCTCCTCTACGCTCACGCCAAGCGGTTTCAACTTGAAACCAGTTTCGGCGAGAGGTGAGCGTCATGACACAGACAGATGCGCGGGTGAGCCCGGTCCGGGTGGCGGTCGTGCAGTTCGAGCCACGCGTGGGCGTCGACAACCTGAAGGCGAACGCGCTGGCGGTCGAGCAGCGACTGACGGCTGCGGCGGACGCGGGGGCGGGGCTCATCGTGCTCCCGGAGCTGGCGACCACCGGGTACGTGTTCGAAACCCGCGAGGAGGCGTACGCCCACGCGGAGGCCGTTCCGGACGGTCCCACGGTCGAGTCGTTCGCGCGGATCGCGGCCGAGCGGAATGTCTACATCGTCGGCTGCGTCGCCGAACGCGATGGCGTGAAGCTCTACGACACCGCCGTACTGGTCGGACCCGAAGGCTTCATCGGGCGGTACCGCAAGACGCACCTGTGGAACACCGAGAAGCTGTGGTTCACGCCCGGCGACGAAGGATTCGCGGTGTACGACACCAAGATCGGCCGGATCGGGCTCCTGGTCTGCTGGGACATCTGGTTTCCCGAGACGGCGCGGATCGTGGCGCAGTTGGGCGCCGACATCATCTGCATCCCCACCGGTTGGGTCTGGACCCCTCCGCCGCTGTACGACGCGAGCGGTGTCTGCATGGCGGCGTACCTGACGATGACGGCCGCGCACGCCAACAACGTCTTCATCGCCACCGCGGACCGGATCGGCCAGGAGCGCGGCGCCGGCTTCATGGGCAACTCGCTGATCGCGGGGACGAACGGCTGGCCGATCGACCGGATCGCCGGCCCGGACGAGGACACGATCATCTACGCGGACGTCGACCTGACCGCCGCCCGCACGGCGCCGATCTGGAACCAGCTCAACGATCTGCACCGCGACCGTCGTACCGACCTGTACGACCAGATGCTGGGGTACCGCGACCGCGCTCCGCTCCCGAGGTGACCTGATGACGACAGTCCGAGGTACGACGGGTCTCGCCGGATCGCGACGGGCCGCCGTCGGTGCCGGAGCGATCTTCGTCGCGCTCGTGGCGCTCGCCGGCTGGTCGTTCGCGCGGCTCGCCCGCGGCGAGCAGCCCTGGAACGGCGACTACACCGAGCTCGGCCGGTTCGCGTCGTGGCTGGTGGGATCGATCAGCGAACCCCAGTACTACGTGGTCGCCCCAGCGGGTGCTCTGTTGCTGATCGGCGGACTGGTGGCTCATGTCGCGCACCGAAGGTCTTGGCGGCTCCAGGGGTTCGTCCAGGCCTGTGGCTCGGGGCTGTGGCCATGGGCCGCCGGCAGCGCGCTGGCGAGCCTGCTGCTGGGCAATGTCATCTGGGGCTGGACCCTGGCGCAGGGGAGCTGGCAGCCGTTGTTCGTCCCGCTGGTCTCGGTGGCTCCGGCGGTCGTCGTCCTCTATGGGCCGGGTCGGCGGATCGCGCTGTCGGCGGCGGTCCTCGGAGCGCTCCTCGCCCCACCCGCTTCGATCCTCGCGGTCGAGTACGGCTGCCGGCCGCTGGATCTTCCGCCCGTTGTCGGAGCCACCACCGGCATGTGGGTCGGCGCCGCGGTGGCGTTCTGGATCTGCGGGCGGCTCGCCTGGATGCCACCGGCCGGAGCCTGGCGTGAACAAGAGCATGCCCAGCCACGCGCGGCGACGGATCGGGCGGACTCGGTGTTCTGGATTCCGCGTCGCGCCTTGGCAGACTTCTCCGAGGCACAGTTCTTCGGCAACGAATGGGCCAGTGCGGCGCTGCTCGCCGGTGCTGTCGTCGCCCACGTGATCAGGTCGTCGAGTACGTCGTACGGCTCCGGCCTGTTCTTCGCGGTCCTCGCGAGCCAGGTGATCACCGCGGTCGCCGGCGTCCTCATCTGGCGGAAGCCCTGGCGGTTGCGCGGCTTCTACCCGACGTTCGTGCCGGTCGTCTCGGTGGCACCCGCCACCGTTCTCGCCTTCGGCGGGACCGTCCAGTCGGTGCTGGCCGGCGCGCTGGCCGGTGCCTTGATCGCCCCGCCGGTGGCGGCAGCGATCGCGGCGCGGCTGCCGAAGACCTTCCATCCCTTCGTCGGCAACGTCGCATCGATGAGCCTGTGTACGGCGCTCATCGTGCCGGCGCTCCGACTCGTCCCTGGATTCTCGACATGACTGCTACTGAACTCGCTCGGGCGCTGCGCAGCGGGGAGGCCTCGGTGACCGAGATCGTCGACGCCGCCCTGCGCCGCACCCACGAGCTGAACCCGACCCTGAACGCGTTCACACTCATCGACGACGAAGGCGCTCGCGCAGCGGCCAAGGAGGCCGACGACCAGCTTGCCGCCGGGATCGACCTCGGCCCGCTGCACGGTATCCCCGTCGCCGTGAAGGACCTGATCGACATCGCCGGCCTGCCCACCAGTTGCGGATCGGCTACCTCCTTCGGCGCGATCGCGACCGAGGACGCCGAGGTCGTACGGCGGTTACGGGCGGCCGGCGCCGTGATCATCGGCAAGACGACGCTGCACGAGTTCGCGTACGGCGCGACGGGTGACCGCTCCGCCCATGGCGCCGCACGCAACCCGACCGATCCGCGGCGGATGTCCGGCGGCAGCAGCGGAGGTAGCGCGGTCGCCGTCGCGGCCGGGATGGTGTCCCTCGCGTTGGGCACGGACACGGCCGGTTCGGTCCGCGTGCCGGCAGCGTTGTGCGGTGTCGTCGGGCTCAAGCCGGCGTACGACGCCATTCCCAGTGCAGGGGTCTATCCGCTGGCTCCCACGCTGGATCACGTCGGGCTTTTCGCCGCGACGAGCGAGGATGTCCTTGCTGGTTACCAAGCCCTCGCCGGCCGTCCGGCCCAGCAGCGGCCGGTTGACGGTCTCACTGTCGGATGGATAAGGCCGGACGCCATCGCCGTGACCGATCCACGGGTCGTTGAGCTGACCCGACAGTGCGTTCGTCGCGCGGGGTTCGGTGCCGACGCCATCGACGAGTTTCCGAAGTGGGAGCGGAACGAGAGTCTGTTCACGATCTTCTCGACGCTGCAGGGGCGCGAAGCTTTCCGCGTTCACGAGCATCACCTCGAGACCGACGCCGGGCTCATCGATCCGGAGGTGCTTGCCCGGCTCCGCAAGGGGCGGGAGATCACCGATCGTGACTACGCCTCGGCGGACGCGGCCCGTCACGAGTTTCAGCTCGTGGTCGACGAGTTGTTGTCGTCGTACGACGTGCTGGCTCTCCCCGCGGTGCCGATCGTCGCGCCGCTCGTGGGCGAGCGCAGGGTCCAGGTCGACGGTGCCGAGCTGGAGGTACGGGCAGCGCTGCTGTCCCTGACCAGCCCGTGGAACCTGACCGGCTCGCCGGCACTCAGCGTTCCCGCGGGGCGCCTCGACGGGCTGCCGGTCGGCGTGCAACTCGTCACCGCACCGGGCCGGGAGGGTCTGCTCTTCGCTGTCGCACGGCAGCTCGAAACGTCTTGACCACAACGAAAGGAATGCCATGCCCTCGATCCAGGTCGACCTGCCGCTGATCGCGGACGAAGCGACCAAACGTGCGTTCGCGGAACGCATCGGACGCCTCTACGGGCAGATCATGCAGGTCGGTATGGATCTGCTCACGGTGTCCGTCCACGCTCTCGGGCCGGGTGCCGTCTGGCGGTGCCACGAGTCCGGGCCGCCGACGCCGTCGGGTCTGATCATGTGCGACATCCGCGCCGGCCGCCCGACCGAGACACGGGCCCAGCTGGCCCAGGCGCTGATCGAGGCCTGCGTCGAGACGTTCGGCCTCGACGCCCTGTGGCTGAAGGTCGAGTTCACCCAGCACGACGGCAACGAGATGTACCACCCCCACCTGGGTGGCTTCAACAAGAACTGGTCCGGCGACGAACGATAGCCACCGGCCTTACAGCTTGCGGAGCATCTGAAGGGCCTCGATCGAGTGGTCGACGAGGTGGTCGGCCGAGTACGGGCGGTCCGGTTCGAGCAGGCCGGACCACTCGATCGCGAGGTCCTCGGTGTACGACAGCCACGCGTGGACCCGGAGGTAATCCCCGGACTTCGGGTCGTCGGCCACCTCGGGTGCGCCGAGGTACGTGAGGATCCGCTTGGTCAGCGCCGCGCGCGTCTCGTCGTACACCTCGACCGCGAAGTCGTCCCCGCCGGCCGCGCCGCGGACGAACGAGATGTACGCCGTACGCCGCCGGGCGATGAACGCCACGAACTGGGTCACCATCTCCAGGAGCTGCTGCTCCGGCGGCAGCGCGTCGTCCGGCTTGGTGACCCGGAGCAGCCGGCGGCCGGCCGCGGAGATGACCGCGACGTAGTAGTCCCGCTTGCTCGGGAAGTAGTGGAACAGCAGCCCGCGCGAGATCCCTGCCTCGGCGGCGATCGCGTCGATCGACAGCTCATGGATCGGCTTGTCGCGAAGCATCATCAGGCCGATCTTGACCAGTTGCTTCTTGCGGTCATCCGCTGTCAGTCGGTGATCCATCTATTGAGCATTGCTTAGACGCTGAGCTACGGTCAAGCCGAGGGAGAGGAGTCTTGATGGGGTTCGAACCTTCGACCCGGGCTCAGGATCTTATCGGACGCGTGCAGACCTTCCTGCGCGATGAGATCGAGCCGGTCGAGACAGCGTTGCACCACGCGATCCGAGCGGCCGGTGATCCCTGGCGGCCGCAGCCGATCGTCAAGGAACTGCAGGCGAAGGCGCGCGCGGCCGGCCTGTGGAACCTCTTCCTGCCGCCCGCCGAACCGGGCAACGAGCAGTACGGCGAGGGCCTGAGCAACCTCGACTACGCCCCGATCGCGGAGCTCACCGGCCGGTCGTTCATCGCGCCGTACGTCTTCAACTGCAACGCGCCGGACACCGGCAACATGGAGGTTCTGCTCCGATACGGCAACGACGAGCAGAAGAAGCGCTGGCTGGAGCCCCTGCTGGACGGCACGATCCGGTCCGCGTTCTGCATGACCGAGCCGGACGTGGCGTCCTCCGACGCCACCAACATGCAGGCGACCGCGGTCCTCGACGGCGACGACGTCGTACTGAACGGCCGCAAGTGGTGGAGCACCGGCGTCGGGCACCCCGACTGCGAGCTGCTCATCTTCATGGGCCTCACCGACCCGGACGCGCACCGGTACGCGCGCCACACGATGGTCCTCGTCCCGCGCGACACCCCCGGCGTCAAGGTCGAGCGGCTGCTGCCCGCGATGAACCGGTACGACGAACCGCACGGCCACGGCGAGGTGTCCTTCACCGACGTCCGCGTGCCGGCCGCGAACATCCTGCTCGGACCGGGTACGGCCTTCGAGATCGCCCAAGGCCGGCTGGGTCCTGGCCGCGTTCACCATTGCATGCGGCTGATCGGGCTGGCGGAGAAGGCGCTCGAGTTGGCGCTGCAGCGCGGGACGAGCCGGACCGCGTTCGGCAAGCCGCTCGTGAATCTGGGTGGCAACCGCGAGCGGATCGCCGACGCGCGGATCGCGATCAACCAGGCACGGTTGCTCGTACTGCAGACGGCGTACCTGCTCGACACGCAGGGACTGGCCGGGGCGTTGAGCGAGGTCAGCCAGATCAAGGTCGCCGTACCGCGGATGGCGCAGGACGTGATCGACATGGCGATCCAGTTGCACGGCGGTGGCGGTCTGTCGGAGGACTTCCCGCTCGCGGCCGCGTGGACGAGCGCCCGCGCGTTGCGGCTGGCCGACGGGCCGGACGAGGTGCATCGTGGGGTGATCGCCAGGATTGAACTGGCGTCGTACCTGTCCGCAGCCGCTGCTCAGGAGGCGAAATGAGTCGCGTCCTCGTCACCGGCGCCGCGAGCGGTCTCGGCGCCGCGCTGGTCGCCCGGTTCGTTGCCGACGGCCATCAAGTCCTCAGTACGGATGTCGGCCCTGACGGCTCTGCGCCGTACTTGAAACTCGATGTGCGGAACCAGGCGGACTGGGACGCGGCGGTCGCGTGGTGCGAGAACACCTGGGGCGGTCTGGACATCCTGGTGAACAACGCGGGCATCGCGACCGGCGGCCGGATCGACGTCGAGACGCTGGACGAGTGGGACCGGGTCGTCGACATCAACCTGATGGGCGTGGTCCGGGGGTGCCGGGCGTTTGTGCCGTTGTTCAAGCGGCAGCGGTCCGGCTACATCGTGAACACCGCGTCCGCGGCCGGGCTGGTGCATCCGCCGATGATGAGCTCGTACAACACGGTCAAGGCCGGCGTGGTCGCGCTCTCCGAGACGCTGTCGCACGAGCTGCATCCGTGCGGGGTCAACGTCTCGGTGGTCTGCCCGTCGTTCTTCCGGACCAACTTGGCAGACTCGATCCGCGGTGCCGACAGTGCGATGGGCGCGACCGCGCGGCAGCTGATCGAGAAGTCGCCGCGGTCCGCGGACGACATCGCCGCGGTGGTCGTTGCCGGGATCAACAAGAAGCGGCACCTGATCATCCCGGACCAGCCGGCCCGGGTCGCGTACTGGACGAAGCGGTTGGCGCGGCCGGTGTACGACTGGCAGATGCGCAAGGTCGCTGCGCGCGCGCACGCCCGTGCCGAGCGGGCGACGCAGCCCGAGACGCAGCCGGAGACGCCGTCGCCGGACGGGCGGTGACGGGGTGCCGGACGGCGCTCGAGCGGTGCGCGACGAGGACGCGTTCGACGTACCCGCGGTGGATGCTTGGCTGCGGCAACAGACTGTGGTCCCGGACGGTTTGCCGGAGGTGAACCAGTTCTCCGGCGGAGCGTCGAACCTCACGTACTTGCTGCGGTATGACGAGCGCGACCTGATCCTGCGCCGCCCGCCGGCCGGGACGAAGGCGAAGAGCGCGCACGACATGGGGCGCGAGTTCCGCATCCAGAAGAGCCTCAAACCGGTCTTCCGGTACGTCCCAGAGATGGTTGCTCATTGCAACGACGAGTCGGTGATCGGCTCCGAGTTCTACGTGATGGAGCGGGTGGTCGGGACGATCCCCGGGCACCACTCGCTCGGCGTCGATCTGACCGCAGCGCAGGCGCGGCAGCTGGGGTTCACGTTGATCGACACGCTCGTGGAGCTGCACGCGGTCGATCCCGCCGCCGCCGGGCTGGAGGATCTCGGGCGCGGTTCCGGGTACGTCGGGCGCCAGGTCGCCGGTTGGTCCGAGCGCTACCGCAAGGCGAAGACGTGGAACGTGCCGAGTTACGAGCGGGTCATGACTTGGCTGGCCGCGAATCAGCCTGTGGATGTTGGGACGTGCGTTGTCCACAACGACTTCCGGCTCGACAACGTCGTACTCGCTCCGGACGATCCGCTGCGCGTGGTCGGCGTACTGGACTGGGAGCTCGCGACACTGGGCGATCCGCTGATGGATCTGGGCAGTGCGCTGGCGTACTGGGTCCAGGCCGACGACGACTGGGCGTTCCGCCGGTTCCGGCTGCAGCCGTCCGACGTACCGGGGATGCTGACGCGGGACGAGATTGTGGACTACTACTCGAAGCAGTCGGGGCTGCCTGTGGACAACTGGGCGTTCTACGAGGTGTTCGGGTTGTTCCGGCTCGCGGTGATCGCGCAGCAGATCTACTACCGGTATCACCACAAGCAGACGCGGAACCCGCGGTTCAAGAACTTCTGGCTCCCGGTGAACCTGCTCGAGCGGCGCTGCCGCAAGATCATCCGGCAGGCGTGAGTGGGCGTCATCTACCTGATCCGGCACGCGCAGGCGTCGTTCGGTGCGCGCGACTACGACAAGCTGTCGTCACTCGGCTCGAAGCAGGCTCTGCGGCTGGCTTCGGTACTTGCTGATCTGCAGCCGGACCTTGTCGTCTCGGGTTCTATGCGCCGGCATCAGGAGACCGCGTCGCTCGCCGGGTTCACGGCGGAGGTCGATCCGGGGTACGACGAGTTCGACCACCAGGAGGTGCTCGTCGCGCACAAGCCGTCGTACAAGCGGCACGCTGTGATGGTGGCCGACCTGGCGCGGACCGGGAACCCGCGGCGGGCGTTCCAGGACGTGTTCAGCGCGGCGACGCAGCGGTGGATCGACGGGGGCGACGGGTACTCCGAGACGTTCCAGGCGTTCTGCGATCGGTCGGAGGCGGCCGTACGACGTACCGCCGCCTCGCTCGGGAAGGGCTCGACCGCGCTCGTCTTCACATCCGGCGGTCCGATCGCGGCCGTCGTGGGGCGGCTGCTGTCGGGCGGCGACGGGCTGTGGACGAAGCTGAACCCGGTGACGATCAACACCGCGATTACGAAGGTCGTGTCCGGGCGTTCCGGGCTGACTGTGGTGAGCTACAACGAGCATGTCCACCTCGGTGCGGACCTGCTCACCTATCGATAGGACATCGCGATGCGACGGAACATCCTGATCACCGGTGCCAGTTCGGGTCTCGGTGCGGAGATGGCACGGCAGTTCGCGGCGAACGGCCACAACCTCGCGCTGACGGCCCGGCGGACCGAACGGCTGGACGCGCTCCGGAGCGAGCTGGTCGAGCGTTATCCACAGATTTCGGTGGTTACCCACAGTCTGGATGTGACTGACCACGATCAGGTGTTCAAGGTGTTCCGCTTGATCGACGGCGAGTTGCCGCTGGACCGGATCATCGTGAACGCCGGCCTCGGGAAGGGCGCGCCGCTCGGCACCGGGCGGTTCGACGCGAACCGCGACACCGCGCTGACGAACTTCGTCGGCGCGCTCGCGCAGGTCGAGGCGGCGCTCGAGTTGTTCCGGGCGCGGAACGCCGGGCACCTCGTCCTGATCGCGTCGATCTCCGCGCTGCGCGGGTTCCCGAAGACGGTCACGACGTACGCCGCGACGAAGGCGGGGCTCGCGTCGATCGGTGAGGGTCTGCGGCTGGAGCTGATGGGCAAGCCGATCAAGGCCAGCACGATCTACCCCGGGTACATCCGGTCGGAGATGAACGAGCACGTGCCGAAGGCGCCGTTCATCGTCGACACGGAGACCGGCGTCCGCGCGATGGTCGCCGCGATCGAGGCGGAGAAGGCGAAGGCGTACGTACCGGCGCGGCCGTGGTGGCCGCTCGCCCAGGTGATGCGGGTGGCGCCGCTGCCGTTGCTGAAGAGGATGATCTGAATGCGCTGGGGGCTGACCGTACCGCTGACCGGCGTACCGCTGCGCGACCATCGCCAGCTGATCTCGGACCTGGCGTTGCTGGGCTACACCGACTTGTGGTCGGCCGAGGTGGCGGGCGCGGATGCGTTCACGCCGTTGGTGCTTGCGTCGGAGTGGGACTCTTCCTTGCGGCTCGGGACCGCCGTCGTACCGGTACACACGCGCGGGCCGGCCGCGCTGGCGATGAGCGCGGCGGCGTTGGCGGATCTCGCGCCGGGCCGGTTCGTACTCGGGATCGGGGCGTCGTCGGAGACGATCGTCACCGGGTGGAACGGGATCGCGTACGACCCGCCGCTGGCCCGCACCCGCGACGTACTGCGGTTCCTGCGGGCGGCGTTCGCGGGGGAGCGGGTGGACGGGAAGTTCGACAGCTTCACGATCCAGCGGTTCCGGCTGGAGAAGGCACCCGACGTACCACCGTCGATCATGCTCGCCGCCCTCCGCCCCCAGATGTTGCGGCTGGCCGCACGCGAAGCCGATGGCGCGATCACCAACTGGTTGTCGGCCGACGACGTACGCAAGATCCGCGCGGAACTCGGCCCCGACAAGGAACTCGCCGCCCGCATCTTCGTCTGTGCCACCGAAGACACCGAAATGGCCCGCAACATCGGCCGCTACCTCATCGCCACCTATCTGACGGTCCCCGGCTACGCCGCCTTCCACGACTGGCTCGGCCGAGCCGAGGTCATGAAACCGATGCGCGAAGCCTGGTCCAGAGGCGACCGCAACGCCGCCATGTCCGCCATCCCCGACTCACTGGTGGACGCCCTCATAGTCCACGGCACCCCCGACGCCTGCCGCACCCAAATCAACCGCTACGTGGAGAACGGCCTCGACACCCCCATAATCGCCACCCTCCCCACCGGCACCAACCTCCTGGAAACAGCCCGCTCCCTGGCCCCCGCGTAGTGACGGGATCAGGTGAGGCGGTGGGCTTTTAGCCAGGTTTGGGCTCGGCGGTTGGAGGCTCGAGAGAGCCAGGCGTCTTGGATTATTTCGGTTAGTTCTTGTCTGGTGAGGGCGCCCAGGTCGCGGGCGCGGATGAGGACGGACGGGTGGCCGTCGAAGTGCGGGGTGGTGAAGAACGGCGTCGAGTCGTCGGTGGTCTGGGCCAGTTTTTCGGCTTCGGATTCGACCCAGATCATGATCACGTCGTCGTACTTCTCGCCGGTGACGGGATCGACCGCGTCGGGGCGTGGGGTGCGGAAGAAGACGAAGGACTTGCCGCCGACCTGGTAGACGGGACGGTCGGTGCCGTCGTCGCGTTCCCACTTGGTGACGTGGGGCATGCCGGCGGCGATCTCGTGGACGTCGGCCAGGCGGGCTTTTCGGGGCCTCATGGTCAGTGCTGGAGCGAGGTCAGGCGGACGCAGAGCGGTCGGGACGGGAGGTCCATGATGTCGACGGTACCGGTCAGCGGGACGGAGCCGTTCGTGGTGCCGGAGAACGGGACCGAGATCCGCGGGTAGTAGCTGGGTACCGAGACGCCTGGTCCGGTCACGGCCAGCTTGGTCGGCGGGTCGATCATCACGATGAGCTGACCGGTCAGCAGTTTCCTGCTCTCCTCGCAGCCGAGCGCGGTCGCGTGCGTCTGGTCATTCGCGTTCAGGTAGGCGAGGAAGCTGGTCGCCAGCGTTCTCGCCTCGGCCAGGCGCGGGGCCGCGGTGGGTGCGGTCGGCGGTGCGGTCGTCGGGGGCGGGCTGACGCTCGACTCCGACGAGGTGCTGGGTGGGAGTGGGGCGGTGGACGGTTCGGTTGGTCCGCTTGCGTCGTTGTCGCTGGAGCGGGTGGCGAGCAGTACGCCGACGCCGAGCAGTACGAGTACGACGACAACGCCGAGCGCGATGTACAACGGCGTCCGGCGCGGGCCGCGGCCTCCGTACCCCGGTCCGCCCGGCGGATACCCCGGCCCGTACCCCGGCCCGCCGTACGGTGCCTGGCCCGGCCCCCCGTACGGCGCCTGACCCGGCCCGCTGTACGGCGGCTGGCCCGGCGGGCCGTAGGGGGCTTGGCCTGGTGGGCCGTACTGCGGTTGCGTGGGGTCGTTGCCGTAGGGCGGCTGCTGTTGCCAGCCGTTGTTGGGAGGGCCGTACTGGCCTGGGGTGTTCGGGGGCTGGGTCACCCGGACAGTGTCGCAGTGGAAGGGAGCCAGATCGTGAAGGTCGAACCGGAGCCGAGGCGGCTGGTGACCGTGATTCGGCCCTGGTGCGCTTCGACCAGGTGCTTGGTGATGGCGAGGCCCAGCCCGCTGCCGCCGGTGGTGCGCGTGCGGGAGACATCCGCGCGGTAGAAGCGGTCGAAGACGTGCGGTAGGTGCTCGGGCGCGATACCCGTGCCGTTGTCCGTCACGCTCACGGTGAAGCCGTTGTCCACAGGCCGTACGCCGACTACCACGTGTCCGCCCGGTGGCGTGTACCTGATGGCATTCGACACGAGGTTGCCCACAGCTTGACGAATGCGAGCGCTGTCGACGATTGCGGGTGAGGGCCCAGAAGCTGTGGATGTGAGGGTGACGGAGGCGGCCTCTGCGGCGGGTTGGTGGGCCAGGACCACCTGCCCCGCCAGCTCGGTCAGGTCGCGAGAAGCCGGGTGGAGGCGCAGCATGCCGGCGTCAGCGAGGGCCAAGTCCTGGAGATCGGCAACCAGGTGTTCGAGTAGGCCTGTTTCCTCCAACAACGAGGTGACGAGGGCGCCGTCCAGCGGGACCACCCCGTCTTCGGACGCGACCAGGTAGCCCTTGATGTTGGCGAGCGGCGTCCGGAGCTCGTGAGCGACGTCGCTCACCATCGCCTTGCGCTGGAAGTCGTGCCGCTGGATCGCCTCGGCCATGTCGTTGAACGCGTGGCCGAGCCGCGCCACCTCGTCCTTCCCGCTCACCGGGACCCGGGCCGCGTGATCACCGTTGCGCATCCGCTGCGCCGCCCCGGTCAGCGCGACGATTGGCCGTACCAACCGTCGGCCCGCGAAGAACATCACCAGCGCCGCGATCAGCACCACCCCGAGCGCGGTCGCCGCAGTACGCGCCAGCCCTTCGCCGGAGAACATGTTGAACGTGCTCTTCGCCCCGAGGTACAGCTTCGCCGGCGGAGCGACGTACGGCGTCAACGCCTGGACGCGCGCCTGGGTGACACAGTTCGCGAACCTCTCGTCGAGCTCCGGCTTCGCGACCGGCTCGACGGATCGCAGACCGGAGTAGTCGTTGATCTTGTACTTGATCCCGGCCGCGTCCAGGCAGGCGGTGGACCGCCGTACCTCGTCGTCGTTCACGATCTTCGCCTTCGCGCTCGGCGCGGTCATCCCCGCCGACAGGCAGTCGTCCTTGACCGACGTCAGCGAGCTGACCTGGCCACCGGCCGCCGGCTGGGTCGACTCGATCACCACCTGCGGTACCGTGCCGTCGCCCGCCACCACGCTCGCCGACTTGCCCTTGGCGGCCAAGCAGTTCACGGCCCGCTTCGCGAGCTGGTTCCGTTGCGCCAACTCCTCGTCGGTGAGGCCCCAGTCCGGATAGACGATGAACGGCGGACCGATCATCGGCGTCGCGGAGAACGTGCCCGCGGCCATCACCGTCTTGCGGGCCTGGTACAGCGCCATCGTCCCCTGCATCCCGCCGCCGCGCGCGTCGATCGTTGCCGCCGGCACCGAGGGGAGCTCGGGCGCGGCACCGAGCATCCGGGCCGAGTCCGCGATCACCGTCCCGTCCTCGGTGGTGACCGCTATCCGCCGGCCGAGTCGATCGGCCAGGTCGTGCACCACCTTGTCCACACCCGACCAGGTCGGATGGTCGGACGCATACTTCGACAGCTGGCCGTAGATCTCGCCGTCGACCTGCAACTGGCCCGTGTTCGCGTCGATCTCGCCCTGCAGCTTCTCCGACGTGCTGTACGTCGCGATCAGCGCGGTCGCGATCACCGCCCCGAGCGCGACCGCGAGCGACAACCCGAGAAAACGGACCAGCACGCTACGTCGCATGCGCCGCCTCCACCAGCTTGTACCCCACGCCGTAGACGGTCCTCAGGTACGTCGGTACGCCGGGCGACGGCTCGATCTTCTTCCGCAGGTTCATCACGTGCACGTCGACGGTCCGGTCGAACACGTAATGGTCGAACCCGAACGCGTGCTCCAGCAACTGCTGCCGTGAGAACGCCCGCCCCGGCGAGGCGGCCAGACACACGAGGATCTTGAACTCGGCCGGCGTCAGCTCGACCAGCTTCCCGGTCAACCGGACCTCGTGGCGCGACGGGTCGATCTCGAGGTCGCCGACCCGGTACACCTCACCCTCGGACCGGATCCGCGTGCGTCGCAGTACGGTCCGGACCCGGGCGACGAGCTCGCGCGGGTTGTACGGCTTGGTCAGGTAGTCGTCCGCACCGAGGTCGAGACCCAGCAGCAGATCGTCCTCGGTCGAACGCGCCGTCAGCATGATGATCGGCACGTCCCCGTCGGCGCGCAGCACCCGGCAGACGTCGAGGCCGTCGACCTTCGGCATCATCACGTCGAGCACCAGCAGGTCCGGACTGCGCCGGCGGGCCTCGTCGATCGCCTCCCGGCCGTCGTGCACGACGACGGTCAGGTGCCCTTCCCGTTCGAGGTACCGCCGGATCAGCTCCGCCTGCTTCAGGTCGTCTTCGGCGACCAGGATCCGCGCTGGCATAGTCCTCAATGTCGCCGAACATGATGAGAATCCGATGAAGATCGGCTGAGAGCATCGGGTGCAAACCGGTCCTTCACAGGTTCTTCACGGCCCCGGCGGCACGCTCCACTGCCATGAAGAGAACAGCAGTGGCCGTGATCGCGGTCCTGGCGCTGGCCGGTTGCGGGAACGACAAGGCTCCGGTCGGGTCCGATCAGAAGAGCGACAAGAGCCCGCTCGCGGAGTACATGGGCGACGGGTTCGTGAGTTCGTCCGGTGGCGGCTCGTTCCGGATCGCGACCCGGGCCGGTGGCGCGCAGCAGCCGTCCGAGGAGGACCTGGCCAAGCAGCGCAAGGTCGAGGACGCGACCGCCGCGTGTATGAAGGCGGCCGGTTTCGAGTACGTCGCCGTACCGCCGGAACAGAACGCGAAGGGGAAGTTCAACGACGCGTTCAACCTGCCGCCGGACAAGTTCGCCGAGCAGTACGGGTACGGGATCAGCACGATCGACTGGTCGAAGGCCGCTGACGACGACACCAACCCGAACACCAAGATCCGCAAGGCGCTCTCGCCGACCGCGCAGAAGGCGTACGACAAGGCCCTGAACGGACCGAACGCGAACGGGAACGGCGCGGTGCTGATCCAGGGCGGTGACGGCGGGCCGAACTCGAGTGGTGAGCAGGACCTCGGCTGCCGCGGCAAGGCCGTCAAGCAGGTGTACGGCGACAACAAGGGCATGGTCGACTTCAAGAAGTTCGACAGCCTGTTCAAGGACATCCAGGCGCTGCAGAAGCGGATCGAGTCCGACCAGCGCGTCGTGGACGCGACCAGCGCCTGGGCCGACTGCATGGCCGACGCCGGACACGCCGGGTACCAGAAGACCGAGGACCCGCGGAACGAGATCCAGCAGAAGCTCGACGCGCTGACCGGGAACCAGCCGCCGCCCAAGGGTGGTCCGGCGAAGACGATCACCGGCCCGCCGTCGTTCGACAAGGTCGACGCGGCCAAGCTGTCCGACCTGCGCAAACTCGAGATCGAGCTCGCGGTGGCGGATCAGAAGTGCAAGGCCAAGGGGTACGACGACGCGTACAAGAAGGTCCAGTACGAGCAGGAGAAGGAGTTCGTCGACCAGCACAAGGCCGAGCTCGAGGCATATCGCGACGAAATGGCGAACCGGTGAGCACTTCGCCCAAGTCCCGCCGCCGGGTGCTGGTCGGCGTGGCCGGCGTGGCTGTCGTGTCGCTCGGGATCGGAGTCGCGGCGGGCAGCCGGATCACGTCGCCGGAGGATGCGGCCGCCAAGACCGCGCCGCCCTCGGCCTCGCAGATCACCGTGCCGGTGGCGAAGAAGGTGCTGTCCAGCAAGGTGGTCGGGCGGGGCGACGCGTCGTTCGACGGTGCGGTCAACATTCGGGTCGAGACGAGCGGGCTGACCACACCGGCGATCGTCACGGGCAAGGTCCCGGCGGTCGGATCGACGATCACCGAGGGCAAGGCGCTGCTGGAAATCACCGGGCGGCCGGTGATCGGGCTGGCCGGCGTACTGCCGATGTACCGGACGTTGTCACCGGGGAGCAAGGGACCGGACGTGCTGCAGTTGGAGCAGACGCTCGATCGCCTCGGGTACGACCCGGGGACGGTCGACGACGAGTACACGCTGGACACCTCGGCCGCGGTGGAGAAGCTGTACGACGCGGCCGGGTACGACCCGCCCGAGCCCGACGAGCGGTTCACGCAGGCGGTCGACCAGGCGAAGAAGCAGGTCGACGCGGCGAAGAAGCAGCTCCGCCAGGCGCAGTCGCAGCTGAAGGCAGCCAAGGCGGCGCACGCCAAGGACACGTCGGTACAGCAGGGTGCGGTCGACGACGCGGAACAGAACCTGTCCGATGCCAAAACCACCTTGAACGATGCCGAGTTCAAGGCCGGTACGCCGTTGCCGGTCTCGGAGGTCGTCTACGTGAAGACGCTCCCGCGCCGGGTCGACGACGTGAAGGTCGAGCGCGGCGGGACCGTCAACGGCGTCGTGATGTCGGCGAGCGGTGCGTCGCTGGTCGTCACGGTCAAGGTCGACGCGGAGACGGCGCAACGGTTGAAGGCCGGGATGGCGGCCTCGCTCGACGTCGACGGTACGCCGGTGGCCGCGAAGGTACGACGGGTCTCCAAGAACGGTACGCAGTACGACGTCGTGGTCGCACCGAACGCGTTGACCGCGAGCCAGCTGGCCGTACTGCGGGACGCGAACGTCCGCGTGACGATCCCGGTGAAGAGTACGAGCGGCAAGGTTCTCGCCGTACCGCTGGCCGCTTTGTCGTCCGGGTCGGACGGCGCGTCGCGGGTCGAGGTACTGCGGAACGGGCAGGTGGAGCTGGTACCAGTGACGGTCGGGCTGTCGGCGGACGGCTTCGCGCAGGTGACGCCGAAGGGCGACGCGAAACTGTCCGAGGGCGATCAGGTGGTGGTCGGCAAATGAGTACCGCGGTCGCGTTGCCGGCGCCTGTTGTCGAGATGATCGGGGTACGGCGTTTCTTTCCCGGACCGCCCGAAGTACGCGCGATCAAGGGGATCGATCTGACCATCGGGCAGGGCGAGTACCTGTCGATCGTCGGCCCGTCCGGGTCCGGGAAGTCGACATTGCTGCATCTGCTCGGGTTGTTGGACAACCCAACGGATGGCGTCTACCGGTTGGACGGGGTGGACACGATGAGCCTGCGCGAGCGTCGGCGCGCCGTACTGCGCGGGCAGCGGATCGGGTTCGTCTTCCAGTCCTTCCACCTGCTCGACCATCGGACCGTTCTGGAGAACGTCGCGCTCTCAATGGTGTACGTCGGGGTGCCGCGGCGGGAGCGTCTCGCGCGGGCCCGCGTCGCTCTGGAGCGGGTGGGGCTCGCGCATCGGATGGAGTTCGCGCCGACGACGTTGTCGGGTGGGGAACGGCAGCGGGTGGCGATCGCGCGGGCGCTGGTCGCGGAACCGAGCCTGCTGCTCGCGGACGAACCGACCGGAAACCTGGACAGTATGAACGCGGAGGCGATCCTGCAGGTGTTCGACGAACTGCACGCCGAGGGCATGACGCTGGCCGTCATCACCCACGACGACCACGTCAGCCGCCGTGCTCAACGCCAGGTCCGGATCGTCGACGGAACCCTGCAGTGGTAACCCAAGCAGGCCCCCCGGACCCGACCGGCGGGCCGTCCACGTCGCGCCGACGCCGGCTGAGGTCTCGTCCAGCGGTAAGGGATCTGCTGGACGAGGCACTCGCCGGTGTCGCCGCCCGGCCGACCCGACTGATCCTCACCACCCTCGGCACTGTGCTGGGGGTTGCGGCGCTGGTGGGGACCGTCGGGCTCGGGCAGACCGCGGCCGGGCAGATCACGCAGCGGTTCGACCTGGCTGCTGCCACGCGGGTCGTAGTGGAGCCGGACGACAAAGGTGGTCAGGAAGGGGAAGCGGCGACGCAACTTCCGTGGGATGCTCCCGCCCGGATCCAGCGGTTGAACGGCGTCGAAGCCGTCGGCACGGTCAGCAACCTGGAGATCGGCTCCGACCTGGTGCAGAACGTCACCGGCCTCGACGACGGTTCCGGCAAGGCGCTCCCGGTGATGGCGGGTTCGGCCGGCCTCTGGGACGCCGTCCGCGCGGTCCTCCAGACCGGCAGGTTCTTCGACGACGGCCACGACCGCCGCGCCGACAAAGTGGTTGTCCTGGGCAAGCACGCCGCGGAGCGACTCGGCATCAACCGGGTCGACTCGCAACCAGCGGTGTTCATCGGCGACGAACCGTACACGGTGATCGGCATCCTCGACTCGGTCAGCGGCCGCGCGGAACTGAACGACGCCGTGATCATGCCGAACGGCACCGCGCGCCAGGCGTACCACCTCGAATCGCCCGATGCGGTCGAGATCCGTACGGCGGTGGGCGCCGCGCAACTGATCGCCCAGCAGGCCCCGATCGCGATCCAGCCGAACGACCCGAGCACGCTGAGCGTCGACGCCCCGCCCAAGCAAGGCGCCGTACGCAAGGGTGTCGAGTCCGACCTGAACGCGCTGTTCCTGCTCCTCGGCGCGGTCGCACTTCTCGTCGGCGGTCTGGGGATCGCGAACGTGACGCTGCTGTCCGTCCTGGAACGCATCTCGGAGATCGGCCTCCGCAGAGCCCTCGGAGCCGCGCGAAGACACATCGCCGTTCAGTTCCTGGTGGAGAGCGTGATCGTCGGCTTCCTCGGCGGCCTGCTCGGTACGGCGGTCGGTGTGATCCTGACCGTCAGCGTGTCCTGGGTCCGCGACTGGACCCCGATCCTGGACAACCGGCTCGCGTTCGGCTCACCCCTGCTGGGTGCGTTCATCGGACTGGTCGCCGGTACGTACCCCGCCTGGAAGGCCTCCGCCATCCAGCCGATCACCGCGCTGCGAGGCACGTGAGTAGACCAGCGCGGTGACCGCGAAACCTAGCACGATCAACGCGAGTACCGGGTACGACTTCCCGCTGTCGGGCAGGATCGCCGCGCCGAGTGCGGCCGCCGAGACCTGCCCGACGTTGTAGATCATGTCGTAGAGCGCGAAGACCCGGCCGCGGTACTCGTCGTCGACACCCGTCTGGACGAGGGTGTCGACGCTGATCTTGATGCCCTGCGCGCAGAATCCGACGAGGAACCCACCGATCACCAGCGCGGGCTTGGTGTAGAACCCGATCGGTACGGCGCTGGCAACCGCGGCGCCGACGAACAACCAGGTGATCCATCGGCGCAGTGACATCACCCGCGTACCCCACGGCGTGATCAGCGCGGCGACGAACAACCCGGCGCCGACCGCCCCCGTCGCGATCGCGAGCGCGGCGAACGCCTGGTCGAGCTGCCCGGGACCGTAGAAGTAGTTGCGGTACAGCAGGATCATCGCGACCGTCATCAGCCCGAAGAAGAACCGCAGCGAACCGATCGCGAGCAGGCCGAACGCGGGTTGCCGGCGTGCGCGAAGATGCCGGCCGCCGTCGATCAGACCGGCCGCGATCGTCCCGAGCGCCTCGAGGATGCCCGGTTCGTCGCCCTTCAGGTCCGGGCCGAGCTGGTCGCGGCGGAGCCGGAGGGCGAGCAGGGCGGCGGCGGTGTAGATGACCACGGTCAGCCCGAGTACGGCGAGGTCGGAGTCGACCAGCAGCTTCACACCGGCGCCGATCCCGCCGCCGATCAGGAAGGACGCCGTACCGGACGTGGGCGTGACCGCGTTCGCCATCACCAGCTCGTCGCGCTCCACGACGTGCGGGAGACCGGCGGACAGACCGGAGAGCAGGAAGCGGTTCACGCCGAGCGTCAGGAGGACAGCGAGGTAGAACAGCACGCCGGCACTGTCGGCCGCGACGATCGCGCCGACGCCGATGACGAGCGCGGCGCGGGTCAGGTTCGCGCCGAACAGGATCTGCCGGCGCGACCAGCGGTCCAGGAGTACGCCGGTGAACGGGCCCAGGACCGAGTACGGCAGCAGCGAGACGGCGAACAGCCCCGCGATCGCGGCGGCATCCGGCGCTCGTTCCGGCGAGAACAGCACGTACGACGCCAGCGCGACCTGGAACACTCCGTCCCCGCACTGCGACGTCAGCCGAACCGCGAACAACCGCCGGAAGTCCCGTCGCTGCAGGAGCGTCCACAGATCCCGGATGAACCGCACGCCTCGCACTGTAGTCGCGCCTTGTGCTGCCGCTACCTTGGCACCGCTATCGTTCAAGCTACAACCGTGACGGGACACTCAATGGAGCGTGACGCGTATCCGCACCACCTGGCGATCACGCTGCGGTGGAAGGACAACGACGTCTACGGGCACGTCAACAACGTCGAGTACTACAGCTTCTTCGACACGGTCATCAACGACTTCCTGATCCGCGCCGGTGGGCTCGACATCCACCGCGGTGACGTGATCGGGTTGTGCGTGGACTCGCAGTGCACGTTCAAGCAGCCGCTCGAGTTTCCCGGGGTGGTGGACGCCGGTTTGCGGTGCGGTCAGCTCGGGAATTCGAGCGTGCGGTACGAGATCGGCTTGTTCCGGGAGGATTCGGAGCAGCCGGCGGCGGTCGGGCGGTTCGTCCATGTGTTCGTCGACCGGGTGGACCGACGGCCGGTACCGGTACCCGACGGGATCCGGGAAGCGCTCGAAGGGATCATGCGATGATCGTGCGCGGTGCTGTACTGCGGGAAATGGGCCTACCGGCACCGTACGCCGACTCGCGGCCGCTGCAGGTGGAAGAGCTCGAACTCGCCCCGCCCGGGCCCGGCGAACTCCTGATCCGGATCCGCGCCACCGGCCTCTGCCACTCCGACCTGTCGGTCATCGACGGGTCCCGCCCGCGCGTGATGCCGATGCTCCTGGGCCACGAGGCGACCGGCGAAGTCATCCACTCCGAAGCCCCAGGCTTCGCGCCCGGCGACGTCGTGGCCTGCGCCTTCGTCCCCGCCTGCGGCACCTGCACCCCCTGCGCGGAGGGCCGGGCCGCCCTTTGCGAACCAGGAGCCGCCGCCAACACAGCCGGGACGCTGTTGTCCGGCGCCCATCGCCTCGAAGGCGTACACCATCATCTAGGTGTGTCCGGGTTCGCGGATCATGCGGTGATCTCGGCGCATTCGGCGGTGAAGATCAATGCGTCTCTCCCGCCGGAAATCGCGGCGTTGTTCGGCTGCGCCGTCATGACGGGCGTAGGTGCGGTAGTGAACACAGCCCAACTGCGAGCAGGCCGCAGTACCGCCATCTTCGGCCTGGGTGGCGTAGGTCTCTCCGCCCTCCTCGGCGCAGTACTGGCCGGCGCCTACCCCATCGTCGCCGTAGACGTCGTACCGGCCAAGCTGGACCTGGCCCGCGAGCTGGGCGCCACTGCCACCGTCAACGCCCGCGACGAAGACGCCGTCGAGCAGGTACGAGCAGCGACGGCCGGCGGAGCGGAGTACACCTTCGAAACCGTCGGCAACGCCAATGTGCTCGCACAGGCGTATGCCGCGACCAGACGAGGCGGCACCACGATCACGGTCGGTCTGCCGCACCCGTCCCAGTCCTTCAGCGTCCCCGCCGTCAGCCTGGTCGCCGAAGAACGCACGGTCAAAGGCTCGTACCTCGGCTCGTCGGTCCCGTCCCGAGACATCCCGAGGTACGTCGCCCTCTACCAAGCCGGCCGGCTACCGGTCGACCGCCTGCTGACGGCAACGATCGGCTTGGACGATCTCAACCGCGCCTTCGACGACCTCGCCGCCGGTACGTCGATCCGTCAGGTGCTGCTGTTCTGAAGGTTCTCCGCGGCCTTCGCGAACGTGACGTCGTTCCGGTCGCGCGCCTCGTCGGTGTAGTTGTCGCCGAAGTACTCCGCCGTCGCCACCGGCCGGATCTCCAGCTGCCCGGAGCTCTCCGGGTTGCCGCCGCCCTTCGCGTCGGCTGCGATGCAGCGCCAGCCCCATTCCATCGCTTCCTCGCGGGACGCGACCTCGATCAGGCAGAACCCGGCGATCAGCTCCTTGGTCTCCGCGAACGGCCCGTCGATCACCCGCCGCTTGCCCTCGTCCAGCTGCAGCCGGAACCCGTGCGAGCTCGGCAGTAACCCGTCGCCGGCGAGCAGGACGCCCTTCTCCGCCATCTCGGCCATCACCAGGCCCATCGCGGTCAGGCCCTCCTCGGTCGGCGGCTGTCCTGCCTCGGACGCCTCGTTGGCCTTGAACACCATCATGAACCGCATCGGAACCCTCCCAAGTCACCGTTAAATCCCGAGACGAATCTATACAGCACAGGGGACCTTCGGGCAGGCTACGCAAAGTACGTTTGCGTACACGTTTCGTGAAGATGTCAAGTGAGGCACGCCGAAGTACCTGAGGAGTTTCCGCCCCATGCCAATCCGCCCCCGCCGTACCGGCGCTTTCGCCGTTGCCGGTGTTGTCGCCTTCGGAGCGCTTGCTGTCGTGCTCGGCAGCCAGGCCGACGCCCAGCAGCCCGCTCCGCTTCCCATCGACCAGCTGCTCGGCCAGGCGCAGCAGGGCCAGGCCGCACTCGGCCGGGTCCAGTCCCGCCTGACCGAGGTTGCCGTTCAGAACAAGTTGAGCACCGAACACCTGCGGCAGATCCTGAGCACCGACAAGACCGCCTGGCTCGACCGTGGCGGCCGGCTGTTCTACCGCGAGCCGGTCGCCACGACCTCCGAGCGCAAGGCGAGCGCCGGGACATCCCCGCGCTGGGCCAGGTCGGCCGTCACCGCGGCGACTGGCCCAGCGTTCGAGCTGCACAGCAAGCCCGGCTCGAACCGGGTCATCTACCTCGACTTCACCGGCCACACGATCACCGGGACAGCGTGGAACCAGAGTCCGAAGCCGGCGACGGTGAACATCACGCCGTACGACACCGACGGCGACCCTTCGAGTTTCGGTACCGCCGAGCAGGACGTCGTCCACGATGTCTGGGCTCGTGTCGCCGAGGACTACGCGTCGTTCGATGTGGACGTGACGACGCAGGAGCCGACCGCTGCGGCGATCGACCGGTCCTCGGCGTCGGACCAGCAGTACGGCACGCGCGTCGTGATCGACCCGACCACCTGGTACCAGTCCGACTGCCGCTGCGGTGGCGTCGCGTACGTCGGGGTGTACGACAACGCCAGCCGGCACGCGTACTACCAACCTGCGCTCGTCTTCACCAAGGGTGTCGGTACCGGCGCGAAGAACATCGCCGAGGCCGCCGCGCACGAGGCCGGCCACAACGTCGGCCTGTCGCATGACGGGACGTCGACGGTCGGGTACTACGCGGGTCACGGCGCCTGGGCTCCGATCATGGGCGTCGGGTACTCCAAGGCGATCAGCCAGTGGAGCAAGGGCGAGTACGCCGACGCCAACAACAAAGAAGACGACTACTCCGTCATCAGCACGCACGGGCTGGCCCTCCGCCCCGATGAGGCGGGCGACACCACCGCCACCGCAGCCGCACTCACCGTCGGCACTCCGGCCACCGGCATCATCACCGCGCAGTCGGACACCGACGTCTACCGCGTGAACATCACCACCGCCGGCACCTACACCGCCCGGGCCAACCCGGCGACCGTCGGCGGAAACCTCGACATCAAACTCGACCTCCTGAACGGCTCCGGCACCGTTGTCACCTCGAACGACCCCGCCTCCGGCCAATCCGACGCCGCCACCCCCACCGGTCTGGGCGCCACCATCACCACCGCTCTACAACCCGGCACCTACTACCTACGAATCGACAACGTCGGCTACGCCAACCCCCTCAACACCGGCTACTCCACATACGGCAGCCGAGGCACCTACACCCTCACCCTCTCCTGACTCACCACCCGCTCGACCCACCGAACCAACCGGCCCACCGACCCACCGAACCAACCGGCCTACCGAACCGACCGGACCGACCGTCCTACCGGACCGACCGGGCTGACTGGGCTACCGGACCGACCGGCCTGCCGGATCCACCGGACCTACCGGGCTACCGCGCCGAACCGGCCTACCGCGCCGAACCGGCCTACGGGACCGACCGGACCTACCGGACCGACCGGACCTACAGCGCCGAACCGGCCTGCCGGACCGACCGGACCTACCGGCCTACCGCGCCGAACCGGCCTACCGGACCGACCGGGGCTACCGGGGCTACCGGCCCTAGATAGCGCGGGCGAGTGGGGCCGTGAGTGCCAGCGGGGCGACCTCAAGCCCATCGAAGCGCCAGCCTGCGGGAGTGCGGCGGGCGGTGTAGTGGTGGACGGCCGCGGCGATCTCTTCGGTCATGTCGTGGCGGACCAGTACGGCGACGTCGTTGGCGCGTACCACCGCGGTGTCGCCGTCAACCTGGATCACCAGGTTCGACTTGTTGTGCAGGGTACGCGCGTACGTGTCGTGTCCCTTGCGGGCGATCTGGATGAGCGCCTCGATGCCAGTCGCCTCCCCGCGGAGCGACTTGACCACGACGTCGTCGGTGAACAGTTGGTCGGACTCGTCGTACCGGAGCTCGTCCAGCCACAGGCTGTGGCGCGCGACGAGCTCGGCAAGCTCACTACGGTCGGCGAGTTCGCGAAGATCGGTCATCATGGACTCCTGATAATAGTTAGTGAGACTAATGTTGGCGACGCCAACTAATGTAGATCGTTAGTCACACTAACGCAACACCCCGCCAGCTACCCCCGCGGAACGAGATGGTGCGCCGCCAACTCCGCTAGGGCGGCGGCGTTGTCGGCGAGTACGGCGTCGTCGAAGCGAACGATGCTGGAGTGGTTGGACGGAGCCTCCTCAGCGCTGACGTCGTCAGGCCGGGCACCCACCATCGTGAATGCGCCAGGCACCTCCCGCAGCACCATCGAGAAGTCCTCCGCGCCCATCAACGGATTGTCGAGCGGCTGCACGCGTTCCGCCCCGAACAGACCCGTGAGCACCTCGGTCGTCTCCGCAGTACGCCCGGCATCGTTCACCGTCACCGGGTACTGCGGGCTCAGCTGCGCGTCCACCGTGCACCCGTACGCCGCCGCGATCCGCTCCGCCAGCGCGGGAAGGTCCCGCGTCAGCTGTTCGAGTCTCGCGTCGGACAAGGTCCGCACGGTCGCGCCGAGCCGGGCCGTGTTGGGGATGACGTTGATCGCGACGCCCGCCTCGAGTTGCGTCACGGTGACCACTACCGGATCGAACACATCGACCCGCCGCGTCACGTACGCCTGCAACGCGAGCACGATCTCCGCGACCACCGGCACCGGGTCGATCGTTGTCGACGGCATCGATCCGTGGCCGCCCTTGCCGTGCACGGTGATGTGCAACTGGTTCGAACTCGCCATCATCGTGCCGGGCCGCAGTTGGAAGATCCCCTTCGCGGCCTGCGCCCAGACATGCAACGCGTACGCCGCGATCGGCTTGTCACCCGTCGCCGCGAGCAGGCCCTCGCGCAGCATGTACCCCGCACCGCCGAGCCCTTCCTCGCCGGGCTGAAACATGAAGATCACGTTCCCGTGCAACTCGTCACGGTGAGCGCTCAGCAGTCGCGCGGCGCCGACCAGCCCCGCGGTATGCAGGTCGTGACCGCAGGCATGCATGTTCCCGTTCTCGGCGGCGTACGCCAACCCGGTCTCCTCGACCACCGGCAACGCATCCATGTCACCCCGCAACAACACCGTCGGCCCCGGCGCCCCACCCCGCAACACCGCTACCACCGACGTCACCTCACGCCCGGTACTCACCTCCAACGGCAGCCCCGCCAACGCATCCATCACCACCTCCTGAGTCCGCGGCAACACCAGCCCCACCTCAGGCTCCCGATGCAACACCCGCCGCAACTCCACCAACCCCGCCAAAATCCCCGCACCCTCACCAACAAACCCCACAACCAACCTCCATTCCCACTCACACCAACCTGCCCGCCACCGTACCCACCGACCGCCCACAAGCAGCCTGCGCGACGAGAACGCGGCCTCTCCGAACGTGGCGTGGACCCAGCCGAGCCCCCATCCAGACCCCGAGGTGATCGCCCCGGTTCCAGGCCACACCTGTTTGCGACCTGCTCCGGCGCCACCCGAATGCACGCGACAATCGCCGACCACACCGATCGGTGAGTCCCCCAGTCCCGGACCGGACGGATCGGTGAGCTGCCCGATCCTCGACGGGGCGGATCGGTGAGCTGCCCGATCCTCGACGGGACGGGTCGGTGAGCTCGCTGGTCAGCTCGTCGAGGGCCAATGCGGCAGCGCCCCGCAGCGAACTCGGGCGCCGGCGTGTCCGCCAGCCGCGCTGCCCGCTCCTGGACGGGGCGGGTCGGTGAGCTGCCCGGTCCTCGACGCGACGGATCGGTGAGTCGCCCATGCCCGGCCGGATGGGTCGGTGTGTCGCCCACTCCCCGGCCAGACGGATCGGTGAGTCGCTCAGTCCGGGACGGGACGGATCGGTGAGTGGCCCAGGCCCCGACGGGACGTGTCGGTGAGTCGCTCAGTCCCGACAGGATCGGTGAGTCGCCCAGGCCGGCCGGACGGATCGGTCAGTCGCCCAGGCTCCGGTGGGGTCCCGCTGGTCGTCTGCCGTTTCTGTTGGGGTGTGCAGCACCGGGTCGAGGACCTGGATCGCGGCGGCCGGTGCCGGCCTCGGGGAGACGACCGTCGTGCTCGTTCTGGGACGGTGGTCGGTTCGACTGATCGACACCCGATGCGCCGGCGCCGAGGCCGGCGTCCAGACTGCGGCGAAGGTCCTGGTTCTGCGTCCAGAACTCCTGCAGCTCCTCGGCCTTGATCGTCGCCTTGCGCGCCGCGTTCAGGCCCGCGAGCTCAGACATCTGCACATCCTGAGGATCGCCGGGATCGAACTCGTGGATCGCTGCGAAGGCGGGCTGCATCGTCTCCACCAGCGCCTGGATCCCGCCCACCCTGGCTTGGGCCGGTGCCAGTTGGCCGACCTTCTCGTCGTACAGCAGCACAGCGGCGACGGCTAGCTTGTCCTCGGCGTTCACGATCGCGAGCCTGCGGACGACCTCCTCAGCTGACTGTCCGACCGCTTCGCCGATCTCCTCGCTGAAGGAACGAACCGCCGGTACGTACTCGCCGTAGGCCGGAGCCGTCCGCACGTCGCTGATGCCGGGCGCAATCTGTTCCAGGCCGAGCTCGCGAATGTACTCGTTCAGCGCCTGCTGCGTGGCCAGCTCGGTGGTTGCCTCCTCGACCACCTGGTTGTGTGGCTGCTGGTAGGCATCGGCGCCCATCGCATGCGAAGTACCTCGCGCCGCCAGGAGGTGGATGTTTTCGTGAAAGACGACCCGCAAAGCCTCGCGATAGCGCTGCAGAGTGGCCTGGTCGTGCTGCTGGCCCGCGGTGGCGAACATCTCCCGCAGATCGCTGACCACCGACGGGTGGTAGTTGATCGTGTGATCCCAGCTGACGTTGCCTTTCCGCGAACTATCTTCCGGGAGCAGCGCGACGCTGCCGTTCCATGACGAGTGGTGCGCACCCATGACTCGAACAGCAGCCCTGGCCTGCTGCTCTCTCAGCTCGTCATACGTCGTGACCACGACCGGCAACTCCTGTGCTGCGAATCGTGCGAATCGGCTAGCGGTCGGTGTTCGAAGCGCTGATCTCCAACGACTCGGCCAGCATTGCGAGGGACTCGTTCAGCTGCAGGATCCCGGTTCGCTCCTCGACGGCAGCGCTGTCGGCGATCTGGCCGATCTCCGCAATTCCGGCTCTGATGGTGGCGATTCGCTCCGGCAGCGTGCCCTTGGCGTTGCGCGCGCGCCGATGGACATGGAGTGCTGCTCGCACTGTTTCGGAGACGGACTTCTGGTGGTTATCCAGAACCTTGTCGAGCTTGGCGACGAGGTGGTGAGCTCGCTCCTGGCTCGCAGTGGGCTCGACCTGACCGGCCAGTCTCCGCAGCCGATCGACCTCGACCGCGAAGGCGATCGGTTGCATCGACAGCCCGCGGTCGAGCAAGGCACCGTACTCGGCGTCGAAGCTGGGGAAGTCCATGGTGCACTATCTCATTCGTCTAGTTGAAAGCCTTCCCTTCCGCGCTCTGTCGGGCCGGCCGCTGATCGAGCGTTAGGGCCGAGCGGCGCCCTACTTGTTCAGCGTCGTACGAGAAAAGATCCGCCGTCGGTGTCCTGATCGTCGGGATGGTTGTGGATAGTTTCGAGGTGCATTGCGAGGCGCTCGCTGAGGTGGCGGATGCGGCCGGCCTCGGCGCCGTCCACGGAAGCGGCGATCCGGCCGATTTCGGCCATCGCGGTCTCGAGCACCTGGATGCGTTCGTCAGGAGTGCCGTTGCTGGTGAGGGCCTGCGACTGGACTCGGACCGCGGCGGCCATTTCGTCGGACATCGGCGGAGCCTTGTAGCTCAGCGCGCGCTCGAGCGACTTCATGCTGGCCTCGGCACGTTCGCGATCGGCTGCCGGCTCCACCCCCTGAATCAGGGCCTTCAAGCGGTCGATCTCGCTCCACAGGTCTTCCTTGGCGATCGTCTTGGCCATGACCGCATCGACCAGCCGCTGCTCCTGCTCGTCATACGCTGCGCAGTCCATGGGCCTCAGTATTCCCGTCTCGACCGGCCAACGAGGCGACGGCGGATTTGTCAGGCGGTTCGAATCAGGCCTCCTCGGGCAGCGGCTGGATGGTTGGTACGGGCAGGGGATGGGTGGGACGTCTTCGGCTGGGAGGGCGCTGTCGGGGGCGCGATACCGAACAGGGCTGTTTGCTGGGCCGGGGGTGTGAGGTGGATCGGGTTGAAGGTGTAGGCGGATTCGGCGGTGCGGATTTCTTGGCCGAGGTGCGCGAGGAGGTTTTCGGCGGTGAGGCGGGACTTGGTTGCGGCCAGGTCGGGTGCGGCGAGTTCGTAGGTGTCGAGGTGGGAGAGGCCCGAGCGGAGGATCGACTCGAGGCGGGAGCGGGTGTCGGCGCCGGGTGGCTCGAGGTCGGGGAGTCGGGTGGAGTTGTAGACGAGGTCGACCAAGAGCGGGAGCTGGCCGGCGGCGGTTTGGCGGTTGAGGTCCTGCAGGACCTGGCCGCTGGGCAGGCCGATGCGGGTCTCCAGCTCGGCGGCAAGTTGGCGGACGGCGGGGACGAAGGAGGGGTAGTAACCGCCGGAGCGGACCGTGTTGATGCCTGGGGCAACTTTGTCGATGCCTAGGCGGTTTATGTATTCGTCGATGTTGTCCTGGGCCCAGGCCTCGGTGACGCCTTCCTCCAGTTGGCGGCTGCCGGGTTCGACGAAGCCCTCGCGGGCTGCCTCTTGAGTGGCACCGGACGGGCCGAGGAAGTGGGCGTGCTCGTGGAGCAAGGTGGCGAGGGATTCGCGGTACGCGAACAGGGTCTGCGACGGGTGGTTCTCGCCGGCGTGTTCGTACAGGTGGTGGATCGGGGCGAGGATCGCGTCGTTGTCGAGGTAGAGCGTGCCGTCCCAGTGCGCCAGGCCGAGGATCGAGCTCGACGTACCGACGACGCGCCCGTTCCACGCGGACTGGTCGGCGCCGGCGAGGTCGCGGGCCGTGTCGCCGCTGAGGGTCAGTAGCTCGCTGATCGAGGTCGGGGCCTGAAGGGTCGCGGTCACGAGCGCATCGCGATCGCGAGCCGGACGAGCGAGTCGGCGGTGCGTCGGTAGCGTGCCTTTTCGGCTGGGTCGTGGGTCTCGGCGGCGAGGCGGCTGAGTTCGGTGATCAGCCAGTCGTTGCGGGCTTGCCGCTCGGCGTGGCGGTCGGTGCGGGTCGTCGTACCGGTCGAGTGCTCCATGAGTTGTCCTCCCGAGTTGTGAAGTCGGCGGAGAACATACGGAGATCGGCGCCGTTTCTACGGGGGACTTTTGAAACTGTGGATAACCAGGCCTAGAAGAGCGTCGGCGGCTCGGCCTCGACGGGCTCGGGGAGGGGAGCGACGGCCGGGACGGCGGCGGCGACGGTCGCGTGGAAACGGCGGGCGAGGTTGAGGGCCTCGACGTTGTCCGGCGTGTGCAGGAAGATCGTCGGCGAGCGGCCTTCGGAGATCCAGTGGACGACGAGGTCGACGAGGTAGGACCAGCCGTCGACGGTTTCTTCCACGGAGTCGCGGCCGATGTAGCGGACGATCGGATGACCGGTCAGTACGCGGGTCCGCCGGGCGACCCGCGGCTTCTTCATCCACGCGTCCCGCTCGGCGAAGCTGGTCGGGCGGCGCGCGAACAGCGTGCCGGTGTCGAACGGGATCCACTCCGCCTGAGCCCGGGCGAGTACGCGCTCGAGGTTCGCCGATGCCGTCGCATCTTCGAAGAATGCGCGGTGCCGGACTTCCACGGCGTACCGATGGTCGCGCGGCGCGTTGTGGAGAAAGGCGGCGAGCGCACCGAGGTCGGTGGGGGAGAAGGCGGCCGGCAACTGAATCCAGACCGCATGGTTGCGCGGCCCGAGCGGCTCGATCGCACTCAGGAACCCGCGAAGCTCAGTGTCGACGTTGGTGAGCCGACGTTCGTGCGTGATGACCTGCGGCAACTTCACCACGAACCGAAAATCAGGCGGCGTCTGCGCCGCCCAATTCGCCACCACCGCCCGGGAAGGCGTCGCATAGAACGTCGTATTGCTCTCCACCGCATTGCACCACGACGCATACGCCCGCAACTTCTCCCGCGAAGGCTGCGGCCACGCGGGATGTGTCCATTGCGCACATCCCACGTGGAGCCACATGCCTACAACTTACGAGGTCAGCGGTCGATTTCGCCGCGGATGAACTTTTCTACCTGCTCGCGGGCGACGTCGTCGGCGTACTGTTCGGGCGGGGACTTCATGAAGTACGACGACGCGGAGAGGATCGGGCCACCGATGCCGCGGTCCTTGGCGATCTTGGCGGCGCGGATGGCGTCGATGATGATGCCGGCCGAGTTCGGGGAGTCCCAGACCTCGAGCTTGTACTCCAGGGACAGCGGGACGTCGCCGAAGTTGCGGCCCTCGAGGCGGATGAAGGCCCACTTGCGGTCGTCCAGCCAGGCCACGTAGTCCGACGGGCCGATGTGCACGTTGCGGGGGTCGATCTCGTCCTGCAGTTGCGAGGTGACGGACTGGGTCTTGCTGATCTTCTTCGACTCCAGGCGCTCGCGCTCGAGCATGTTCTTGAAGTCCATGTTGCCGCCGACGTTCAGCTGGTACGTGCGGTCCACGGTGACACCGCGGTCCTCGAACAGCTTGGTCAGCACGCGGTGCGTGATGGTCGCACCGATCTGCGACTTGATGTCGTCGCCGACGATCGGCAGGCCGGCCGCAGTGAACTTGTCCGCCCACTCCTTGGTGCCTGCGATGAACACCGGCAGCGCGTTCACGAACGCGACACCCGCGTCGATCGCGCACTGCGCGTAGAACTTCGCGGCCTGCTCCGAACCCACCGGCAGGTAGCAGACCAGGACGTCGACAGCAGCCTCACGCAGCGCCGCGACGACGTCGACCGGCGCCGCGTCGGACTCGGTGATGGTCTCGCGGTAGTACTTGCCGAGGCCGTCGAGGGTGTGACCGCGCTGCACCGTGATGCCGGTCGGCGGTACGTCGCAGATCTTGATCGTGTTGTTCTCGCTGGCGCCGATGGCGTCGGCGAGGTCCAGGCCGACCTTCTTGCCGTCCACGTCGAACGCGGCCACGAACTCCACGTCACGGACGTGGTAGTCACCGAACTGGACGTGCATCAGACCGGGGACGCGCTCTTCCGGCTTCGCGTCGCGGTAGTAGTGCACGCCCTGGACGAGCGAGCTTGCGCAGTTGCCGACGCCGACGATCGCCACGCGGATCGAGGTCATCTGGAATCTCCTTGGATAGGCGGATGGTGCTGGTCAGGGGGCCGTTGCTGCCGCCGCTCGCCGTCGATCAACTCGTTCAGCCAGCGGACCTCGCGCTCGGCCGACTCCAGGCCGTGCCGTTGCAGCTCGAGGGTGTAGGCGTCGACCCGCTCCGCCGTCCGGCTCATCGCCGCCCGGAAGTTGGCCAGCCGCTCCTCCATTCGGGCCTTGCGGCCCTCGAGGATGCGCAACCGGGTGGCCGGATCGGTCCGGCCGAAGAACGAGAAGCGGACGCCGAAGGTGTCGTCCTCCCACGCCGACGGACCGGCTTCGTGCATCGCGTGCGCGAAGTAGTCCTTGCCGTCGGCGGTGATCGTGTAGACGATCTTGGGCCGGCGACCCGACTCCGGCGTCCCGGGGTCGGCCGTGATCAGCCCGTTGCGGAGCATCGCCTTCAGACACGGGTAGAGCGAACCGAACGACAGCACGCGTCCCCACCCGAACTGGGCGTTGACGCGCTTGCGGAGCTCGTAACCGTGCATCGGCGCTTCGTGCAGCAGACCGAGTACGGCGAGCTCCAGGACCCCACTGCGGTTTCCCATGAGCCACCTCCCTCGGTCCAGTTTGTCATGACCTGATGTATCGGTTCGATACATCGTGGCGCCACTGTAGGCAGACCCGACGCCTGTGGACAACTCTTGACAAACCAGGCCTTTGTCAGCATCAGGCTCTGAAACCTGTTACGTCAGGCGCCGAACTGCGTTAATCGAGTGACACCCAGCGTCGCGGCTCGGGAGCGGAGGGTAATGACCGACAGTCATGGGAAGCACGCCAGATCGGACGTCGAGGCCGAGGGCTTGCTCGCCCGGCTGGCCCTGAGGTTCACCGCGTTCACCGAGAAGTGGCTGCCGGACGCGTTCGGGTTCGTCCTGGTCGGTACGTTCGTGGTGCTGCTGTTCGGCCTGGTCACCGGTGAACCGCTGCTGAAACGCCCCGACGACCCGGCGGCAACGAAAGGCTTCGGGTTGGTCGACGCCTGGGGTGTCGGGTTCTGGTCGCTGATCACGTTCACCCTGCAGATGGCGATGATCATCATCGGCGGGTACGCCGTCGCGACCAGCGGACCGATCGCCCGATTGATCACCCGGCTGGCGCGGATCCCGAAGCACCCGCGCAGCGCCGTCGCCTTCGTCGCCGCGGTCGCGATGCTCGCGTCGTACCTGAACTGGGCCTTCAGCCTGATCTTCGCGGCGATCCTCGCGCGTGAGGTGGCGCGCAACGTACCGAAGGCGGACTACCGCGCGCTGGGTGCGATGGCGTTCCTCGGCCTCGGAACCGTGTGGGCCCAGGGATTGTCAGGGTCCGCGGCGCTGCAGGTGGCCAGTGCGAGCAGCAGCCCACCCCCGGTGCAGGAGGTGATCAAGGCGGCCGGCCACGCCAGCGGTCTGATCCCGCTCAGCGACACGATCTTCACCTGGCAGGCCCTCGTCGCGACGTTGATCGTGTACGTGGTGGGCGTCGGCATGGCGTGGTTCGTCGCACCGCGCGAAGGCAGTGCGCGGACCGCGGAGGACATCGGTATCGAACTCAAACCGCTGATCGGCCGCGGATCGCCGTACAACGGCCGCCGGCAGGAGGTACGCAGGCCTGGTGACTGGCTTGAGCACTCACCGCTGTTCAGTGTGCTGATCGTGCTGCTCGGCGCGGTCTATCTGGTGCGCTACTTCACCGGGAAGAGTTTCTTCAACGCGCTGGACCTCAACACCGTCAACCTTGTGCTGTTCCTGCTCGCGCTGCTCCTGCACTGGCGGCCGTGGCGGATGGCGCGCGCGGTCCGCGACGGCGCACCGGCGGCGGCCGGCGTACTGCTGCAGTTCCCCTTGTACGGCGGGATCTTCGGGATGATCGCCTACACCGGGATCTCCGCGCGGCTGGCCGGCTGGCTGGTACACGCGAGCAGTCAGTTCCTGTTCCCGCCGCTGGTCGCGATCTACTCGTGCATCCTCGGGATCTTCGTACCGAGCGGTGGCAGCAAGTGGGTGATCGAGGCGCCGTACGTACTGCAGGCCGCGAACACGCTGCGTGTCGACGCGGGTTGGATGGTCGTGGTGTACGACCTCGGCGAGGCGAGCGCCAACCTGCTGCAACCGTTCTGGATGCTGCCGACGCTCGCGATCCTCGGGCTCAAGGCGCGGGACATCATGGGCTACACGTTCACGATGTTCCTGGCGTGCTTCCCGGCGGCGCTGATCGCCGTGACATTGCTCGCACCGCACGTGACCAGGTAACCGTTTGCACCCCGGGAACCGGTCAGTCGGTGCGGTTGCTAGCATCCGGAGCGGATTCGGGCCCGTTACCACACCCACCGTAGTCTGTGGGGCAATGACTTCCGCGAGATCGTCGAGGATTGCACTGTGAGTGAAGCTCGTAGAAAGGCCGCCCCGCCGCGCCGGCAGAAGAAGCACTGGGCGCTCCGGGTTCTCGGCTGGCTCGCGGCACTCTTCTTCCTCGGCATCATCGGCGCGGTCGCCGCGTTCTTCATCATGTACCAGACCACGAAGATCCCGGACCCGAACAAGGAGTTCGCCACCAACACCACCACGGTCACGTGGGACAACGGCAGCCGGACGCTCGGTGCCTTCTACGAGCAGAACCGGCACTCCGTGCCGCTCGCACAGATTCCCAAGCCCGTCCAGGACGCGGTCATCGCAGCGGAGGACCGGACGTTCTGGACGAACCCGGGCATCTCACCGCAGGGCATGGTGCGGGCCGCGTACAACATCGCGCGCGGCCAGCAATTGCAGGGGGGCTCGACGATCACCCAGCAGTACGTGAAGGTCATGTACCTGACCCAGGAGCGGACCGTCTCGCGCAAGCTCCAGGAGCTCTTCATCGCGACCAAGCTCGGCCGGCAACAGGACAAGAGCCAGACGCTCGAGGGCTACCTCAACACGATCTACTTCGGGAAGGGTGCCTACGGCATCGCCGCCGCCGGCGACGCGTACTTCCAGGTGCCGGATCCGAAGAACCTGTCGGTTCCGCAGGCGGCGCTGCTGGCGACAGTGCTCAACAACCCCACGCTGTTCGACGTCGACGACCTCAACGATCCGCGGACCGCCAAGCGGATCATCGAGCGGTATCGGTACGTCCTGGACGGCATGCAGCAGATGGGCACGATCACGCCGACCAAGGAGGCGCAGTACGCCAGCAAGCTGCCTAAACTCAACCCGAAACCGAAGAACAACCGCTACAAGGGCTGGGCCGGTTTTCTGCTCGACATGGCGCGCAAGGAACTGCTGCAACGTGGCTTCACCGAGGACCAGATCAGCGGCGGCGGTCTGCGGGTCACCACGACCTTCGACTACGACCAGCAGCAGAAGATGGTCAAAGCAGCGCAGAACAAACTGCCGGACAAGCATGACAACCTGCACATCGGGATGGCGTCGGTTCAGCCGGGCACGGGTGAACTGGTCGCCATGTACGGCGGGCCCGACTATCTGAAGAGTCAGTTGAACTGGGCGACGGCGAAGGCCAGACCTGGATCGGGGTTCAAGCCGTTCGCGCTGGCTGCGGCGCTGGAGGACAACAAGAGCCTCTACGACATCTTCCAAGGTGACAGCCCGATCAAGATCCAGGGCCAGAAGCTCGGCAACGAGTTCAACCGGGACTACGGCGACGTCACGTTGCTGAAGGCCACCGAGCAGTCGATCAACACTGCGTTCTACGACCTGGTCGACAACCAGATGGACAACGGGCCCGACAAGGTCGTGACCGCCGCGGAGGCGGCCGGTATCCCGAAGACGAAGTACCTTGAGGACGGGCGGAACAACCCGTCGACCGTGCTCGGCCCGGACCCCTACGCGTCGGCCGTCGACATGGCCGAGGCCTACGCGACGTTCGCGGCCGACGGTGTGTACGCACCGCTGCACGTGATCAAGGAGGTCAAGGGTCCGGACGGCAAGGTGCTCTGGAGCGAGAAGAGCCTCGACAAGCAGAAGAAGCAGGCCTTCCCCCAGGACATCGCGCGGACCGTCAACTTCGCCCTGCAGGACGTCGTGACCGATGGTACGGGTACGGGCGCCAAGGACCTCGGCCGTCCAGTGGCCGGCAAGACCGGTACGGCGGGTGGCGTCGCCGTCGAGGACCGTGCCAAGGACAAGGCCTGCGGTGGCTGCATGGCCGGTTCCGCGACCCTGACCTCCTGGTGGACCGGCTACACGCCGCAGCTCTCGACCGCGGTCGTGTACCGCGCCGGTAAGACTGGTGAGAGCAACCTCGACCCGTACTCGTCGGACAAGGCGTTCTTCGGTGGCAACTGGCCGCTGCAGACCTGGCTCGCGTTCATGAAGCCCGCCCTCGAGGGCGTCCCCGAAGTGAGCTTCCCGGACCCGAGTGGGGACCAGATCAAGGACACGACCACCCCGACGTACACGCCGTCGCCGACCAACACGCCGACGAATACGCCGAGCAGCACGCCGCCCCCGAGTACGCCTCCGCCGAGTACTCCGCCGCCCAGTACGCCGCCGCCGAACACGCCGACCGGCAAACCGACGAAGACCAAGCCGACGCAGACCACGACCACCCCGGTGATCACGCTGCCGACCGGCGGTCCGTCGAAACCGACCAACACGCCTCGAACACCCGGGACCGGACAGTAGCCTCCGCCGGTCGCCGGATGGGAGACCATAGGCGTGTGACTCGGGCGGATGGTGGTGGGCGGCGTGTTTGAGCGCGCGGCTTCCGACGCGCCCCGGCCTGAGCGGCGGGCTCGGCGGGCCCGGGTCACCGCGGTCTGGTGGCATCGGTGGATGCCATCGGCCCAAGGGCGGGAGGTGCTCGGGTGGTGGCTCGTCACCCGGGCGGGGTTGTTCCTGCTGTCGGTCTCGGCGCCGTTGCTGTTCAACCGTTTTCCCGACTACCCGCACGTCTGGAAGGCGTGGCTGCAGTGGGACGTCGCGCATCTGAACGCGGTGGCCCAGTACGGGTACAACCACGGTGAGCCGTCCGGTGCGCCACTCGCTGCGTTCTTCCCGGGCTTCCCGTTGCTGGTCCGCCTCGTCAGCTACACCGGGATCGGCTACGTTGCCTCGGGCATCGTGGTGTCTGCGGTCGCCAGTGCGGTCGCAGGGGTGTACCTCGCGCGCCTGGCGCAGTACGAGTTTCCGGAGCTGAAGGGGATCGGGCCGAACGCGGCCATGGTCTGGTACGGCGCTCCGGTCGGTGTCTTCCTCGCTGCCGGGTACACCGAGTCGCTGTTCTGTGCGTTCGCGTTCCCCGCCTGGCTGGCGGCGCGGCAGGGGCGCTGGGCGCGGGCAGCCGTGTTCGTGGCGCTGGCGTCGACCGTGCGGGTGTCCGGGCTGTTCTTGATCTTCGCCCTGCTCGTCGAGTTCCTGACGTCCAAGAAGCGCGACTGGGTCTCGCTGCCCTGGTTGGCGCTGCCCGTCGTACCGGTGCTGGGCTTCATGGCGTACCTGAAGCACATCCACGGGTCCTGGTTCGCCTGGCATCAGGCGCAGGAGAAGGGCTGGCCCCGGAAGTTCACCTGGCCGTGGACGTCCCTGCAGCACACCGTGCAGGCTGCGACGAAAGGTTTCTTCCCTGCGGACCGCACGGACTGGACGTGGATGTTCCGTGCGGAGCTGGTCGCTCTGTTCGTCTGCTTGTTGCTCCTGGTCTGGCTGCTCTGGCGACGGTCCTGGGGTGAGGCCGCGTGGGTTGCTGCCACGCTGGGAGCATTCTGTACGTCGTACTGGGTCTTCTCGCTCACCCGGGCCACCCTGCTCCTGTGGCCGCTGTGGATCGGCCTGGCGGTCCTGATCAGGCGAAAACCGTGGCTCGGCCGGCTCTATCTAGGGCTGGCGATACCACTGGCCGCCGCCTGGGCCTGCGCCTTCTTCACCGGCCGCTGGTCCGGCTGAACGTACCCCGCTGTCCGGCATGTGGACAGTTTTTCGCTGAGGCAACCCTCGGACGGGTTCGAGCGTCGATAGGGGTGAAGGGGTGGCAGTCCGGGCGGGGACCGCCACCCCTCCTTGAATTCCGGCGGAACCTCTCAGGGGCAGGCTCCGCCGGGTGATCCGGTACCGAGGGCGATGGCAGTTCAGCCGTCGCCCTCGTGTCGTGATGCAACCTCCGCGCGGCTTCACCCAGTAGTTGCAGGGTGGAGATCACCGACAAGGGGAGGGCCGACCGTGAGCGACCGCGATGCGGAGTTCCTCGAGTACGTCACCGTGCACCGCGGCCGGATGCTGCGGACCGCCCGGCTGCTGGCGTCCGGGGACGTGCACTGGGCCGAGGATCTGGTCCAGGTCGCGCTGACCAAGCTCTACGTGCACTGGTCGAAAGTGCGGCGCGAGGACGGCGCGGCGCGGTACGCCGACCGGATCCTGGTGAACAGCTTCCTCGACGAGCGCCGGCGGATGTGGCGCCACCGGGAGGCGAGCACCGAGCGGATCCACGACGCGGCGCCGCCGCCGGCCCAGGACCCGGCCGAGCGGTTGACCCTCCTGGAGGCCCTCGCGAAGCTTCCGCGCCGTCAGCACGCCGTCGTCGTCCTGCGCTACTTCCGCGACTTCGACATCCACACCACCGCCGAGCTGATGGGTTGTTCGGAGGGGACAGTGAAATCCCAGACCTCCCGCGCTCTGTCGACGTTGCGTGATCTCCTGCACGAGCCCCTCGAGACCCTGGAGAGCCTGCGATGACCGACCTGAAGAACCTTCTCGAAGAGGCCGCAGGAGCCGAGCCCGGAGTCACCGATGCCGACCTGACCGCCGACCTGCTTCGCGGGCAGCGCGCGCTGAAGCGCCGCCGGATCACCGGTATCGCCGCCGGCGCCGTCGCCACCGCGCTGGTCATCGGCGTCGGCTGGTCGGTGCTCCCGTCCGGTACGACGTCCGGCGCACCGGCGGCGAGTGTCACCAAGAAGCCCACGGCCCCTGGACCCAAGCCGTTCGACCAGGACAAGCGCAAACCGCCGGTCATCCCGGCGGCCGCGGTGCCGCTGGTGGCGAATCCCAAACCGTTCCCCGGCGTGATCACCTGCGACCTGATCCCGAAGGGCTGGGCGGTCCGCATCGCGTACGCGTCGCCGATCGCACAGCAGCAGGACCTGTACGACCCGAACCTGGACGCGAAGAAGTTCCACGGCGCGACGTACACCCTGACCATCCGGCAGACCGAGCTGATCGATGAGGGCGAGGGCCCCACCGTCGACAAGTACTCGACACCGTGGACGAAGCTGCCGAAGGTGCGCGCCGGCAAGTACCTGGCGGTCACCTCTGGCGTACCGGGCAGCCCGAACGGCCGTCAGGAGGTGTACATCAAGCCAGGCAAGAGCACGAAGATCGTTGGCGTGAGCAACCATGCCTACAACCTGGCCTGGGACATGAACACGCTGCTGAAGTTCGCCGGTTCCTGCCACTACAAGTAGCGGCAGGAGCCGGCGACGGGGGATCAGCCCCAGTTGCGGTCGATCGACTGGGACGGGGTCGGGCTCGGCTTCGTCTCGGCGACGCGCTGGTCGCTCGGGTGCGTGCCGGCCTCGACGCCCTTCAGCGTGCCGAGCAGTTCGATCTCAGAGAGCGTGACGCCATCAGCTCCCGGAGCGAACACCAGGCGGTACTGCGTGTACGCCTTGGGCGACGCCACGCTGAATGACCTCGTGTACGACGCCCACGCCCAGGACTGACCGGTACGCCGGTCCACGGTGCTCCACGTCGTACCGTCGTTCGAACCCTCCAGCGTCCACGCGAACGGCGCCGTACCGGTGGCACCGCTCGTCAGTGTGTACATGCCGACCGGCCGGCCCTGCGGCAGCGCGACCGTGACGGTCGGCTGTGCACCGGTCAGCGTCACCTGCGTCTTGGCGTCGTTGTCGATCAGCGACGAGACGTCCGTACCACCCGCACCGATCACCGCACCGGTGTCGGAGGTCGAGTCCCGCCACGTCATCGGGTCCTCGCCCGGGGTGGTGATCGACGGCGGGGCGTCGTTGCGGCCGGTGCCCCAGGACGTCGGCTGGTCGGTCATCTCGAACTCGATCTTGCCGCCTTCTGCGATCAACGAATGCGGGAGCGACGTCGACGTCCATCGCTTCCCATTGACCCGAACACTCTTCACATAGATGTTCGTGGAGCTGTTACCAGGTGCACTGACGACCAGCTTCTTGCCGCCGGCCAGCCGGATCGTCGCCTTGGTGAACAGCGGCGAGCCGATCGCGTACGACGGCGAACCGACCTGCAGCGGGTAGAAGCCGAGCGCGCTGAAGATGTACCACGACGACATCTCGCCGTTGTCCTCGTCGCCCGGGTACCCCTGGCCGATCTCGGAACCGGTGTACAGCCGCGACAGCACCTCACGTACGAGCGCCTGCGTCTTCCACGGCTGACCCGCGAAGTCGTACATGTACGTGATGTGGTGCGACGGCTGGTTGCTGTGCCCGTACTGTCCCATCCGCACGTCCCGGGCCTCGAGCATCTCGTGGATGGTGCCGCCGTACCCGCCGGTGTGCAGCGCGTCCTCGGGGATGCTGAAGAACTCGTCGAGCTTCTTCGCCAGCCCGTCCCGGCCGCCGTAGATCGCGGCCAGCCCGGCGCCGTCCTGCGGCGTCGAGAACGCCATGTTCCACGCGTTCGTCTCGGTGTAGTCGTGGCCCCAGTCCTGCGGGTCGAACGTGCTGGGCGAGTTGCCCCAGACGCCGCTCGGGTCCTTGCCCTGGAAGAACCCGATCGCCGGGTCGAACAGCGTCACGTAGTTCCGGGCCCGGTTCAGGAAGTACTTGTAGTTGTCGAGGTACTCCTGCTTGCGCGGGTCGTTCTTCTTCGCGGTGTCGTACAGCTTCTTCGACATGTTCGCGATGCCGAAGTCGTTGATGTAGCCGTCCATCGACCAGCTGAAGCCTTCACCGGTGGTGTTGGCCGTGTAGCCGTTGAACGTGGACAGGTCCATGCCCTTGCGGCCGACGTTCTGCGACGGCGGTACGACGGACGCGTTCTTCACCGCGGCGTCGTACATCGCCTGCACGTCGATGCCCTTGATGCCCTTCAGGTACGCGTCCGCGAAGGCGACGTCGGACGACGTACCGACCATCAGGTTCGCGTAGCCGGGCGATGACCAGCGCGAGATCCAGCCGCCGTCCTTGTACTGCTGGACGAAGCCGTTGACCAGGTCGGCAGCTTCTGGCGCCAACATTGAGTACGCCGGCCAAACCGTGCGGTACGTGTCCCAGAAGCCGTTGTTCACGTACGTCTGCCCGGCAACGATCTTGGAGCCGGTCGTGGTCGGGGTGTCGGTACCGACCTTCGGCGAGGTCGGGGACGCGTAGCTGATCACCGGCTTCGACGCGGTGCCGGTGTTCTCGGAGCCGTTGTTCGGGTAGAGGAACAGGCGGTAGAGGTTCGAGTACAGCGTGGTCAGCTGGTCGGCGGTCGCTCCCTCGACCTCGATCGTGCTGAGCTTCTTGTCCCACAGCGCCTGCGCGGCATCCCGCACGTGCCCGAACTTCGAACCTGCCGGGAGTTCGAGCTCGAGGTTCTTGCGCGCCTGCTCGGTGCCGATCAGCGAGGTCGCGATCCGCAGTTGCACCTGGGTGGTCTCGGCGCCGAACATGAAGTAGCCGCCTACGTTGGCGCCACCACCGTTCGACAGCTTGCCCGAGGCAAGTACCTTCTGGTCCACCACGCCGTACACGAACAGCCGTCCGGCGCCGGTTGACAACCCGCTCTTGATGTCGGAGTACCCGGTGACGACGCCGGTCGCCGGGTCCAGGGTCAGGCCGCCGCTGTTGTTCACATTGTCGAAGACGAGCGACGCCTTGCCGGCCGGGAAGCTGAAGCGCAGCATCGCGGCGTGGTCCGTCGGCGCGATCTCGGCCGCGTTGCCGTTGTCGAACGTGACGCCGTAGTAGTACGGCCGGGCGATCTCGTTGTCGTGGCTGAACGACCACGCGCGCGCCTTGCGATCCGCGGTCGGGGTGTCGGCCGTGGAAGGCATCACCTGGAACGTCTGCCGGTCACCCATCCACGGGCTCGGCTCGTGGCTGATCGAGAGCGCCTGCATGGTCGGCCGGTTCGCCTCGTTGTTGCCCTTGGCATAGTCGTACAGCCAGGAGGTCGAGCCGGCGTTCGTCACCGGGGTCCAGAAATTGAAGCCGTGCGGTACGGCGGTCGCGGGGAAGTTGTTGCCGCGTGAGAAGCCGCCGGTCGCGTTCGTGCCGCGGGTGGTGAGCGCCAGGTCGGACGGGTGCTTGGCCGCGGTCTTCTGGGCCGCGCGGTCCGGGTTGATCGCGGCCGCGATCCGGATGTCGTCCAGCCAGCCGCGGAAGTCGGCCGGTCCGGACGGCTTGTCGTAGCCGACCAGGATCCGCTTGATCGTCTTGCCGGCGGCAACCTTCCCGAGATCCGCCTCGACGTTGTTCCACTGGTTCGTGTACAGCGCCTTCGAGTCGCCCTGGCCGCGCGGGCTCAGCTCGAACCCGTGGTGGTCCTTCGCCTTCAGGTCGCTCAGGTACGTCCCGTCGTCGAAGGCCAGGTCCACCGCGGCGTACGTACTGGGGTAGCTGAGGTCGCCCTCCACGTGCTCGGGGAAGATCTTGTACGACAGCCGGGTGTCCTTGCCGACCTTGAGGTCGACGTCGGAGATCTTGTTCCAGGTGTACCCGCGGCCCTCGGCGTCCTGGTGGCCGGCGTACCGGAAGGACTTCACGCCGGTGAAGCCGACCCGGGCGCGGGCGTTGTACGCGCTGGTCGGGCCGGAGTCGAGCCGCGACTCGGCGACCGGCCCGGGCGGCGGCAGCGGGTCGCCGTTCGACAGGTACCAGTCGGCGAGCTGGACGATGTTCTCGCCGTGGTTCAGCGTGATGTCGAGCTTGAAGTACGTGTACGCCGTGTCGTTGGCGAAGCTGTACTCCTTGGTCTGGAAGCGCTTCTCGAAGCTCTGACCGGTCTGGGTGTCCAGCGTGGTCCAGGTAGTCCCGTCGTTCGAACCGGAGACGGTCCAGTTCTGCGGGTCGCGGCCGTCGGCGTCGTTCGCCGAGGTCAGCGCGTACTTCCTGATCACGACCGGCGCCGAGGTCTGGTAGATCAGCCACCCGGTCGGCTCGAACACCAGCCACTTGGTGAACTTGTCCCCGTCGGCGGCGTTGGTGGCGATCTCGCCGCCGCCGGTGTTCTCGCCGTTCGCGGTCACCTTGGTGACCTTGTCCATCTGGCTGCCGCCGATGCCGGTCGGCGTCGGTCCGCGGACACCCTCGGTGCGCGGCTTCCCGTCCGGGCCGGTCTCGACCGTGTCGGTGTACCCCGGTTGCGGCTGACCGGACTCGAACGAGGTGAAGTACGACGTACCGCTGACAACCTCCTGTGCTGAGGCTGGAGCAGCATGCGCTGGCGTCATGGCAACAGACATTGTCACAACCAACGTGAGAGACGTGACGAGCCCCAGTGGGCGGCGGAGATCCATCTACGCTCCTTGCACGGCCGGACCGACGCGACCCCCGTCCGCCGGTGTGGGTGCGCGGCCCCGATGACAAGGTTGTCAGCCCGCGCCCGGCCGGAATCGTCTCCCGCCGATCACTCCGGGTCAAGATCTCGTCGCACACAGCCGCCTTCGGTCGGGAGTTTTCCACAAGCTGCAACTCGATCGGGCTGCGACAGGCACAGTCGGTAACTACAGTTACTTTGCGCGGTCCGGAGGAGACCGCCTGTTCTCGGGAGGAATGGCTGTGGAGCTCGTGCGCCGGCCGTACACGCACCTCCTACTCCCGCATGCCGCGCTGGACGATCCGCAGCGGGCGCTGTTCCAGGTGGCGCTCCGCCCGGCCGGCTGGGTCACGGACCCAGCCGAGAACTCGACGATGGCGCTGCGCTGGACCCGCGGTCACGCGGCGCTGCGGCTGCAGACCCTCGGCTGGTTCCCGTTGCTGGTGACCGTCGGACCGATCGGGAAGCCATCCCCTGTGCACAGGGACGCTGCAGCGCGGCTGACCGCCGCGGTGCTGGCAGGAGGCGGCAGGAGCTTCAGCGACAAGCAGTTGGTGGAGTACTTACCGCAGGCGCAGCTCCGTTGGCAGCGGGCGTTGCTGGAGCGTCAGCGGTTGTCCACAGCCGAGCGCATGCTCCAGGCCCGTCGATGCTCGTACTGCGGGGCATGGTCGGACCCGCCCGCGACACACTGCGCCGGCTGCCGGCGTCGGTTCACCGCGGCGGACGATGCCGAGCGGGAGGCGACGGTCGACCGCGCGACCGCCACCATCGACGAGGCGGAGACGACGCTGGCCGAGCTGGCGCGCGGCGTGGTGCTGGAGCGGTTGGGCGGTGGGAGCGGTGGCTGAGGTCGTTGCGACGCGTGAGGCCGAGCAGTGGGGCTGGGAGTATCGCGGTCGAGAGGTCGTGGTCGTCGAGCAACCGGCCCCCGTCGTCCCCGCCGTACCGCCGCCGTCGGTGCTCGCGGGTCTCGAGGCCAAGCGCACCACGGCTGAGCGTCTCCGTCCGGTGCTGACCTGGGTACTGGTCGGAGCTGTTGTGGCGACTGTTGTGGTCGCTGCCGTCGTGCAGTGGCTGCTGGCGCTGGTGCCCGCCGCTGTGGCGCTCGGCCTCGCCTGGTTGTGCTGGGGTTGGCCGGACATGCTGAGGCGGTCGACCGTCAAGGAACACCAGCTCTGGCTGGCGAGCTGCGTCAGCACGATGTTCACTTTCGAGCGGGACGTGCAGGCCTGGCAGGAGGATCTGCGCGAGCGAGAGCGGATCAGGTCGCTCGAGATCGACGCAGTACGGCCATGGGTTCCGGTCGGCCCGGTGACGAAGGAGCGGGTCGACCTGTACGGCGGTACTGCGGCCGGCTGGCGTGCTGTGCTGCTGGCGATGGGCACCTCGCTCATGAGCGCCGGTGGACGGCTGGTGGTTCTCGACCTCACGCAGGGCTCCGTGGTCGAGCCGCTGCAGCGCCTGGCCGAGGAGCACGGCGCACCGATCCGAGCGTCCGTAGTACCGGAGCACTCGGTGAACCCGCTGGCGGGTCTGAGTGCGGACGACATCGGTGTGGTGGTGGCTGAAGGCCTACGGGCAGCCGAGCCCGAGCAGAGCGAGTCGCGCGGTGTTGACGCGACTCTGGTTCAACAGGTTGCCCAGTGCCTGACTGACGCACCTGTCACCTTCACGAGGCTCAGCCTTGCGTTTCAGGTGTTGCTGCGGCAGCTGACACCGGACCAGCGTGGTGCGCTGACGCGGTCCGAGTACGCGACGCTGACCGACCTCCTCAGCGAGTCGGCCCGACGGTCGGCGGAGGCGCGGCTGTTCCGGCTGGCGGCCGGTGTACAGCGACTGGCTGCGGTGACCGGTGACGAGCCGATGGACGGCTGGGACGGCGAGGACGTCTCCTTGCGTGTCTTCGAACTGTCGCACCGGGAGTCCGAGCTGACCGCCGGGTTGTTGAGGCATCTGCTGTTCCAGATCGCCATGGTCCGGATCCAGCGCGGCCAGTTGTCCGGACGCGGCGAGCGGATCGTGGTGATCGCGGGAGCGGACGCCCTCGCGCGGCCGGACCTGGAGCGCTTCGACAGCATCTGCCGGCGGAACGGTCTGCGTCTGGTCCTGTTGTTCGCGCACCTGCGGGACAGCGCGGTCGAGGTCCTCGGCGGCGGGGATGCCGTACTGTTCATGCGCCTCGGAAACGCGAAGGAGGCCGAGCAGGCGGCGACGTTCATCGGGCGGCAGCACCGGTTGGTGGCGAGTCAGTTCACGTACTCACATGGGACGAACACATCGACCTCCACCTCCGACAGCACCACCCGCGGCAACAGCGCGTCGACGAGCGACTCGGTCGGCGTACAGACGTCGGACAGCCGGCAGGCCACGTTCGGGTTGCTGTTCAGCCGGCGGCACCGATCGGGGTCGAAGAGCTCCGGTGAGCAGTACTCCTCCTCGACCACCGGCGGTACGTCGTGGTCCGAGTCGACGTCGACGTCCGCATCGAGCGGGACGACGGAGAGTACGTCGATCGGGTACCAGCGCACATACGAGTACTCGATGGAACCGACCGTACTGCAGGGGTTGTCGCCGACCGCGTTCGTGATGGTCGACCCGCTCGATCCGGCGAGTCCGCGGCTGGGCGACTGCGATCCGCGGCTGGGACCGCCGTGATCGCCGTGGACTGCAACCGGCGGCGGGGTGCGACGTGATCCCGGAGTGGCGGATCACCGAGGTGCCGCTCGCCGGCGGCCCGGATGCGGACGCGGCCGACCGATTGACCGCTTTGCGGCGGGGACTGCTGCCCGCACTGACCCTGCGCGCTGCCGCGGGCCGGCCGTTCGGGTTCTGCTGGACACGTACAACCGCCGGCGGCCCGATCGAGGTACGCGGCGACGTGTACCCGCCGGGTACCCAGGTAGTGCCGGCCGATCCTGTGGACTTCCCTTGCTGGGTGAGCATCGGCGGTGTGCACGACGTACTCACGGCCTTGCCCGAAGCCGAGGTCGAGCCGGTCGGCGTGCTCGAGGATCTGGTGGACACTCTGCCGCCGTTCGCCTGGCTCGTCGAGGCGGTTCCGGTGCTCGAGCGTGGCGAGTTGCTGGACGACCTGCACCTGCAGATGACGATCGGGCTGGACCGGGAGAAGATCTCGGGGCGTGACGCGCTCGAACTGGAACGCAACCGGGCGCGGTACCGGGACTTCTCCGCGGCACAGGGCGGCCTGTGGACGGTACGAGTCCGCGCCGGGGCCGCCGACGAGGCGACGGCTCGGGTGGTCGCGCAGACCTTGTCAGGTACGGCCGACTTGCACGCCACGCCCTACGCACTGACCGTCCAGCCTGCGTCGGCGGATGGCTCTCCTACGGCCGGCTCCGCGGCGCTCAGCTTTGTGGCGACAGGGGAGTTCCTGGCGGCGGTGGCGCGGCCGCCTGTGCGGGAGATTGCCGGCGTACGTGCGGTCGAGCAGGTGCGGTTCGATCTGATGCCGGAGACGCCGGTGGACGGCATCCCGCTGGGCGACGTCATCGACACGGCAGGGCGGGTCGTGGGCCCGATGACGGTGTCGCGGGAAACGCTCAACCGGCACGCGTTCGTTGCCGGAGCAACCGGTTCGGGCAAGTCGCAGACGATCCGGCACCTGCTGGAGGGCTTCAGCGCGGCCGCCGTACCGTGGCTGGTGATCGAACCGGCGAAGGCGGAGTACGCCGGAATGGCCGGGCGCCTCGGCTCCGACGCGTCGGTCGCGGTCATCCGCCTCGGCGACCCGGACGCCGTACCGCTCAGCCTCAACCCGCTCGAACCCGAGGCCGGCTTCCCGCTTCAGACCCACCTGGATCTCGTGCGTGCGTTGTTCCTGGCCGCGTTCGAGGCCCACGAACCGTTTCCGCAGGTCCTGAGCCAGGCGCTCACCCGGTGCTACACGTCGTACGGCTGGGACCTGGTGATGAGTTCGGGTGCCACGCAGTATCCAACCCTGGCCGACCTGCATCGAACAGCGCGTCAAGTAGTTGACGACATCGGGTACGGCGCCGAACTGGCCGCCGATGTACGCGGCTTCGTCGACGTCCGCCTCACCTCACTCCTCCTGGGCACGCCCGGTCGCTTCCTCGGCGCCGGTCATCCGCTCGACGTCGGCGACCTTCTCAGCCGCAACGTGGTACTCGAACTGGAAGACGTCGGCGACGACCAGGACAAGGCGTTCTGCATGGGCGTCGTCCTGATCCGCCTGATCGAGCACCTCCGGGTCCACCGCACCGCGGCACCCGGCCTCCGGCACGTAACGGTTGTGGAAGAAGCCCACCGCTTGCTCAAGGCAACCACCGAACCCAACCACGCCGTCGAACTGTTCGCCGGCCTCCTCGCCGAGATCCGAGCCTACGGCGAAGGAATCGTCGTAGCCGAACAGATCCCCAGCAAGGTCATCCCCGACGTCGTAAAGAACTCCGCCCTCAAACTCCTCCACCGCCTCCCCGCCGCCGACGACCGCGAAACCGTCGGCGCCTCCATGAACCTCACCACTCCTCAATCCCGAGCGGTAGTCTCCCTCCCACCCGGCCAGGCCACCACCTTCACCGACGGCATGGACCGCCCCGTCCTCCTGAAGATCCCCAACGGCGAAAACCGAGAACGACGTGCCGCCGCACCCCCGACCGTAGGTCTGACGGGACGGCGGACCGCTGCCTGTGTGGAGACATGCTGGGCAGTGCCTTGCACGCTTCGAAACATAGGTGACGCGAACGCCGTACTGGCTGACAATCCCCGGCTCACACTGTTTGTGGAGTTCCTGACGATTGCGCACGTTGCAGGCTTGGGGCGGCCGGTGCTGTGCTCGGAGGTGCTGCCCAGCGGGTTGCCTGAACGGATTCGCGAGTGTGCGGTCGCGGAAGCCGTCACCCGATCGGTTGCCGCGCGTGCACCGCTGATCAGCGGCGACTACGAGCCATGGCGCTTGACCGAACACTTGGCGAAGACCGTCAACCGGGCACTGGTCGGCGGCGCGGCGGCATGTCCGATGACGTCCGAGGTCCGCTGGCAGGCCGGCCGATACCGCTTTGCCGATGTCGCCGAAGCCTTGAACGGGTGGCGCGGGCCGTCGGACCAGCAGCACCCGATGACCGCGGCGTGGCGGAACCGGGGGCTGACGCTCACCGGGACCACGATCGATGAACAGTTGCGGAGCTACATGTCTCGTCCGGGCAGCCGCCTACCAGCGAGCGCGCTGCTCTGGGGCGACGGTCGGCTGGCCACCGTGATCGCCGAACTCTCCGGCGCCGCAGACACCACCGGTCAGCTTGTCGAATCCGCTCGCTTCCTTCGCGTGCCGAACAGTTGGCATCAGCATGTGTTCCGCCTAGCAGCCACGACGGACGAGCAACGCCGTGGCTGAACTGCATCGCGAGGGCCGAAGCCTGGACGATCGCCCCGAAGACCAGCCTCCGGGGACGGAGTCGACGCCCGACCGCCCTCCTGCCACGGTCGCCGACGACACGATCACGCGACTGCGGTACACGTCGGACACCGAGAACCGAGCTGACCCGAAGCCGGCGATCACGGCTGAAGATCGCAGGCAGGATGACCGCCCGGCTGCGAAGCAGGTGCTCCGCGAGGAGCGAACTGAGCCGGCGCGTCCAGCGGTGACAGAGCATGAGCGAGTTGAAGGTGTAGAACGGGCGGAAACCGCCCCCGAGGCTCGGGTTGAGCCGAAGCCACAGGCTGTGACCGAAGGGCGCAGGCTGGATGATCGGCCGGTGGTCGAGACCGTTCGCGCGGTTCGGGATGCGCTCGACGAGCGGCATCCGGACGTGTCGCGAGTTGTCGAGCGACTGGTTGCCGACAAGGAGCATCCGCTGGATGTGGTCGGCAGCCTGAACAGCGCCAAACGGCGGCCGAAGGCCCTGTTCACGATCAGCGAGCTCGCCGACGAGCGGCTGCTGGCGAATCGTGACCTCGACGACTTCAACGTCGACAACCCGGGACGTGGGCCGCTGTTCGAGCCAGTCCGGCAGGAGGTCAACCATCAAGCCGACGGCCGGTCCCGGAAGGCGGAATATGTTGCCCATTGCAAGGATGTGGACGCGGCACGTTCGGTCGGAGCGAGGCCTTCGGCCGAGGAGCGCCTGCTGGTTCAGGACTACGGTCGCCGGCTCGTCGACGATGTCGTACCGCAAGTGGGGCGCGAGGTCGGTGAGCTCGCCCGTGAGGTGGACGGTCGCCGAAGCATCCGAGCCAAGGATGCCGACGGTCTGCATGACAAGGTCGAGCGGATGTCGAGAGGATCCGAGGGACGGCCCGGCCGACCCGACTACCAGATCGGTGACGTGATCGATGCCGTCGGAGCACGGATCACGGTGGCGGACACCGAACACCTCGAGCGCCTGCTGTCGACCATCGACGAGCGTTTCGGTTCAGGGGACGGCGGCCGGATCCTCGAACTGGAGAACATGTACGCGGGCCCGAAGCCACACAACCCGGCGTACCGCGTCATCCCGCTGATCGTCGCGGTCGAGGTGAACAAGACGCCGTACACGTTCGAGCTGCAACTGTGTACCTGGCGCGCCTCGATCGCGTCGGATCTCGAGCACAACACTGTCTACAAGCCGTACATCCGCCCGACCGAGGCTGAGCAGGACAAGGTACGGCGAATGCAGGCCGAGGCGGCGGCCCTGGACCAGGAAGAGACAAGGAGCAGATGGCATGACTGACGCGGACAACCTGTGGGTCGGCATCGGGTTTGTGCAGGTCGACGGCGATCTCAAGGCAGCGTTCGTTGTGGATGCTCGTAGGTACGCCGACGACGCGGCTGCGCGGGTGGTGATCAGTGAGGCCGGGGCACTGCTGCGGGAGCGCGAACTGGCTGGTCAGTTCGAGTTCCACGACCTCGACGCCGACGAGCCGGTGCCGTACGAGCTGCCCAACTGGGACGAGTACCGGAAGCACGTGCTGCATGGCTGATATGCGCGTGTTTGCCGGGTGGGATGGATGGCCCGCCGCAGAAGAGGACTTGAACGGGCGTCTTCCGCGGGCGGTGCTTGCGGAGTTGGAAGTGGCGTTCGAGGGGGCGCTTGAGTGGCATGGGGGGCAAGTGCGGCCTGCCGGAGAGGCTTACTGGGAGCACTTGTTGCAGGTGGTGGATGTGTTGGTGAGCGGGCTTGGCGTGACGGATGTGGATCTGTTGCGGGCCGGGTTGTTGCATGACGTGGTGGAGGACACCGACGGCACGTTGGAGGAGGTGGCGGCGCGGTTCGGGGAACGGACGGCAGAGTTGGTGGGCGCTGTCACGATCGGACCCGAAGGGCGTACGGCGTACCTCGGCAGGCTGGCGGGCGCGTCGAGGGACGTATTGCTGCTGAAGTTGTCGGATCGGTACAGCAACGTGCAGCGATTGCACACGCACCCGCGGGTTGCAAAGCAGCGGTCGTACTACGCAGAGACCGTCGAGCGGTTCGTTCCGATGGCGGTCGTGGACAACCGGTTGAAGGAGTTGTACGCCGCCTGGGCCGCGGCATACTCCTACCTCGACGGTCCGGTGGACACGCTGGAAGCTGCGGATCAGTTGGCGGCTGCGGTGCATCGCGAGCAGGTCGACAAGAGCGGCGAGCCGTATGTACTGCACGTTCGTGGCGCCGCTGAGATCGCGCGCCGAGATGGTGCGGACGAGTATCAGCAGATGGCGGCGCTGCTGCACGACTCGGTCGAGGACACCAGTTGCACTCTGACTCAGCTGACGGATCTGGGCGTCCCGCCACCGGTGGTCGAGATGGTCGACGCGCTCACCCGGCGACCCGGCGAACACCACGACGACTACCTGGCCCGCCTCGTCCGCACTCCAGGCGCCGTGCCGGTGAAGCGTGCCGACATCGAGCACAACAGCAGCCCTGCACGGCGGAGCCGGCTCGACGCGGAGACGCAGGAGCGGCTGCGGAAGAAGTACGCCCATGCGCTCGAAGTGCTTGATCGGTGACGAGGCGTGATGGGCGTGGTCGGGGGTGGACCGGCGCGGGTAGGTTGAGGGTCATGGACGAACGTGTGCTGGTCACCGGGGCTTCCGGGTTCATCGGGCGGGCCGTGGTGGCGGCTCTGCGGGAGCGGGGCGTGCTGGTGACCGCGGTCGATCGGGAGCCGCCGGACTCGTCGTGGGACGACGGGGTGCACGTGGTGACGGGGGATCTTGCGGAGCAGGAGACCTGTGTGGCGGCGTTCGAGACGCGGCCCACGAGCGTGGTGCATCTGGCGGCGTTGACCTCGGTGTTGCGGTCGGTGGATGCGCCGATGCAGACCTTCGCGCAGAACGTGACGATCACTCAGGTGCTGCTGGAGTTGGCGCGCGGGAGCGGGGTGGATCGGTTCGTGCTCGCCTCCACCAACGCCGTGGTGGGCAATGTCGGTACGTCGACGATCACCGCGGACCTGCCGCTCCGGCCGCTGACGCCGTACGGCGCGACCAAGGCCGCGTGCGAGATGCTGCTGTCGGCGTACTCCGGGAGCTACGGGATGGCGACGGCTGCCCTGCGGTTCACGAACGTGTACGGGCCGGGGATGTCGCACAAGGACAGCTTCGTGCCGCGGATGATGCGAGCCGCGCTGGGCGGGACCGGCGTACGGGTGTACGGCGACGGCAAGCAGCGGCGCGACCTGGTGTTCATCGACGACGTGGTGAGCGGCGTGCTGCTCGCGCTCGACAGTTCGTACGACGGGCGCGCGATCATCGGGTCCGGCCGTTCGGTGTCGGTGCTGGAGATGATCGAGACCGTGCGCGCGGTGACCGGTTGCCCGGTGCCGGCCGAACACATCGAGGCGCCCGCGGGTGAGATGCCTGCGGTCGTCGTTGATATCACCAACGATCTCGGGTATCAGCCGACAGTTTCCCTGGAAGAGGGTTTGGCTCGGACGTGGCAGTACTTCAAGCAGCAGTGAGGAAGCACTGGCTGCTCCTCGTCTTCCTCATACTCGGCCTTGTCCTGCGGGTGCTCGCGACCGTCGCCTACACGCCGGCGATCGTCTACACGGACTCCGTGCAGTACCTCACCAACATGGGCAAGCTGAGCCCCGACCAGCTGAACCCGATCGGCTACGACTTCGTCCTCGGCCCACTGGTCTGGCTGGGCGGTCTCAAGCTCGTCGTCATCGTCCAGCACCTGGTGGGTCTCGGCCTGGGCGTCGCGATCTACGCCCTGGCCCGCCGGCTGACCGTCTACCGCTGGCTGTCCGCGGTGGCCGCCGCGCCGATCCTGCTCGACGCCTACCAGGTGCAGATCGAGCAGAACATCATGGCCGAGACCACGTTCGACGTGATCCTGGTAGCGATCCTCTGGCTCCTGCTGGCGAAGGGTGTACCGGGCTGGCGGCGCGCGGCCGTCGTCGGTGTACTGATCGGCGCCGCCTTCGCGGTCCGTGCGATCGGCATGGTGCTGCTGATCGCCGTGGTGCTCTACCTGATCATCGCCTCGCGTAGACACGGCAGGGACCTGGTACGCCGTACCGGTGCCGCCGTCGCCGGGTTCGCGATCGTCTTCGCGGCGTACGGCGGGTACTACCGGATCGACACCGGCCGCTGGGGCTTCACCGGCGCCGAGAACCAGATTCTGTACGGGCGGACCGCCACGGTCGCGAACTGCGACAAGCTCCCGCTCGACGAGGGCACGCGCCTGTTCTGTCCGAAGGAGCCGCTCGGCCAGCGCCTGGGCGTGGACAAGTACGCGCACAACCACTACGGCGACCCGAACTGGCCGGGCCCGCTGCCTCCCGGCACGACGAAACGCCAGCTGGCGACCGAGTTCGCGCATCTGGTCATCACGCACCAGCCGCTGGACGTGACCTGGGCCGCGCTGAAGGACTTCGCGAAGGGCTTCGCGCCGACGAGGACCAGCTCGCCCAACGACGTACCGCTGGACCGCTGGCAGTTCCAGCTGACCTACCCGAACCTCAAGGACCCCAACACTGCCAAGGCCGCGGTGAAATGGGGAGGGTCCGAGCCACACGTCTCACATGTGCCTGCGGTCGTTCTTCGCGCGTACCAGCTCCACGGTGGCTACACGTCCGGCACCCTCCTCGGGCTGTGCGCGCTGATCGCTCTTGCCGCCGCAGCTGGTCTGGGGCGTGCCAAGACGTCAGGGCTGCGCGCCGCGGCGCTACTGCCCGCGGCAGCCGGGCTGATCCTGCTACTCGGCTCAGCAGCCTTCGAGTTCTCCTGGCGCTACCAACTGCCCGGGCTGATCTTCTTCCCGCTGGCCGGTGTCATAGGCCTGAGGGCGATCCTCGGCAAGGACCAGGCACGCCCAGCGATGGCCGACTACCCGGACGCCGTCGACTCGGCAGCTGCGAAGGGCTTCAACTACACGAATGCCCCCGTCGTAGTAGTCATCGCGGCCTACAACGAGGCTGGCGGCATCGCTCCGGTGCTCCAGAACATGCCCAAGACGTGCGCAGGCATGCCGGTCGACGTCCTGGTCGTCGTCGACGGCGCCACCGACGACACCGCCGAGATCGCCCGTGCTCATGGAGCACACGTCTGCGTTGCCCCGGTCAACCGCGGCCAGGGCGCGGCACTGCGCCTCGGATACCACCTGGCCTTCGAAGGCGGAGCGCGGTACGTCGTCACTACCGACGCCGACGGCCAGTACGACAACGACGAGTTGACGACTCTGCTGACTCCGATCCTCGAAGACAAGGCCGATTTCGTCACCGGGTCCCGCCGTCTCGGTGCCGAGGACGCGGACAGCCGGCTGCGCTGGGTCGGCGTCCGGGTGTTCGCCGTACTCGCGTCGATCCTGACCCGGAAGCAGCTGACCGACACGTCGTTCGGGTTCCGCGCGATGCGGGCCGAGCTCGCGACCGCGGTGACGTTGCGCGAACCGCAGTACCAGTCGTCCGAGCTGCTGCTGGGTGCGCTCGCGCTTGGCGCCCGGGTGGTCGAGCTGCCGATGACGATGCGCCGCCGCGGCGACGGGAGCAGCAAGAAGGGGCCGGGGCTCGTGTACGGCGCGAACTACGGCCGGGTGATGACGACTACCTGGCTACGGGAGTATGTGCGTCGGCGTCGGCGGCGGCAGGCTTGGCGAACACCAGCCGATCGAACAGCGCGAACTTCGCGATGAACAGCACCCCGTAGGTACCGAGGTACGAACCGGTCACCAGCACCGTCTTCCACGCATGGGAATCGATCGGCTGCACCGCGTGATCGGTCAGCGAGGTGACCAGCGCGGCGATGACCGCGGACCCGACCACGATGATTGTGTACGGCAACTTCTGGCCGCTGCGGCCCCAGGTGTAGTGCCGGTTCAGCAGGTAGTTCGGGATCGCGCCCGTCAGCCAGGCGACCAGGTTCGCGACCAGGGCCGGCGTACCGAACCAGTAACACAGCGCGAACGCCACCTGGCTGACCACGGTGGCGAACACGGAGGATGCCGAGTACTTCGCCCACAGCAACAATCTGCCGCGGTCGGCCCGGAGCTTGGTGAGAGCGCGCATCGGGGCCTATTCTGCACCTCCGCACCAGTTCGCGGCAGGCGGCGGAGAATTCTCAGGCTATTGCCAGCCAATATGTCTTGCTGGTCACGTTAGTGGAGCGGGTACTCGGGATATGAAGGATCCTGACGAAGAATCCTGACGGAAGGCGGCCGAACCGTGCGCGTACTGGTCCTGGGCGGTGACGGCTACCTGGGGTGGCCGACGGCGCTGCACCTCTCCGACCGCGGCCATGACACGGCCGTGCTCGACAACATGGCCCGCCGTGGGTACGACCGCGAGCTGGGCGTCCAGAGTCTGGTCCCGATCGAGGATCTCGAGTCCCGGGTGCAGGCCTGGAAGGAGGTCTCCGGCAAGACCGTCCCGGCGTACGTCGGCGACCTGCTCGACGCGGACTTCGTGTACCGGGTGCTGCAGGAGTTCGCACCGGACGCGATCGTGCACTTCGCCGAGCAGCGCGCCGCGCCGTACTCGATGATCGATCGCGAACACGCTGTGTACACGCAGCACAACAACGTGGTCGGCACGCTGAACCTGATGTACGCGATCGCCGAGATCAACCCCGACATCCATCTGGTGAAGCTCGGCACGATGGGTGAGTACGGGACGCCGAACATCGACATCGAGGAAGGTTGGCTGGAGGTCGAGCACAACGGCCGCAAGGACCGGATGCTCTACCCGAAGAAGCCGGGCTCCTTCTACCACCTGAGCAAGGTGCACGACTCGCACAACCTGGAGTTCGGCTGCCGGATCTGGGGCATGCGCGTTACCGACCTCAACCAGGGCGTCGTGTACGGGCAGCAAACCGACCAGACCGTGCAGGACGCGCGGCTGGCGACCCGGTTCGACTACGACGCCGTGTTCGGCACCGTGCTCAACCGGTTCTGCATCCAGGCCGTCCTCGGTGAGCCGCTGACGGTGTACGGCGCCGGCGGTCAGACCCGCGGCTTCCTGGACATCCGGGACACCGTCGAGTGCATCCGGCTCGCTGTGGAGAACCCTGCCGACGCCGGCGAGTTCCGGGTCTTCAACCAGATGACCGAGAGCTACTCGGTGGCGCAGCTCGCCGAGCTGGTCGCGGAGTGCTTCCCCGGCCCGGTCCAGGTCGAGCACCTGGAGAACCCGCGCGTCGAGCAGGCGGAGCACTACTACAACGTGAAGCACACGGGCCTGGTCGGCTTGGGCCTCCAGCCGCACCTACTGTCGGAGACCCTGATCGAGTCGATGTTCGACATCGTCTCCGCCAACAAGGACCGCGTCGACCCGGCCGCCCTGCTGCCCACGGTTCGCTGGAAGGGTCCACTCAAGCAGTAGACCTCGCGCGGAGCCCACCCGTCAGCGGTGGGCGCCGACGAGGATCGTCGGGATCGCGGCCAGGAAGTGGTCCCGGCGCGCCCTGGCGGCTTGTTCGGCCAGCCAGGTGTCGGCGTCTTCCTTGGTGATCAGCGCCTGGTCGACGGCCGCCGCGGCCGCTGCTTTCAGCTGCGGCGCCAGCTGCTTGTGGTCGGTGACGACCTCGGTGTGTACGACGACCTCGACGTCGGAGAACTTCGCGTCGAGGAGGACCTCGCGGAGGGTTCGCGTCGCGCGCGGCGACACGGTGTGCGATTCGAGGCCGAGGCGGATCACGTCGGTCAGGTCCTGGTCGGAGCTGGTGATCATCACGAAGCCGTAGTCCTGCCCGCCGACCACGATCCGCCCGCCGGGTCGCAGTACCCGGTGCGCCTCGGCGATCGTCGGGCGCGGATCCTCGAGCAGGTGGAACAGGCGCATCGCGCGGTACCCGTCCATCGACCCGTCCGCGAGCGGCAGGTCGTCGGAATGTGCCACGTGAAACATTGCCCCGGGCGCGCGCTGCCGGGCCGCCTCGACCGCGTCCGGATCGATGTCGATGCCGGTCACCTTCAGGCCCTTGCGGGCCAGTTCGGCGACCGCGTGGCCCGCCCCGCAGGCGACATCCACGCAGGTCGCACCGCGTTTCAGCGCCAGCATCCGGTACGACGCAGCGCGCAGCTCGGCCGCCCCGGGCCGCTCCTCGCTCCGCTCCAGAAAGCTCATAGGTCCACGCTGCAACTTCAGGTGGACCTTAAGTCAATCCATCGACACCTTGTCGAACGTGGTGGTGGTGTAGCGGACGTCGAGATCGACCTCGTCGCCGACCGCCGGCGGGGCCACCGCGGACGGCAGGAACAGCATGCTGGCCTGCATGTGCGGCGGTTCCGCGAACCAGCGCTGCTTGCCCTCGATGCTGAACGGCGACAACGCCATCCCGGCGGCGTCCAGGCCGCCCTTGGCCATCGCGATCGCGCGCTGCCGTACGGTCGCCGCGCCGGTCGGGGCCTCCAGGCCGACGCCGTGTGCCGTACCGCCGGAGACGACCAGGATGTGCCCGTCGCCGCTCACCCGGCGCTGGCGGTAGCCGACGCGCTCACCACGCCGTACCGAATGCACGTCGAGCACGGTCGCCTTCACCGAGAGCGCTCCGCGGTCGCCGAGCCACAGGCCGGTACCCATTCGGAGCTTCACGTCGTCACCGATGTCGGCCAGCTTCTGCGCCGGTACGTGCGACACCCACAACGTCTTCTTCCGTACGTCGAGGGCCGCCTTGGCCAGCTGCTGCGCCTCGCGGAGGTTCGCCGACGTACCGCCGGCACCCATCGGGAAGTGCAGCGACCAGCCCTCGAACCGGATCCGGTCGAGCGCGTTGAGCAGCATCGTGTGCCGCAGTTCGCGGGCGCCGATGCCGTGCCGGCGCATCGAGGTCATCACCTCGATCAGCACCCGGCTGCCGGCCGGGATCGAGACCAGGTCGGCCAGCCGGCTGACCGTGTGGATCACGTTCTGGCTCTGCGGCATCTCCAGGAACGGCCGCCACGGCGACAGCACCACGACGTCCTCGCGCGGCTCCGCGGGGACCTCGAAGTACGTGCCGACCGCGATCGTCCGGGCGCCGAGCGCGCGGGCCTCCGCGAACAGCCGGTGGTTGCCGAACCCGTACCCGTTGCCCTTGGCGACCGGGACGATGTCGGGGTTCCACGTGGAACGCAGGTGTTCGCGCCATCGATCGGAATCGACGTGCAGGACTAGGGGCATGGTGTCAACGCCGTCTCATGTAGAGGTCGAATGCGGTGTAGAGCGCCTTGTTCAACGGCAGATCCCACTCACCGACGTACTCGACGGCCTCGCCACCGGTACCGGTCTTGAACTGGATCAACCCGACATGCGGGTCGTTCGGGTCCAAGGTGTCGGTGATGCCCCGTAGGTCGTACACGGACGCACCCGCCGCGAGTGCGTCCGTCATCATGCGCCACTGGATCGCGTTCGATCCGCGCACGTCCCGCTTGGCGGTCGAGCTGGCACCGTAGGAGTACCAGGAGTGACCGCCGACCCGGACCCAGATCGTCGACGCGACCAGGTCGCCCTCGTGGTGGGCGTTGTAGATCCGGAAGTCACAGCAATCGGCCGGCTGGTTCGCCATCGCGTCGTACATCTTCTCGAAGTACGGCAGCGGGCGTGGGGTGAAGTGGTCGCGCTCGGCGGTCTCGACGTACAGCCCGTGGAACGCCTTGATGTCCTCGGGCCCGCCCTGCGTCACCTCGACGCCGGCCTTGGCGGCCTTCTTGATGTTGCGCCGCCACAGCTGGTTCATGCCCTTCAGCAGGTCGTCCTCGGTGCGGCCGGCCAGCGGCACCTGGAAGACGTACTGCGGCTGCCCGGCCGCGAAGCCCTCGGCGATCCGCGGCGGCTTCCAGCCGAGCTTGCGGAGCTGGTCGCCGAGCCTGGCACCGGACGGCTCGATCACGTCCGGACGGACGTCACCGAGCCGCGGCTGCTGGCCGCCGGCGATGGCGTCCTTGATCGTCTGAGCGCTCCACCGACGGGTCGCCACGGGCGGACCCATCCGGATGCCGAACGCGCCGCGCTCGGCCAGGTGTTCGGCCAGCGGGCGCAGGTAGCTGCCGGGGTCGATCGCGTCCCAGTCGATCACCGGACCTTCCGGCAGGTACGCGAGGTAGCGCTTCACCTTCGGCATCTGCCGGTAGAGCACCAGGCCGACGCCGACCAGCTCGCCCGGCGTGCCCGGTTCGTACCAGCCGAGTGACTCCGCCTTCCACTCGCTCTTCACCGCGGCCCAACCAGGCGTCTGCAGGAAGCTCGCCGCCGGTTGCGCCGCGATGTACGCGGCGTGCTCGTCGGTGGAGATGGTCCGAATGCTCAAGTCACTCACGGTGGGTCAGGCTACCGGCCCGGCTCACGGATCCGTAGCCGAGCGGGTGCTGTGATCAAACGCGGTAGGTTCTTCGGGTGGGAGGGGAGATGACCGGACGTCCGCTGCGCGCCGACGCCCAGCGCAATCGCGAGCAGGTTCTGGCGGCCGCGGCGCTGGCGTTCTCGCGGTGCGGGCTGGAGGCGACGCTGGAGGGCATCGCCAAGGACGCCGGTGTCGGCATCGGGACGCTCTACCGGCACTTCCCGACGCGCGAGCTGCTGATCGAGGCAGCGTACCGCAGTGAGCTCGCCGCCGTCTGCGACGCTGCGCCGGAGCTGCTCGCCAAGCTGCCTCCGCTCGAGGCGCTCCGGGCGTGGATGGACCGGTACGTCGACTACATGACCCGCAAGCTCGGCATGGCCGATGCGCTGCGCGCCGTGATCGCGTCCGGCGCGAACCCGTACGCGCAGAGCTTCGAACTGCTGACCGGCGCGATCCGGCCGCTGTTGGCGGCGGCCGTCGAGGCCGGGGAGATCCGCCCCGACACCTCCGCCGACGACCTGCTCGCCGGTCTCTGCGGAGTCGCGCTCGCGACCGGCTCCAAGCGCGAACAGGCCGACCGCCTGCTCAACCTCCTGCTCGACGGACTCCGGTACGGCGCATGAAGGTCGCGTTGGTGACCGGGTCGACCTCTGGGATCGGGGAGGCGACGGTACGTCGACTCGCCGCGGACGGGATGACCGTCGCGGTGCACTCGCGCTCGACCCGCTCGGCCGGCGACAAGCTGGCCGCGGAGCTCGGCGGGTCGTACCACCAGGCCGACCTCTCCGACGACACGGCCGCGGCCGCGTTGGTACCGGAGGTCCTGGCCGAGCACGGGCGGCTCGACGTACTCGTGAACAACGCCGGTATCAGCTGGCCAGTGCCGCACGCCGACCTGGATGCGCTGACCGCGTCCGACTGGCGGCAGCTGCTCGACGTGAACCTGGTCGCGCCGTGGCTCCTGTGTACGGCGGCCCTACCGGCGCTCCGCGAGGCCGGCGGATGCATCGTGAACGTAACCAGCCACGCGGGCGTCCGGCCGAAGGGCAGCTCGATCGCGTACGCCGCCTCGAAGGCCGCGCTGAACCACGTCACCAAGCTGCTCGCCGCTGCCCTCGGGCCGGACGTCCGCGTCAACGCGGTCGCGCCCGGGCTCGTCGACACGCCGCTGACCGAATCGTGGACGGACGCGCAGAAGCTGTGGAAAACCTCGAGCCCGATGCGCCGCGCCGCCCAACCTGTGGATGTCGCAGACCTGATCTCCGCAGTTGTCCACAACTCCTACCTGACCGGTGAAGTCATCCTGTTGGACGGCGGCCTCAACCTGCGCTGATTCTGTCGATGCCTGCTTCTACGATCGCGGGATGTCTTTGGGTCGGGACTTCCGTCGGTTGTGGTTGGCGTTCACAGTCAGTGCGTTCGGATCGGCGGTCGGACTCGGCGCGTTGCCGTTGGTCGCGGTGCTCGCACTGGACTCGACGACCTTCCAGGTCTCGTTGCTGGCGGCGTTGTCCGCGCTGGCGGGCGCGGCGCTCGCGTTGCCGATGGGCGACTTCATCGAGCAGCGGCACAAGCGGCCGGTGATGATCGCGTCGGACCTGATCCGGTTCGTCGCGCTCGCGTCGGTGCCGGTCGCGGCCGCGTTCGGTGGGCTGACCTACGTGCACCTGTGCGTCGCCGGCGTGCTGCAGGCGGCGGGGACGATCGCGTTCCAGGCCGCGAGCGGTGCGCATCTGAAGGCGCTCGTCCCGGCGGCGGGGCGGGCCGAGGCGAACAGCCGGTTCGAGCAGACGAACTGGGTCTCGCTGAGCATCGGCCCGGCGGTCGGCGGTGCGCTCGTCAGTCTCGTCGGAGCGACCGTCACGCTCGCGGTCGACGCCGTCTCGTTCCTCGGGTCCGCGCTCGGCATCCGGCGGATCCAGCAGCCCGAGCCGGAGCCGGTGAAGCGCGAGGGCAAACGCGACATCACCGCCGGCTGGCGGTACATCCTGCGGCATCGCGGCCTGCGGATCCTGTTCTGGAACTCGCAGCTCTTCGGCGGTCCGGTGATGATGACCTCGCCGCTGCTGACCGTGTTCATGCTGCGCGACCTCGGGCTCGCGCCCTGGAGCTACGGCGTGATGCTCGGCGTCTCCTGCATCGGCGGCGTCGCCGGGGCCCGGATGGCGCCGCGGCTGACCGAGCGGCACGGGCTGCCGTGGATGCTGCGCGTGTTCGGCGTACTGCGGGCTCCGTGGTTGTTGCTGTTTCCGCTGGCGCCGCACGGTTGGGGCGGTTTCGTGCTGATCACCGCTGCGGAGACGGCGCTGCTCGTCGGCGCGGGCGCGTTCAACCCGTCGTTTGCGACGTACCGGATGGAGGTCACCGAGGACGGCTTCATGGCGCGCGTCGTGGGGTCGTGGTCGATCAGCTCCCGCTGCGTACAGCCGGCCTTCATGGCACTAGGCGGCGTACTGGCCACGGTGGTCGGGATGCGCGGCGCACTGTGGGTCGCGGGGATTTGCTGCACGTTGAGCGCCGTACTGCTTCCGTGGAAGGCGGCTAGACCAGCCGCATTGCCTGAGCCAGCCTGACGACCGGGCCCATGACTCCACCGGGCTGGCCGTCGAGGTAGTCGGCGGCTGCAGCTGGTGGAAGTGTGAGCACCTCGGTGATCTGTTCGCCGTCCGCAGGGTTGCTCGGCGGCTGCTCGATGACGACGTCCGCGACGTAGTTCGCCCAGTACGACACCGGGTGCGGAAGATGCGGACGGTACGGCTCCGGGCGGCGGTGGTCGGCGCGGTGCGCGCCGAGCCACGTCAGCGGACCGGCCAGGCACGCGCCCGCTTCCTCAAGGAGCTCGCGCCGGACCAGTTGCTCGATTGTCTCGCCGGGCTCGCGGGTCCCGCCGGGGAGGAAACGCCAGCCGAGATCGTTGGCGCAGACAACGACTCCGTCGGCGGTCCGGCAGACCACGTGCGCGTTGCTGATCAGCTCGTCCGGCGGTTCCTCGACGGTGAAGCGCACGTCCAGGTCGCCCCACTCCCAGTAGCCGGGCGCGAACAGCTCGGGGAACTGATCGGCCCAGGGCTGCATAGCCTCATTCTGCGCTACCGTCACTGGCATGGCGCAGTCAGACCCCGAGCCCGCCCCGGCCGCCGAACCCGACGAGCCGACGGTCTCGACGACCGCCGCCGACCCGACGACCGCCGCCGACCCGCCGACCGCCGGCGACCCGGCGACCGCTGTGGGCCCGACGACCGCTGCGGGCCCGGCGGCTTCGAAGGCCGGGTCGGAGCCGGAGCCGGAGGATCCGGCCGAGCGGGCCCGCCGGACGGTCCGCACCTTCGAGTGGTCCTGCGCCTGGCTGACGCTGCTGGCCGGTGCGTTCGTGGTCTCCGGGATGGTCCAGAACGACAAGAAGTTCACCGGCCTCGCCTGGCTCGGCGCGATCGCCGTCATCCTCTGCGTACTCGCCCTCATCGCGCTGTACGTCGGCTGCGCGAAGGACAAGGTCACGCTGCGCACGCGGGTCGGCCCGGTCGACCTGTTCCAGGCCAGCACCGTGCTCGTCGTCATCGCGGTGATCTGCGGCCTCGCCGTACCGACCGACAACCACTCGGCCCTCTCGCTGGCGCTGCCGTGGGCGTTGACGTACTGGATCTACGGTATGAAGCCGCCGGCGGAGTCGACGCCTACGACTTGAGGTGCGCGCGGAGGTAGTCGAGGTCGGCCTTCTGCCCGTTGTCCGCGTTCGGCGTCTCGACCACGACCGGGGCGCCGGCGGCCTCGATCACCGCGACGATGTCGGCCGGGTCGATGTGACCCTCCTCGAAGTTGCTGTGCCGGTCCGCGCCGGAACCGAACTCGTCGCGGGACCCGTTCGCGTGCACCAGGTCGATCCGCCCGGTGATCGCCAGCACCCGTTCGACGATCGTCGGCAGCTCCTCGCCGGCCGCGTGGAAGTGGCAGGTGTCCAGGCAGAAGCCGACGTTCTCCAGACGGTCATTGCCGGACGCCTGCACCGCCTCCCAGAGCCGCGCGATCCGGTCGAGCTGGCGGGCCATCGCGTTCTCCCCGCCGGCGGTGTTCTCGATCAGCAACGGCACCGGGAGCTCCGCCCGCTCGATGCATTTGCGCCAGTTGTCGAACCCGGCCTCGGGATCGTCGTCGTCGCCGACGTGCCCGCCGTGCACGATCACGCCCTTGACGTCGATCTCGGCCGCCTTGTCCAGCGTCTGCTGCAGCAGCTTGCGGCTCGGGATCCGGATCCGGTTGTTCGTGTTCGCCACGTTCAACCGGTACGGCGCGTGCACGTACAGATCCACGCCCGCCTCGGCCGCCCGCTCCTTGAGCGCGTCCTCGCCATCGGCATACGCAAGCTTGGGCGCCTTGTAGTCCTGCGGATTCCCCAGGAAGAACTGCACCAGATCAGCGCCCCGATCAGCAGCCTCTGCCAACGGGTCTTCCTGGTCCACATGCGCACCAAGCTTCACAGTCATGACATCCACCCTAGATCCGCCCACGGACAGTTCACGAACCCCAGCCGGCGGAGCGGGTCACCTGGCGTTCGTTGGTGGCCGGCTGGACGGGGCGGCCTTCGAACTCGGTGGAGAGAACGATGTGGGTGTTCATTTCGCCGTGTTCGCCGAGGCGTTCGAAGAGGGCTTCCAGGTGGTGCATGTCGGTGACTCGGACGCGGAGCATCGAGCAGGAGTTGCCGCTGAGCTTGTGGATCTCCAGGACCTCGGGGAAGTCTTCGGCGCGGGTTGTCTTGAGCAGGCAGCGGCCGGTCGTGCAGCGCA